>JBGPOV010000067.1:0-19354 GCA_041488255.1 Gammaproteobacteria bacterium | reverse complement strand
TGAGTCCGCGCTCGGGCCTCAACCTGCTGCATGCGGCGCGCGCCTGGGCGTTCCTCGAGGCACGCGGCCACGTGCTGCCGGAGGATGTGCAAGCCGTGCTGCCCAGCGTCGTCGGCCATCGCCTACAGGCGGCCGACCGGCAGCCACGGGACAGCGAGGAAGTCGCTCGGCGGCTGCTGGCCGAGGTCGCCGTTCCCTGACGCGTACGGTGCGGGCTGCGTGAGCTTCGCGCTCAGATTCCGCCGGCTTGAGCGGCGTAGGCGTCGGTCGGCTCAGGGCCCGGTCACGCTTACCCAGAGCAGGATCTATATCCTCCCGACCCGCGCTGGCGTCCTGTTCGGGTTCACCGTGCTGGTGATGCTGTTCGGCTGCATCAACTACAACCTCGGTTTGGGCTACGTGCTGACGTTCCTCATGAGCGGAGTCGGGATCGTTTCGATCCTGCACACCTTCCGAAACCTCGTCCGCCTGCAGCTCAAACCCGGTCGGCCGGATCCCGTGTTTGCCGGAGGTGAGGCGCTGTTTCCCGTGCTGGTCACCAACCCCGACGCCATGACGCGGCGCTCGATTGGGCTGTTGGGAGCGGGTCAGGAGCCGGTTTTCGTGGACGTGGGTCCCGGGCAGACGACCACGGTACACATCAGTATGCCGGCTGCACGACGGGGCCGCCTACGCCTCGAGGGCCCGCGCGCGTTGACTACGTTTCCACTGGGCCTGTTCCACGCTTGGTCGAATGTGGACCTGGATATGCACTGTCTGGTCTATCCTCGCCCAGAATCTGGACGCGTTTCTCTGCCTCGGCCGCGCGCAGGCGATTCCGAAGGGCTGGAGACGGGTCAGGGTCAAGACGATTTTGCCGGGCTGCGCAAGTACCAGGCCGGCGACTCACTGCGCCACGTGGCGTGGAAGGCGCTAGCGCGCGGCCAGCCCGTGATGACCAAACAGTTCTTCGGGCTCGCGGCCGGCGAACTGTGGCTGGAGTGGAACGATCTGCCGGCCAGTTTGATCCGGGAAGCGCGGCTGTCACGGCTCACCCGCTGGGTGCTCGAGGCCGCGCGCGCCGGATACCCTTACGGCCTGCGCCTGCCGTCCATGGTGATCCCGCCGGGGACTGGCCTCGCACATGACCAGCAGTGCCTCACCGCGCTGGCGTTGTTCCAGGCATGACCACGCGGGTCGACGCCGCACCGCTGAACAGCGCGGGAGTCTACTCCCTGCTCGGCGTGCTCGTGGCCGTGCTGGCCCCGCACGTGGCGCGTATTCCGGCTTGGGTTTCGATCGCTGTTGCGGCCATGCTCGTCTGGAGGGCGTGGCTCGCCTGGCGCGGGGGTGCCCTGCCCCGGAAATGGCTTCTGGTCCCGCTCACGGTGGTGGGCATTGCCGCTGTGGTGATGAGCTATGGGCCCCGCCTCGGACGCGACGCATCGGTGGCGCTGTTGGCCATTATGCTCGCGCTCAAGCTGCTGGAACTGAAGGCGCTGCGCGACGCCACGGTGGCAGTCTGCCTCGGCTTTTTCCTGATCATCACCAACTTCCTCTATTCCCAGACCATCCCCACCGCGCTTTATATGCTGGGCGCG
The DNA here is from genome assembly GCA_041488255.1 of Gammaproteobacteria bacterium. Classification (GTDB taxonomy): domain Bacteria; phylum Pseudomonadota; class Gammaproteobacteria; order Burkholderiales; family SHXO01; genus SHXO01. The sequence continues at coordinate 17,774 of JBGPOV010000067.1, read as the reverse complement.
ATAGCCTGGCTCACGGCGACCCTGGTCGCGTTCCAGGATCGCGCCCACACTCTGGCGCCGCTGCAGGTGCTGCGTACTGCCGCAACTCTGATGCTGCAGGGCGCACCCCTGATGCTCACCCTGTTCCTGCTGTTCCCGCGCGTGCAGGGGCCCATCTTCGGTCTCCCGCAGGCCACCTCGGCTGGAATCAGCGGGCTGTCAGACAGCATGTCCCCTGGGAGCCTCAGCGCCCTGGGCTTGTCTGACGAGGTGGCTTTCCGCGTGCAGTTTCATTCGCGGCCGCCGCAGCCCAAGAACCTATATTGGCGCGGCCCGGTGCTGTGGGACTTCGACGGCCGCACCTGGACCGCGGGGGACATGGGCACCAGCGCCGTCGGCAGCGTCCATCACGAAGGCACCACCCCTGCGGTCGGGTACACGGTCACGCTCGAGCCACAGTACACGCGCTGGGTGTTCGCCATCGACTTGCCCATCGAGGCGCCGTCCGGCACGGTGCTCACCGACGACTACCAGTTGCTGTCCCTGCGCCCGATCCGCAACCGCCTGCGCTACGACGTCGATTCGCACCTCGGTTACCGTTACGGACTGGACGAGCGGCCCGATCTGCTGCGCCGCGCGTTGCGGCTGCCCTACGGCTACAACCCGAAATCCCTCCAGATGGGGCGCGAAATGCGGCAGCAGTCCTCTGCCGATCTGGACGTGGTGAACAACGTGCTGGACATGTTCCGCTCGCAGCTGTTTTTCTATACCCTGGTACCGCCAGAGCTGGGGCGCGACACGGTGGACGAATTCTTGTTCGCGACGCGGCGCGGGTTCTGCGAGCACTACGCGTCATCGTTTGTATTCCTGATGCGCGCCGCCGGCGTGCCCGCGCGCGTGGTCACCGGGTACCAAGGCGGTGAGATGAACCCGCTGGGCCACTACATGATCGTGCGTCAGTCCGAGGCTCACGCGTGGGCCGAGGTCTGGCTGAAGGGCGAAGGCTGGGTGCGGGTAGACCCCACCGCGGCCGTGTCCCCTGCCCGTATTCAGGTCGGCATCGCAGCCGCCATTCCGGCCGGCGATCCGCTACCGATCTCAGTGCGCGGAAGCATACAGCTGCTCAACCAGATCCACTTTACCTGGGACGCGATAGCCAACTCCTGGAACCAATGGGTGTTGGGCTACACGCCCGACCGCCAGACGAGGCTGCTCAGCGACGTAGGGTTCAGGTCGGCCACGTGGCAAACGCTGGCGGTGCTGCTGATGAGCATCGCCGGTGCCGTTGTTGCTGTGCTCGCGCTGCTGGTCCTGCGCCAGCTCCGGATGGTGCCGCCCGACCCCTTGGCACGCACGTGGCGCGCCTTCTGCCGCAAGCTCGCCCGACGCGGCACCCAGAGGCGCCCGGGAGAAGGGCCGCGCGACTTCGCGCGGCGCGCCGTGACCGAGCAACCGGCACTGGAGCCCAAGATCCGGGCCATCGCCGACCTGTATATCGGCATGCGTTATGGGGGTCGGGCCGGCAAGGCGCAGGAGCGGCGACTGCGGGGACTGGTCAGCTCGCTTTAAACGCTACCGCAGGACGTCGCGGTTGATACCGCTGCGACGCAGGATCCGGCGCAGGCTGGACAACGCCTCGAGCTGGATCTGGCGCACGCGCTCGCGGGTGAGATTGAGGTCCTGGGCGAGCTGCTCGAGCGTGCAAATGTCCGACCCGTTCAGCCCGTAGCGACGTTCGATCACGCACCGATGGCGATCGGAGACCTGGCCGAGCCATTCCACGACCCGTTTCTCGATCTCGGACAGCTCGAGGCGCGCTTCGGGCGTAAGGCTGCTCTCGTCGGCCAGCGATTCGCCTACCGACAGCATGGGATCGATCTCCAGCGGTGCATCCAGCGAAGCCATGCGCTCGTTGAGCACGAGCAGGCGGCGCACATCCTCGGCGTCGCAGTCCAGCAGATGCGCAACGTCTTCGGGGCTGGGTTCGCGGTCCGAGTGGGTCTCGAGGTGGCGCATCGCGCGTAGCACCATGTTCAGCTCCTTGATGATGTGCACGGGAAGCCGGATGGTGCGCGACTGGTACATGATGGCGCGCTCGATGCTCTGGCGGACCCACCAAGTGGCATAGGTCGAAAAGCGGAAGCCGCGCTCCGGGTCGAACTTCTCGATCGCGTGAATCAGACCGAGGTTGCCCTCCTCGATCAGGTCCAGCAGCGCGAGCCCGCGGTTGGCGTAGTGCTTGGCGATGTTCACCACCAGCCGCAGGTTGTGCTCGATCATCTTCTGGCGCGCCTCGAACTCGCCCGCCTTGGCCAGGCGGGCGAAGCGCAACTCTTCGCCCACCGTCAGCAGATGGTTGTGGCCGATCTCGTTGAAGTACAGCTGAGTGACGTCGGACAGAAGATCGGCGCTGGCGTAGGCGTCCTCCACCACCGGCCCCTCGGAGTGCGCGAGGAACGCCTCCTCCTGCGCGTCTTCGCCGAGCGACTGACGCTCTTCAGTCACGGGGAGCCTTGCGGCGGCAGATATTTCAGAGGGTCGACCGGTTTGCCCATGCGCCGAATCTCGAAGTGCAGGCCGACCTGCCCTGCGTCGATGCTCCCCATCTCGGCGATCCTCTGGCCCTTGCTCACATGCTCCCCCTCCTTCACCAGCAGCTCGCGGTTGTGAGCGTAGACGCTGAGGTAGGTATTGTCGTGCTTGATGATGATGAGCTTACCGTAACCTCGCAGGGCGCTTCCACTGTACACCACTTTGCCCGTGGCGCTGGCCACGATCGCCTGCCCCGGATTGCCCGCGATGGCGACCCCTTTGGGATTGGGCCCCTCGTCAAAGGGATGCAGCAGTTGCCCCACTGTGGGCCAGACCCATTGAAGCGGTTCCTGCCGCTCCGGCCCGAGCGCCGGTTCTTGAGCCTTGGTTGAGGCCACCGGCGAAGTCGCGGGCTTCGCCAACACCGGAGCCGGCTCTGAGGTTGTTGCGGCAGCGGGGGGCGCCGCGGCCGGGGCGGGCGAACTCTGCGGTCGTGCCTGCGGCTTGACTTCGGCGGCTGCTTTGCCCTCGATCGCCGGCACCTTGCCCGGATCGCGCGTGAGTTGCGCTAGCGCCTGTTCCGAATAGGGCACCTTGATGCCCTTGGGCCCGGATTTCACCGGCGGCGGGGCCTCCAGCGGCAACGTCTCGACCGGCGGCTGGGTCGCCGCCGGGCGCACGATCACGCCTTGCGTATCGGCGGACTCCGGCTTCCATCCCGGCGGCGGACGCAGGCGAAGCTGCTGACCGACCCTGATGACGTTGGGATCGTCCAGCTGGTTCCAGGCCGCCAGGTCCTTGTAGTCGAGGCCGGCGTCCAGCGCAACACTGTACAGCGTATCGCCGCGCTTGACGGTGTAGAACTCAGGGCGCGAATCGGCGTCCGCCACTTCATCGCCCGCGGGGGCAGGCTTGGGCGCGGCCGGTTTCGACACGGGCGCTACCGGGGGTGAAGGAGCAGGCGCCGTAACCGAGTCGCGGGCGGGTGCCTGCTTGGGTTGAGGCGCAGGAGCCGGTGCGGCCTTGCGATAGTCCTCGACCCGGCGTTCCGCAACCGGAGCGGGTAGCGTCTCGCATCCGCCCAACAGCAGGCAGTACGCGCAGAGCAACCCGACTGCGACGCGCGTGCCCATTCTCAGCGTGTCGCGGTGTGCGCCGCCGAGTGCTGTTTCGGCCCCATCAGACCGAAGCCCCCGGAACCAGTGGAACGAACCGTACCGGCTCCAGGCTCCGCTGGGCGAAGCCATCGGCCTCGCGTGTGATGACCGTGAGCAACTGGTCTTGGCTGCCGAGCGGCAGCACCAGACGTCCGCCGCCGGTGAGCTGCTCCAGCAACGCCGCCGGGACGTGGGTCGCCGCGGCCGCCATGACAATTGCATCGTAGGGTGCGGCCTCCTTTAGCCCGAGGTGGCCGTCCCCGTGCTTGACGCGCACGTTCCCGATCCGCAGTTCCCGCAGGTGCGTGCGCGCACGCATCAGCAGCTGGGAGATGCGCTCGACCGACCAGACCTGGCGCGCCAGGCGTGACAGCACCGCCGCTTGGTAGCCGCAGCCGGTCCCAACCTCGAGCACCTTGTCGAGCGGGCCGCCGGCGCGTGCCAGTTCCACCATCCGCGCCACGACCCAGGGATTGGAGATGGTTTGACCGAAGCCGATGGGCAGCGCGATGTCCTCGTAGGCCCGATGCGCCAAGGCCTCGTCCACGAACACGTGGCGCGGTACCTCGGCCAGCGCACCCAGCACCACCTCGTCGCGGATGCCCTGCTCGCGCAAACGCTGAACCATGCGCATGCGGGTGCGCTGAGACGTCATTCCGATGCCGAGATGCCTGCTGCTCATGGAGACGCGGCGACGGTCAGCGAACGCGCCGGCTAGCGTCCGGCGACCTCCGCCGGATCGGCCCGCGCCGGGTCGTCGAGCACCGCCTCGGGCTCCAGCCATCCGCGCAGGGCATCGAGGTGCGCGAAGTGCGTGAGATCCATTTGCAGCGGCGTGATCGAGACGAACCGTTCGGACACGGCATGGAAGTCGGTGCCCTCACCCGCGTCTTCGGCGTCGCCCGCGGCCCCTATCCAGAACACGGTCTCGCCGCGCGGGTTGCTCGACCTGATCACGGACTCGGCCTTGTGCCGCCGCCCGAGCCGGGTGACCTTGACGCCGCGCAGTTCGCCGTACGGCACATCCGGCACGTTCACATTGAGAAGCACCGGCTGGAGGAACGCCCGCCGTTGGAAACGGCGCACCAAGTCGGCCGCCACGCGCGCCGCGGCCGGATAGTTGCCTTCGGACTTCGTGGCGAGCGAGACCGCGATGGCCGGAATGCCCAACAGGAATCCCTCGGTGGCAGCGGCAACGGTGCCCGAGTAGATCGTGTCATCCCCCATGTTGGCGCCGTGATTGATCCCCGAGACCACCATGTCGGGCAGCGGGTCGAGCATACCTGTCACAGCGAGATGCACGCAGTCTGTGGGAGTACCGTTCACGTAATGGAACCCCAGGTGCGACTTGCGCACCATGAGTGGACGGTCGAGGGTAAGCGAGTTGCTGGCGCCGCTGCGGTCGCGCTCGGGGGCCACTACAACGACCTCGGCAAGGGGAGAGAGGGTCTCGGCCAGAATCGCGAGTCCTGGCGCAAAGTAGCCGTCGTCGTTACTCAGCAGGATGCGCATTTCGAAGGCGGCACGGCACGGGCTTCTCGCTCTCGCGCCGGGTCATCGACCCTGCGGCGAACCGCATCGCCCGCAGACTGGGAAGCGGGCGGATCAGAGAAATGGTCGGGGCGACTGGATTCGAACCAGCGACCACTTGCACCCCATGCGGGGGAAGTGGCAGTTCACGGTTCTTCATCCCAGTCCCATGATCCTCTCGGAAGCCTTGTATCCACGGTCTTTAGAGCCTATCTCTTGCCGGAGACCCCGTGTACCACGCTGCGTATCACGGAGGCCTGAACGACGTTGCTCACAGACAAACGACTCAAGGCGCTCAAAGCCCGCGGAATTATATACGAGGTCGCCGACCGGGCCATGCTCATCCGCGTCGACGCGAAGCATTCATGCGCCGCTGCCACTCGATCATCACCCTGAGCAGTTCCGGCACGTAGTCGAGGGTGAGGATCTCCTTCCTGCTGATCTCAAGGCCGGCAAGCAGCTTCGGGAGCTCTGCTTGAAACTTCCTGTAGCGCGCCTTGATCGCTGTGCCGCCGCGAACAGCAGATGGAGATTTTGGAGCGAGGAACTTCCGGATGACATCGATAGCGTTGCCGGGCTTGTTCTGATGATACGCGGCATCCTGGCCGGCGAGGTCGCTGAGGGTGCGCCGGTCCTGGTAGGGTTTTGCCGCGAGGACCAGGAAGTCTCTCTTACGGTCCTCGGGTTTTCCGAATCGCTGCAGGCCGAGCGCAAGGCCGCACTCGAAGGGCATATTGAACCGAGGCAGCGGATTGCTCGGCGTCACTTCGACGCGACTGATGTCGTGAAGAGACCAGCGGGACTCCTGGATGATGCGGGCGATCTTGCTCAGCCGCGTCTCCGCTGAGCCTGTGACTTCCAGCGCCGTCCGCGCTACGAACCCGCAGTCGTGGATCGCGAAGAGAATGGCGTCAAACAGCGGCTTGTAGGCCGCATCGAAGGGGCAGTTGACGAACACACAGCGATCGTACGGCGGCTTCTGCGGCGCAGCCATCGATCGGCTTTAGTTAGCTAGCTGGTCGACTTCACAACCTGCTTGATGTGCGCTGCGGTGAGATGCTTTAGCTTGAGCGGAGAGTCGAGGATCACGAATCCTCCTGAAGCGGACGACCGAGCCTGGATCGTAGTCTTCCCGGCCGCCTTCCTCTTGGCGGCCAGCTTCTTCGCTGGGGTTTTGCGAGCTCCCATGGTGTTCAGCGTATGGTGTTCAGCGTATGGTGTTCAGCGTATGGTGTTCAGCGTAGCGTCTATCCGAACTCGGTTCAAGTAGCCAGTGCCGTGGGGGTCTGGGTTCAGAAGTGGCCCTTACCACGTCCTCGTGTGTACCATCTTGCGTACCACAAGGACAAAGGGCCAAAGGTTTATCCCTCTGGCCCTTTGATTTTTTTGGTCGGGGCGACTGGATTCGAACCAGCGACCACTTGCACCCCATGCAAGTACGCTACCAGGCTGCGCTACGCCCCGACTCGCGGCGAAGTATAGCAGAACTGCTCCATGAGCCAGGAATGCGCGGCGTCATCGGGCGGTCAGCGCAGCGAATCGAGGACGTTCTTGATCTCCTTGCGCAGCGTGGACGAGGTGACTTTCGCAGCCGAGCCGGCGCCGGATTTGGTGGCTTGCTCGACCGCCTGGTCGAGGCGGTGGCGCGCCCCGCTGATGGTGAAACCCTCCTCGTACAACAGCTGGCGGATGCGCCGGATCAACAGCACCTCATGGTGCTGATAATAGCGCCGATTACCCCGCCGCTTGACCGGCTTGAGCTGGGTGAATTCCTGCTCCCAGTAGCGCAGCACGTGCGGCTTCACGCCGCACAACTCGCTTACCTCGCCGATGGTGAAGTAGCGCTTGGCCGGAATGGCGGGCAGGCTAGGCTTGCTGGGGCTGCTCGGCCTCTCGTCCATGGTAGTTTTTGTCGACCATCGCCTTCAGCTTTTGGCTGGCGTGGAAGGTCACTACACGCCGCGCCGTGATCGGGATCTCCTCGCCGGTCTTGGGGTTGCGGCCGGGGCGCTGAGGCTTGTCTCGCAGCTGGAAGTTGCCGAACCCCGACAGCTTCACGCCCTCGCCAGCCTCGAGGGCTTTGCGGACTTCCTCGAAGAAGCTCTCGACCATGTCCTTTGCTTCGCGTTTGTTCAAACCCACTTTCTCAAACAGGAGATCAGCCAGATCAGCCTTGGTGAGCGTCATCTCACACCCTCAGTCGCGCAGTTTTCCCCCGAATTGCCTCACCAGCCGCTCCACCAACTGAGCCACCGCTGACTCGACCTCCGGATCGGTCATTGTCTTTTGAGTATCTTGCAATAACACTCGGAAAGCAAGACTTTTTCTCCCATTTTCCACGCCCTGACCCCGGTATAGGTCGAACAGCGCTATGCTCTCGACCAGGGCCGGTTTGTGCGCCGCAAGATCATCCAGAACGGCCTGGACCGGGACCGTTTCGGGCAAGATCACGGACAGATCCCGGCTAACAGCCGGGAATTTCGACACCTCACGGTAGGCAGGTAGCCCGACGTGCTGCAGCGGCGCGGCATCGACTTCGAACAGGATCGGTGGGGCCGGAAGCTCGTATTTCTGCTGCCACCGTGGATGCAGTTCCCCGAGCCAGCCAATGGGGCGGCCGTCCAACACGACTCGGGCCGAACGCCCCGGATGCAGGGCCGGGTGTGGAGCCGGTTCGTAGCGCGCGCCCTGCGGCCCCAACAAGGTCTGCAGGTCGCCCTTGACGTCGAAGAAATCCACCGTTCGCGCTGCTGTGCCCCACTGCTCTGCTAGCGCCGGGCCGAAGGCAGCCGCGGCGATTCGGACCGGCTGACGGATGCCAGCGACCTCCAGCGGGCCCTCCGGCAGCGCGGACTCGCGCAGGTAGACGCGGCCGACCTCGAACACCCTCACGCGAGAAGCGCGCCGGTTCAAGTTGTAACGCAGGTTCGCGACCAGCCCGCCGAAAAGCGTGCTGCGCATCACCGAAAGATGGCTGGCGATCGGGTTCACCAGCCGGATCGGGTTCAGGTTGGCGACGAAGTCCGCCTCCCACTCCGGTTCCACGAAGCTGAAGTTGATCACCTCCTGATAGTCGGTCGCCGCCATCGTTGCGCGCAGAGCGTGCAGCGAACGGTGTGTCTCGGGTTCACTGCGCATCACCGCGGCGGCCAACGGCGGGCGTGCGGGAATCCTCTCGAATCCGTGCACGCGCGCCACTTCCTCGATCAGGTCTTCTTCGATCTCGAGGTCAAACCGGTAGGACGGAGGGCTGACCCAGAAGGCCTCGTCCGCTGCGCTGCCGTCGCGCCGGAGCTCCAGCCGAAGGCGGCCGAAGATCTTTGCCATCTCTTCGGCGGAGATGGCTACGCCGATGACGCGCTGCGCGCGGGCCACGCGCATGCGCACCGGCCTGCGCTCGGGCAGCGCAGCGATCGTGTCCACCGTCGGCCCCGGCCTGCCGCCACAGATTTCCAGGATCAGCCGCGTGGCCCGCTCAATGCCGGCGATGTTGTTGTCGAAGTCCACACCGCGCTCGAAACGGTGCGCAGCATCGCTTGTGAAGTTCCAACGGCGCGCGCGCCCGGCGATGGCGTCGGGGAAGAAGAAGGCCGCTTCCAGGAACACGTGGCGCGAAGCCAGATCGGCCTTGGTGCTGTCCCCGCCCATGATCCCGGCCAAGCCGATGGGGCCCGAGGCATCCGTGATTGCGAGCACATCGGGCTCGAGTTCCACGACTTGCTCGTTGAGCAGCTTGAGCCTCTCTCCGCGGCGTCCCCACCGCACGTCGATGTGACTGGCGAGCTTGTCCACGTCGTAAACGTGCAGCGGCCGTCCCAGCTCCAGCATCACGTAATTGGTCACGTCCACTAACGCGGAAATGCAGCGCTGGCCGGCACGTTCCAGCCGTTGGCGCATCCACTCCGGGGTAGCAGCCCGGGCGTCCACGTCTCGAATTACCCGACCCGTGAAGCGGCCGCAGCCGTGCGGCTCGGAGATTCTGACTGGGAAGACCGCGTCGCAACCGTTCGGGACGGCGCAAACCGCGGGCGGGCACAAGGTCGCGCCGGTGAGCGCGGCGACCTCGCGCGCGACACCCAGGATAGAGAGGCAGTCCGCCCGATTCGGCGTCAGCTTGATGGCGAAGATGTGGTCGTCCAGGCTGAGGTGCTCGCGTATGTCACGCCCCACCGGCGCGCCAGCGTCGAGCGCGAGCACTCCACTGTGGTCGTCCGACAAGCCCAGCTCCCGCGCCGAGCAGAGCATGCCCTGGCTCTGAACCCCACGCACGGTGGCGGGCTTGAGCTCGAACGCTGTGCCCGGCTTCTCGCCCGGCAAGCTCGCCCCCACCAGCGCGCAAGGCGCTTTCATGCCGGGCACGACGTTGGCCGCGCCGCACACAATGCTGAGCGGCTTGCCGGTTCCCGCATCCACCTCGCAGACCGTGAGCCGATCGGCATTGGGATGTTTCTCGACTGCGCGCACCTGACCCACGACCACTTTGGAGAACGGGGGCGCGACCGGATCACACGACTCCACTTCGAACCCAGACATGGTCAGCAGGTGGGCGAGCTCCTGCGTGGCCAACGCTGGATTGACCATCGAACGCAGCCAGCTTTCGGGAAATTGCATCCGTTATGAACCCGGTAACGATCGATCAAGCGAACTGCTTGAGAAAACGCAGGTCGCCCTCGAAGAACAGGCGCAGGTCGTCGATGCCATAGCGCAGCATCGTCAGCCGCTCCAGCCCGCTGCCGAAGGCAAAGCCGATCCAGCGCTCCGGATCCAGGCCGTAGTTGCGCACCACGTTCGGATGCACCTGCCCGGCGCCGGAAAGTTCCAGCCAGCGACCCTTCAGCGGTCCGCTGGGAAAGGCCATGTCGATTTCCGCGGACGGCTCGGTGAACGGGAAGAACGAGGGCCGAAAGCGCACCTGCAGTGCATCAGTCTCGAAGAAGCGCCGCAGGAAATCGGTATACACGCCTTTGAGATCGGCAAAGCTGATGTGCTCGTCGATCCACAGCCCCTCGACCTGATGGAACATGGGCGAGTGCGTGGCATCGCTGTCCACGCGATAGGTTCGTCCGGCCGCGATGACCTTGATCGGCGGCTCGTGCTGCTGCGCGTAGCGCACCTGCATAGGGCTGGTGTGAGTGCGAAGCAGCAACCCGCCTTCGACGTAGAAGGTGTCGTGCATGGAGCGCGCCGGATGATTCTCGGGCTGGTTCAGCGCGGTGAAGTTGTACCAGTCGGTTTCGATCTCGGGCCCGTCAGCGACATCGAAGCCGATGGAGCGGAAGATCGCCTCGATCCGCTGCCAGGTGCGAACGATCGGGTGAATGCCGCCCAACCCGCGTCCGCGGCCGGGCAGCGTAACGTCCAGCGCTTCCTTGGCCAGCCGGGCATCGACAGCAGCCTGCGTGAGCGCGACGCGACGCGCCGACAAGGCGTCCTCGATGCGTGCTTTGACATCGTTGATCCAGCCACCGACAAGCGGGCGCTCCTGCGGCGCCAGCTTGCTGAGCTCTTTGAGCAGCGCGCTCAGCGCGCCAGATTTGCCCAGGTAGCCGGCTTTGGCCTGCTCCAGCTCGGCGCTGGAAGAGGCGCGCTCGAACGCCTCGGCGGCTTCGGCCGCCAATTTCTCCAGCCCTGCTTTGTCCATCGTTGTGCCCGGGTTCGCGCGTGTGTCTGATACGGTTCAGGATTGGTGCAAACAAAAAAGGAGGCCGTTCAGCCTCCTTACTTTCCGCTATCCCGAGCTCAGGCGCCGAGGCTGGCTTTCGCCTGGCTCGCGATCTTGGCAAACGCGGGTTTGTCGAACACCGCCAGTTCGGCCAGAACCTTGCGGTCGAGCTCGATGGCAGCCTTCTTCAATCCATTCATGAAAACCGAATAACTCATCCCGGACTCGCGTGCGGCGGCGTTGATGCGCGCGATCCACAGCGCCCGGAACTCGCGCTTGCGCACGCGGCGGTCGCGGTAGGCGTACTGGCCCGCCTTCATCACCGCTTCGTTGGCTACGCGGAAGACGTTCTTGCGGCGGCCGCGAAATCCCTTGGCCTGCTCGAGGACCTTCTTGTGACGGGCCCGTGCCGTCACCCCACGCTTGACTCTCGGCATGCTTCGCTCTCCTTACGCGTAGGGCAGCATCGCCTTGATGGCGCGCTTGTTGGCAGGATTCACCTGCGTGGTCCCGCGCAGATGGCGCTTGCGCTTGGTGCTCTTCTTGGTGAGGATGTGGCGCAGAAAAGCGCGGCTGCGCTTGATGCCGCCGCCGCTCTGGACGCGGAACCGCTTCGCCGCGCCGCTCTTGGTTTTCATTTTGGGCATATTCACTGCTCCTTCACATCTGTCATGGCGCCGGGTGGCCGCGTAGCGCGGCGCTTCGAACCACGGCATCACTTGTTGTCAAACCCCGGGATGCCCGGGGACTTGTATCAATGGGGCACCTTCTTCTTCGGCGACAGCACCATGATCATCTGCCGGCCTTCCAGCTTCGGCCACTGTTCCACCACCCCATAGGGATCGAGGTCCCCTCTAACGCGCTCCAACAACTTGACACCGAACTCCTGGTGCGCCATCTCGCGGCCTCGGAAACGCAGGGTGACCTTGGTCTTATCGCCCTCTGCCAAGAAGTGGATCAGGTTTCGCAGCTTGATCTGATAATCGCCCTCGTCGGTACCAGGCCGGAATTTGACCTCCTTGACCTGAATCTGCCTCTGCTTGAGCTTTGCCTCGTGCCGCTTCTTCGCTTCGGCGTACCTATATTTGCCGTAGTCCATGATGCGGCAAACGGGAGGCTTTGCTGTCGGTGCGATCTCCACCAGATCCACACCTGCTTCTTCAGCCAGCTTGTTGGCCGCCGCCAGATTCACGATCCCGAGCTGCGCCCCGTCTACTCCGATCAACCGCACTTCCGGCGAGCTGATCTCCTCGTTGATCCGCGTGTCTTTGTCTCGTTCCTGAGCGATAAGTCGCACCTCCAGAAAAATCAAGCCGCCGCTGCGGGACCCTGCTCCGCCCTGAGGCGGAGCACGAGAGCGTCCAGGGGCATCTGCCCCAGGTCGACGCCGCCCCGCGTGCGCACGGCAACTGCCTTCGAAGCCACCTCCTTGTCGCCCACGATCGCCTGGTAGGGCAGCTTCTGAAGACTATGTTCGCGAATCTTATAGGTAATTTTCTCGTTTCTCAAGTCCGCCTCGACGCGGAAGCCGGCCCGGCTCAGGACACTGGCAACCTCACGAGCATATTGGGCCTGGTGTTCCGAGATGTTCAGCACCATCACTTGAATCGGCGAGAGCCACAGCGGAAGCGCCCCCGCGTGGTGCTCGATCAGAATGCCGATAAAGCGCTCCATCGAACCCAGGATGGCCCGGTGCAGCATGACCGGGACCTTGCGTGTATTGTCGTCGGCAACGTACTCGGCGCCTAGCAATCCCGGCATGGAAAAGTCGACCTGCAGCGTGCCGCATTGCCAGACCCGGCCAATGCTGTCTTTCAGCGAGAACTCGATCTTGGGTCCGTAGAACGCACCCTCGCCGGGGGACAGCTGCCAAGCCAAACCTTTCGAGTCCAAGGCCTTCGCCAGATCCGCCTCGCCTCTGTCCCAAGCCTCGTCCGTGCCGATGCGCTTGGCTGGGCGGGTGGCGAGCTTGATCAGAATCTCGTCGAAGCCGAAATCCTTGTACACCCGTTGCACAAGGTCGATGAATGCAGCGGCCTCGGACTGGACCTGCCCCTCGGTGCAGAAGATATGGGCGTCGTCCTGCACGAAGGCACGCACTCGCATGATGCCATGCAGGGCTCCGGAGGGCTCATTGCGGTGACATGAGCCGAACTCCGCCAGGCGCAGCGGCAGGTCCCTGTAACTGCGTATGCCCTGGTTGTAGATCTGGATGGCGCCCGGGCAGCTCATCGGCTTCACCGCGTAGTCCCGGTTCTCGGAACTGGTGAAGAACATGTTCTCGCGGAAGTGATCCCAGTGACCGGACCGCTCCCACAGGGTGAGGTCCATCACCAGCGGTGTGCGCACCTCCTGGTAGCCGGCTGCGTCGAGAACGCGACGCAGGTACTGCTCGACCTGCTGCCAGATGGTCCAGCCTTTCGGGTGCCAGAACACCATCCCTGGCGCTTCGTCCTGGAGGTGAAACAGGTCGAGCTGCTTGCCCAGCTTGCGATGGTCGCGCCGCTCGGCCTCCTCGAGTCGGTGCAGGTAGGCGTCCAGGTCTTCCTTCTTGGCCCAGGCCGTTCCGTAGATTCGCTGCAGCATCTCGTTGCGCGAATCGCCGCGCCAGTAGGCGCCGGCCAGCTTCATCAGCTTGAACACCTTGAGCTTGCCGGTAGAGGGCACATGCGGGCCGCGGCAAAGATCGGTGAAGTTGTCCTGCCTGTACAGGGTGATGGCTTCGTCGCCGGGGATGCTCTCGATGATCTGGGCCTTGTAGTGTTCGCCCTGCTGCTTGAAGAATTGGATCGCCGCGGAGCGATCCCAGACCTCGCGCCGGACCGGGAGGTCGCGCCTGGCGATCTCCGCCATGCGCTTCTCGATCGCGGCCAAGTCCTCGGGCGTAAACGCCCGCTGGTAGGAAAAGTCGTAGTAGAAACCGTCTTCGATCACCGGGCCTATCGTGACCTGGGCGTCGGGGAACAACTCCTTGACGGCGTGCGCCAGCAGATGAGCGGTCGAGTGGCGCAGGATGTCGATGCCGTCCGTGTCCTTGTCCGTCACGATCGTAACCTGAGCGTCGCGATCGATCACCTGGCTGAGGTCGACCAGCTTGCCGTCAACCTTGCCTGCCAGCGCCGCGCGCGCCAGCCCCGGGCCGATGGCAGCAGCCACCTCGGCCACGCTCACGGGCGCATCGAAGCGCTTCTCCGCCCCATCGGGCAGCCGGATGACGGGCATGAACACGATCCAAGCAAACGGGAAGGTCTCAGAAACGACAAGAGCCAGCGTTTCGAAGTCTCGCTGACTCCCGTCTCCTAGTTCCTGAATTGGTAGGCGCGATTGGACTCGAACCAACGACCCCCACCATGTCAAGGTGATGCTCTAACCAGCTGAGCTACGCGCCTGTGGGCCGCAATTCTAGCCGAAACCGACGCACGGCTCAAATCTGTCACTCCCACGGCTGGTTGCTGGCGTGAGGGCTAGAGTCCGCCGCCTCGGTGCCGCGCGGCATATCCGGTAACGCGTGCACCAGCTGGTCCAGCACGCGGGCGCGGCTGCGCAGCTGATCCAACAGGTCCGGCGTCACTTCCGGCAGTCGGCGTTCGATGCATGGATCGGCGATGCCGTCCAGCACATCGGTTGCGAGATCGCTCACCTCAGTGATCAGGTCGGCAACGCCGCGCGTGACCCTGCACAGCTCCGACAGGCTATGAGCGTCCAGGTGGTCTGCGCCCGCGACAAGGCAACCCCGCATCTGTTGGCTGAACTGCGTGGCGCGAATCGACAGTTCGCCCACTGCGTTCGCGATCTGCGCGGTGCTGCTGGCGGCTGCGGACGCGCCCTCGAGCGCCATGTTCAGCGCGAGCAGGCTGGTGTCGCGGGAAACCGCTTCGACCGCGCTTAGCAGCTGGGTCAGGTCTTCGGCTTGGTCGCGGTTGTTCTCTGGGTGTTTCCCGCTGAGCATGATGGCTTGGCCCTCCTGCCGGCGGCTTGGCGCCGGCTGCTGGACGGCGACCTTGCGGCCGCCTCGGAGGCCAATATATCGGCGGGCGAGACACTAGCTTTAGAGGCGGCGGGCCGAGCTCACCGCGGGCAGCTGACGGATCACGCTGAGCAGCCGGCGGACCTGGTCCAGCCCGTTGACCTCGAGTGTAAAGAACATGCGCGCTTGCTCGTCGCGCGCCTGCGATGTGGCAGAGGCGACCCTCACTTTCTCGCGGGTGAAAACGTCCAGGATGTCGCGCATGAGGCTCGGGTGGCTGGTGCCGCCGATCTCCACGTCAACCGGGAAGCGTCCCTGGCCGGCGCCGCTGCCCCACTGCGCCGCGATCAATCGTTCTGAGGCAAGCCGGCCAACGTTCGGACACTGTTGCCGGTGCACCGTGACCCCACGGCCGCGGGTGACGAAGCCGATGATCGCGTCGGCGGGCGCCGGTTTGCAGCACTTGGCCAGGACCGTGAGGAGCTTGTCCACCCCTACCACCAGGATGTCGCTGCGGCGGCGCAAATCCTCGCTCGCGCGCATCGAGGCGACCTGCGGCGGAGGAAGCGTCTGCTCCAGGGTGGTCTCCGCGGCAGTGCGCGGGCCTTCATCGCGCAGTGCGGCCTGGACCTGGCGAACGGTTACCTCGCTTCGACCCACCAAAGCGAGGAGCTCGTCGAGCTTCTGGAAACCCATTCTCGCCGCCAACGCATCCAGGCCCAGGGCCGTCATGCCGGCGCGCTGGAGCAGCTTTTCCACCACCTGCCGGCCTTGGGCGATGGCGGTGTCCAGGTTCTGGCTGTTGAACCACTGACGCACCTTGGCTCTGGCCCGCTGGCTATGGAGGAAGCCCAGCTCGGGGTTGAGCCAATCGCGGCTCGGGCCGCCTGTCTTGGCCGTTGCGATGTCCACGGTCTGGCCATTCGACAAAGAATAGTTGAGCGGCACCATCTCCCCGTCCACGCGCGCGCCGCGGCAGCGATGCCCGATATCCGAGTGCACGTGGTAGGCGAAGTCGACCGGTGTGGCCCCCTTGGGCAGGTCGATCACCCGGCCCTGGGGTGTCAGCACGTAGACGCTGTCATCGAACAGCCCGGTGCGGAAATACTCGCCCAGCTCGCCGACTTCCGACAGGCCGTCCTTCCAGTCCAGGATCTGCCGCAGCCAAGCGATCTTTTCGTCGAAGCTGGACTGCGTGCGTATGCCCTCCTTATAGCGCCAGTGCGCCGCGACGCCGTATTCGCAGTGCTGGTGCATCTCGAAGGTCCGGATCTGCACCTCGAGAAATTTCTGATCCGGCCCCACCACGGCCGTATGCAACGAGCGGTAACCGTTCGGTTTGGGCTTGGCAACGTAGTCGTCGAACTCTCTGGGCAGGGGCGTCCAACGGCTGTGCACCAAGCCCAGCACCGCGTAGCAGTCCTTCACGTCGTCGACCAGCACGCGCACGCCGCGAATGTCGAACAGCTCCCCGAGCGTGCGGTCCTTGTGGGCCAGCTTCTTGTAGATGCTGTAGATGTGCTTGGGGCGGCCGGTCACCTCGCCCTGGATCCCGGCGTTGATCAGCTCGGCGCGCAAGACCTCCATGACCTCAGCGATGAAAGCCTCGCGGTCCGCGCGCTTCTCGTCCAGTTCCCGGGCAATGCGCCGGTAGGTCTGTGGATCGCTGCAGCGGAGCGCGAGGTCCTCCAGCTCCCACTTGAGCTGCCAGATGCCCAGCCGGTTGGCGAGCGGCGCGAACACGTCGAACGTGTCGCGCGCGGCGGCCTGGCGCGCGAAGTCGTCGCCCCGACCGGCCAGATAGCGCAGCGTCTGCGTCTGGTCGGCGAGCTTGACCAATACCACGCGCACGTCCTGAACCATGGCCAGCAGCATCTTGCGAAGCGCTTCGAGCTGCGCGCTGCGGTCGGTGGTGTTCTTCGACTCCGAGCCCCGTGAGCGCAGGGCTTGGATCTGGCCCATGCGTGCAACGCCGTCCACCAGCGTGGCCACCTGCGGTCCGAGCGCATCCTTCAGGTGCTGCTGCCAGCCCTGTTCGACCACCGGCAGAGCGCTCATCAGCCCCGCGGCTAGCGTTTCGGCGTCCAGGCGCAGCGACCCCAGGATGCTGCCGACCTCACGGCAATGAATCAGCAACGGTTCGCCAAACACGCTGGAGCGGCCCGGGTAAAGCTGCAGGGCCAGCGCCAGCGCGCGCGACAGCAGCGCTTGGTCGGCGTCGCCCAGCCGTTGGCCTAAAGCCGACAGCCATTGGGCTGGATCGGCATCGGCGCTGGCTTCTCTAACCTGGATGGTCATTTCAACTCTGGTTGACTTCGACACCGCGCTTCACAACGGGTTAGCGGTCTTGCCAGTAGCGCCGGTACTGCGAGCGATAGCCCTCTGCCGACAGCCCGTCCGCGGTGAATCTCAGCATAACGGCACCGTCCCGGTCGCTGCGCAACACGCGAGCGCCCAGCGCTTCATAGCGTGCCACGACCTCTGGCTTGGGATGGCCGAACCGGTTGCGGTAGCCGACCGGGATCACGACCAGACCCGGCGCCACCTGCGCGAGAAAGGCAATGCTGGATGAAGTTCCACTGCCGTGGTGGGGTGCGAGCAACACGTCGGCGCGCACCGCCTCGCGGTGTGTTCGCAGCAACTCCATCTCCGACCCCTGCTCGATGTCTGCCGGCAACAGCATGCTGCCGAATGCCGACTCGACCTTGAGGACGCAGCTGCGGGCGTTGTCCTTCAACTCGGGCAAATTATAGCTCCGCCAATCGGGGTGGAGGACCGCGAAGCGCACTCCGTCCCACTCCCAGGTCTGGCCGGAGAAGCAACGCACACGCCGTCGCGCCAGCGCCACCGCGGTGGCCTCGGCCGGCAGGGACGTGGCCACCCAATCCACCGGCACCGCCCCCAGAACCGAAGCGGCACCACCTGAGTGGTCGCTGTCGTCGTGCGT
>JBGPOV010000066.1:0-19486 GCA_041488255.1 Gammaproteobacteria bacterium | reverse complement strand
TCTCGCCGGAGTTGCTCGCACAAGCGCACCAGAAGATCCGGGTTCCGATGCGGGCCGGAATCGAATCGTTGAACGCCGGCGCCGCGGCCGCCGTTTGCTTCTACGAGTGGGTGAGGCAGGCAAGGATTTGAGGGCTGGCGGTCCCTCAGCCTCGCGTCGCACCACACCCGGCAATACCGCGTATCGATGAATAGTCAATTGGATACACGGATATCCTTAGGCTGTTTCTAGATTAGTTCAGAGCGGCGGACGGGCCGACTGGGTCACGATACTTACTCGATCCGATCTCATTATCTCCTATTTGACATAATACACATTATGCGCCATCTAGGATCCGGCCACAGAAACCAGTTGCTTGTCCGATCCAGGATGTCTTGGAACCAAAGGTTTCCCATCTTATTAATGTCTAATGGCGCTATCTTGAGGTTTCACATTAAATAAAGAGAAAAAATTCCTCGAGGTAACGGCAGCCACCCTCTCCAACGAAACGTCCTGGATCTGGGAGATTTGCTCCGCGACACGCCGTACATAAGCGGGCTCGTTCGTCTCGCCGCGGTACGGCGCTGGCGCCAGATACGGCGAATCGGTTTCGATCAGCATCCGCTCAAGAGGTACTTGGCGGGCCACTTCCCTAAGCTGCCGGGCGTTGTTGAACGTGATAATCCCCGAGAACGAGATATAGAAATTCATCGCCATGGCCGCTTCGGCAACGGACAGGCTCTCAGTGAAGCAGTGCATGACCCCGCCGACCTTCGCAGCCTCTTCGGACCGCAAGATCGCGAGCGTGTCTTCGGGGGCCTGGCGACAGTGGATGATCAGCGGCTTGGAACATGCACGGGCAGCCCGGATGTGGCTCCGGAAGCGTTCGCGCTGCCAGTCCAGATCCCCGGTTCCCCGATAGTAGTCGAGGCCGGTTTCTCCAATCGCCACAACCCGAGGATGCGCCGCTAACTCGGCCAGTCGCTCGACAGTCGGCTCGACACCTCCGCCCTCGTTCGGATGCACGCCCACTGACGCATAGATGTTCGGAAATCGCTCCGCGATCCCCAGGATCTCCGGGAACGTCTCGAGACTGACGCTCACGCAAAGCGCATGAGTAACGCCCGCCGCCCTCATTCTGGCGACGACGCCTTCGAGGTCGCCGGCCAGCTCCGGGAAATTGATATGGCAGTGCGAATCGACCAGCACAGTCCAGGGGCAAGCTTGCCGGTCAGAGCGTGTGCGTGGGGCGGTTTAGTTGTAGCTGACCGGCTAACAGCGACTCGATGCGGGATCTGGCCAGGGCTCCGCCGCCGTCCTCTTTGAACTGGACTCCCACCCCCTGGACGCGGTTGCCGTGACAGCCCGGTGGCGTAATCCAGATGACTCTCCCGGCGACTGGAAGCCTGTGGGGATCGTCGAGGAGTGTGATCAGCATGAAGATCTCATCTCCCAGCTTGTAACTCCGGGCGGTCGGGATAAAGATGCCGCCACCTCTGACAAACGGCATGTAGGCCGCGTACAGGATGGACTTCTCCTTGATGTTCAGGGAGATTGCACCGGGCCGGGGATGGCCGGAGGGCGTTTCCGCTGACATCAGGATTCCTGGTTTGCGATCATACGAGCGTATCGGATGGCCAGTTGTTCGATGACGAGCCGTGGGTTCAGGGGGTGTTCCAGCGCCCGGGCTGCAGCGATCAAATCTTTCATCAGGCTGTCTAGCTGGAGTACGTCTGCATTATCGGCAAGCCGGCGCAGGTTTTCAGCGTAGTCCGGGTTATAGCGTACCTGGTTGGCCAGGCGCAATGACACCAGGTCGTAGCACCACCGATAGAGCAGCTGGCACAGCATCGGCACCTCCTCCGCCCCGACCCGGACCGCGAGGTCCCCTCGATTCGAGTTGGGCGAGACCAGAAGTTCGTTGAGCGCGCGGCGGCGACTCCAGAACCCGCTCGAGCCCAACCGTTCAGCCGCCAGCGGCGCAAATCCGGCGTGCGCCAATGCAATCTCCGGGTGGTCCATACCCTTTGCAGCCAGCCAGTCGAGCGCGATGTCGCGCTGGGGGATCGGGAAGTCGACTCGAAAGCAGCGGCTGCGTACCGTCGAGGGAAGCTGGTGCGGCCGGTCGGCCACCAGGATGAACACCGTGCCCGTCGTCGGTTCCTCCAACGTCTTTAGCAGCGCGTTGGCGGCGCTGAGATGCATCCGCTCGGCGGGCTGAATCAGAACGACCTTGGCGCCGCCGAGGTGGGACGTCACCGCCAGGAACTCGGACAGTTCGCGTACTTGGCTGACGATGATGGCGCGTGCACCGCGTAAGGCCGGCGGACCGCCACCGGTGGCGAGCGCGGGCGCTTCGGCCTCCGCCTCATCACTCGCCGGCTCGATGAGGCGAAAGTCGGGGTGAGATCCCGTCTCGAACAGACGGCAGGATGCGCAGGCGCCACAGGGCTCGCCGCCCACTTGAGGACCGCCGCATAGGATTCCCTGAGCGAGCATGCAGGCGAAGGCTCGCTTGCCTACACCTCGGGGTCCGGCAAGCAGGACTGCCCCGGCCGGGCCGTCCGGGCGCGCCTGGAGCCTCTCCCAGAGAGGGCGATTCCACGGGTGAATCATCTACAAATCAGTATACTGAGAGAATACTTTCAAGGGTTTTGTGAATATCTGCGATGCTTCGAGTGGAGTCGATCACGCGGAAGCGCGCTGGGTAGCGAGCAGCCCGATCCAAGTATCCGGATCGGGCCCGCTCGAAGAAATCCGCCGGCTCTCGTTCGAATCGATCCGGCGTGCGGTCGCGACCCATGCGCTGGTGGCCCACGTCCACGGGCACGTCGAAGAAGAACGTGAGGTGGGGCTGCAGGTCACCCTGCACCCACTGCTCGAGAATCTCGAGCCTCGCTGGACTCACTCCCCTGCCCCACCCCTGGTAGGCAAACGTTGCATCCGTAAATCGGTCGCACACAACCACCTGGCCTGCGGTGAGGGCAGGAAGGATTACCCGCTCGAGGTGCTCTCGACGCGCTGCGAACATGAGCAACGCCTCGGTTTCCGCATGGATCGGGTGTTCCGAGTCCAGCAGCAGTCTTCGAAGGGCTTCCCCCAGAGGCGTTCCCCCAGGCTCCCGCGTCGCGACAACCGGCCGGTTGCGGGCCTTGAAGTACGCGACCAGCCATTCCAGATGCGTAGTCTTCCCCGCCCCGTCGATACCTTCGACCGTAATGAACAGGCCGGCCATCTCACCTCAGCGCTTGAGCTGGTACTTCTGGACGGCGCGGTTATGCTCGTCCAGCGTTTGGGAAAAGTGGGAGGTGCCGTCTCCGCGCGACACGAAATACAGGACTGAGCTGGATGCTGGGCTCATGACCGCCTCGATAGATGCCTCACCGGGCAGAGCGATGGGAGTGGGCGGCAATCCGGATCGCGTATAGGTATTGTAAGGCCCGTCGGTTTCCAAGTTCCGTTTACGCAGGTTACCGTCGAACGCGGTGCCCAGCCCGTAGATCACGGTTGGATCGGTCTGCAGCCGCATGCCGCGCCTGAGCCGGTTGCTGAAAACTGCGGCGATCATCCGTCGGTCCTCCGAGCGACCGGTCTCCTTCTCCACGATCGAGGCCATGATCAAGGCCTCATAGGGCGTCTCGTACGGCAGTCCCGGATCTCGGCTCTGCCAAGCCGCGCGCAGGCGCTCCTCCATCGTCTGATATGCGCGGGACAGGACCTGTAGATCGCTTGCACCGGTGTTGAAGCGATAGGTGTCCGGAAAGAACAGCCCTTCTGGGTGGCGTTCCGGTGCTTTCACACGCTGCAGCACCTCCTCGTTCGAGAGGCCGGCTGTGTCGTGCCTCACGCCGGGGTGAGCGTCCAGTGCCGCACGCATCTGTGCGAAGCTCCATCCCTCGATGAACGTGATCTCGGACTGCAAGACCTCTCCGCGCGCGAACTTTTCGATCAGTGCAAAGGGCGTTATCCGCTCCGGCAGCTCATAGATGCCCACCTTGACCGCGCCGGCCCTACCGAGCAAGCGGCCCAAGAGCGCGAAGCTCGTGCTCTCGTACAGGATGCCCTCGTTCACCAGCTGGCGCGCCACGCCGCGCAAGGTGGTGCCCTGCTCCACCGTGAAGTGACGGGCCGAGCCGGGCACATCCAACGAGGTCCACGCGAAGTACGCGACCCAGCCCGAGACAGCGACCGCAGCAAGCGCGAGCGTGTTTACCATGGTGCGTAGCACCGAGCTGACAACGCTGCGGTCGGTGGCGCGCCGCCTCAGACGGGTCCGGACAGGCGGGTTTGTTCGTGCCATGTTGAGGTCCCGATCCGGGGCGACGAGGTTGGCTCGGCAAACGCGGTCGACGGGAAAGGCCCGCGCCTACGGCGCGACTGCCGATCGGGAATTTGGCTTTGGACTAACCGTCGAACCGGCTGAAGGCCAAGGTACCGTTGGTTCCGCCAAACCCAAATGAGTTGGACAGTGCCACCCGGATCCCCATCTCCCGCGCTCGGTTCGGCACATAGTCCAGATCGCATTGCGGATCCTGGGCGAAGATGTTGATCGTGGGCGGCGCGATCTGATGCTTGAGAGCCAGAGCGGTGAAGACCGCCTCCACCCCTCCAGCGGCTCCCAGCAAGTGACCGGTCATGGACTTGGTCGAGCTCACGGCCACCCGCCGCGCGTGATCGCCGAAGCAACGCTTGACGGCCACGGTTTCCGCGAGATCCCCGAGCTGTGTGGATGTGCCGTGCGCATTGATATAGTCCACATCGTCGGGGTTGATCCGGCCGTTGCGCAGCGCAGTGACCATGGAACGCGCCGCTCCCTCACCGTCTTCGCACGGCGCCGTCATGTGGTGCGCATCGGCGCTCATCCCGTAGCCGTCGAGCCGACAGTAAATCTTCGCGGAGCGCTTCCTGGCGTGTTGTTCTTCCTCGAGCACCACGACCCCGGCGCCCTCGCCCAGGACGAACCCGTCGCGATCCTTGTCCCACGGGCGGCTGGCGGTAGCCGGATCATTGTTGCGAGTGCTGAGCGCGCGCATGGCCGAGAAGCCTCCGACACCGAGCGCGCACAGGCACGCCTCTGATCCGCCGGCGATCATCACGTCCGCATCGCCGTACTCGATCAGCCGCATCGAATCGCCAATGCAATGATTCGCGGTGGTACACGCGGTCACCATGGCGAGGTTCGGGCCCTTGAATCCGAACATGATGGAAAGGTTGCCCGACACCATGTTTATGATGGCGCCGGGAATGAAGAACGGCGAGATCTTGCGAGGACCGTGTTCGAGCAGCGTCTTGTGCGTGTCCTGGATCATGGGCAGGCCGCCTATGCCCGACCCGATATTGACGCCGATGCGCTCGGCGTTCGGCGCCGGCACTTGCAGCCCGGCGTCTTTGACGGCCTCGATTGCCGCGGCCATCCCGAAATGGATGAACGTGTCGAAGCGGCGCGCTTCCTTCGGTGACAGCACCTTGCTCACGTCGAAGCCTTGCACCTCGCCCGCGATCTGGGAGGCGAAAGGCGACGGATCGAAATGGCTGATCCGCTTGATGCCCGACCTGCCCGCGACAATGTTGGACCAGGCTTCCGGGACGTCGTTACCTACCGGGCAAACGGTGCCGAGCCCGGTGACAACCACTCTGCGTTTGGACAACTGTGCTCCGCAGCCCAGTTGGTGGTCAGGCTACTGCTTCAGGTGAGCGTTGATATAGTCGATAGCCTGCTGCACCGAAGTGATCTTCTCGGCTTCCTCATCCGGGATTTCGCACTCGAACTCCTCCTCCAGCGCCATCACCAGCTCGACCGTGTCCAGCGAGTCGGCGCCGAGGTCATCGACAAAGGTCGACTCGGGCTTGATATCCGCATCGTTCACGCCCAGCTGCTCGGCCACGATCTTCTTCACGCGTAGTTCAACGGTTTCCATCAAGTTCCCTTCCTGTCAACGAGAGTGGGTAGCGACCGAACCACGTCGCCAGAGATGCCGCCTGCAGGCGCGTTGTTGGTCTTGTTAGGCGCCGCGTAAGACAAACGACTAGTTTACCAAAATTGCCAGCCACGGGTGGCAGGCCAAGTGGCCGCTTCCCCGCGTCCAGGGCTCAGCGCATGAGCATTCCACCGTTGACGTCGAGGGTCATCCCAGTGATATAAGCTGCCGACGGCGAGGCCAGGAACGCGACTGCCCCCGCCACGTCAGCCGGCTGCCCAAAGCGCCCCAGCGGAATATGCTGAACCAGCGCCTGGCGCTGAGCCTCGGTAATCGCGCGTGTCATATCCGTATCGATGAACCCCGGCGCCACGCAGTTTACCGTGACGTTCCGGCTGCCGATCTCGCGCGCCAGAGACTTGCTGAACCCGATCACGCCGGCCTTTGCCGCGGCGTAGTTGGTCTGCCCCGGGTTGCCCATCTCACCGGAAACCGAAACCAGGTTGATAATGCGGCCCTCTCGCGCCCGGATCAGATCGCGCAGACAGAGCCGGCAAAGCCTGAAGACCGCTTTCAGGTTGGTCTCCATGATGTCGTCCCACTCGCCGTCCTTCATCCGCATGAGCAGGTTATCGCGCGTGATTCCCGCATTGTTGACAAGGGCATAGAGGCGTCCGAACTCGGTCTGAGCCGCATCGAGCACCCGCTCCATCTGCGGCTCATCGGTGACGTTCAGCACGAAGCCACGCCCCTTGAACCCGTGCTGCGCCAGGATTCGGGAGATCTGATCGGCGCCGGAATTGGACGTCGACGTGCCCGCTACCGCGGCCCCTTGAGCGGCGAGTTCCAGTGCGATCGCGTAGCCGATGCCCCGGCTGGCGCCGGTGACCAAGGCTAATTTTCCTTCCAGGGGTTTCATTGCATCCCGCCGTTGTTGCCTGTCGCAAGTTCCTGCAGCTCGGCAGCGTCCTTCGGCGCCACGATCCGGAGATCGGGCGCGGTCCGCTTGCTGAGCGCCGTGAGCACCCCGCCGGGCCCACACTCGACGACCTGATGCACGCCTGAGCGCGCCAGCGCTCTCACGGTCTCCACCCAGCGTACCGGGTTGTACAACTGGCGCACCAGCGCATTGCGGATGCGCTCGGGTGCGTCTTCGATGGCGGCATCGACGTTGTTGATGACGCGCAGCACGGGCCGCCGCAGGTTTGTTTGTGCCAACCGTTCTCGCAAGCGCTCGGCCGCCGGACGCATCAGGCTGCAATGGGAAGGCGCGCTCATGGGCAGCAGGACCGCGCGTTTCGCCCCGCGCGCTTTTGCCAACTCGATGGCTCGCTGAACACCCGCCACCTGCCCCGCGACGACCACTTGCCCCGGAGAGTTGAAGTTAGCTGCCTCGACTACGCCTGCCGCTGCTGCCTCCATGCAAACCGAGTGCACCGCCTCCTCGTCCAGTCCCAGGATTGCAGCTATGGCACCTTGCCCTTCCGGCACCGCTTCCTGCATGGCCTGTGCCCGGAACCGCACGAGCGGCACGGCATCGGTGAACTCGATTACGCCGGCCGCGACCAAGGCCGAGTATTCGCCCAGGCTGTGGCCGGCCAGCAGAATCGGGTCGGCTCCTCGCAGTTCCTTCCAGGCGCGAAACAGCGCCACGCCTGCGGCGAGCATCACCGGCTGAGTGTTGACGGTCTTGTTCAGGTCCTCCTCCGGCCCGCTGGTTACCAGCTCCCACAGATCGACCGCAAGTGCTGCACCGGCCTCGTCGAACGTGCGCCGCACCGCGGGCAGCGACTCGAAGCTGGCCATCATGCCAAGCGACTGCGAGCCCTGGCCGGGGAACACGAATCCCAGAATCATGGCGGCTCGCTCAGCTCCACTTCATCAGCACTGCGCCCCAGGTAAAGCCGCCACCCACCGCATCCAGCAACACGTGCTGGCCGCTCACGATGCGGCCGTCGCGCACAGCCTCGTCCAACGCCAGCGGGATCGACGCGGCCGAGGTGTTGGCGTGGCGGTCCACGGTGACGATGACCTTGTGCATGGGCAGACCAAGCTTGCGGGCGGTTGCCTCGATGATGCGCAGGTTGGCCTGGTGCGGAATCAACCAATCGATCGCGCTGCGCTCCAGCCCGTACGACGCCAGCATCTCCTCGACCACCTCCTCGAGCACGCGCACGGCGAACTTGAACACCGCATTGCCTTCCATCGTCACGAAGGCGGTGCCGTGCACGGCACCGCCGCGCACCTGGCCCGGGACCGACAGGATCTTCATGTAGCTGCCGTCGGCGTGGAGCTTGCTGCCTACGATCCCGGGCCGCTCGCTGGGAGCGACGACGACTGCGGCTGCCCCGTCTCCGAACAGCACGCAGGTAGAGCGATCGGTCCAGTCGAGGATGCGCGAGTAGACCTCCGTGCCGACCACCAGCGCGTAGCGGCACTGACCAGCGCGAACGAACAAGTCGGCGGTGGCGAGCGCATACACGAAACCGCTGCACACCGCCTGTACGTCGAAGGCCGCACAGCCGTGCACCCCCAGCTTGGCCTGCAGGATGCAAGCGGTACTGGGAAAGATCATGTCCGGGGTGGTGGTGGCGACGACGATCAGGCTCAGCTGATCGGCGCTGATGCCGGCCGCAGCCAGGGCCTTTCGGGACGCCTCCAGCGCGAGGTCGCTTGCCATCTGATCGTCCGCGGCGATGTGTCTCTGGCGGATTCCAGTGCGCGTCACGATCCACTCGTCGTTGGTGTCCACGATGCGTGCCAAATCGTGATTGGTGAGGACCTTCTCCGGCAGATAGCCTCCAGTCCCCACGATCCTGGCATGCATCTAGAGCGCCTTTTCCGCCTTTACGGGAAGGTCTGGCATGCGCGCGCTGATGCGCTGGATGATGCTGCTACGCGCCTCGTCCCAGGCGCGCTTGATGGCGACCTCGAATGCGAAGCTGTCGGCCGAACCGTGGCTCTTGACCACGATCCCGCGTAGCCCAAGCAGGCTCGCGCCGTTGTACCGCCGCGGGTCCACGCGCAGGCGAAAGTGCTTGATCACCGGCAACGCGATCAACCCGCACAGCTTGCTGAACCAGTTGCGGGTGAACTCCTCCCGCAGGTAGTCCCGCAGCATGCGCGCCAGCTCCTCAGAGGATTTGAGAAACACGTTGCCGACGAAACCGTCGCACACGATGACGTCCGTGGTGCCCTTGTAGATGTCGTTGCCCTCGACGTTGCCGTAGAAGTTGAGGCCGCTGGTCCTGAGCAACTCCGCGGCCTGCTTGACCGCCTCGTTGCCTTTTATCTCCTCCGCCCCGATGTTCAGCAGCCCGACGCTGGGCTGTTCCACCTGTTCAACCACACCGTACAGCACCGAGCCCATGATTGCGAACTGCAACAGATCCACCGGGCTGCAGTCGACGTTGGCGCCGAGGTCCAGGATACAGGTGCGGCCGCGACGCGTTGGCACCATCGAGGCGATGGCCGGGCGCTCTACGCCGGGCAGCATCTTGAGCACGAAGCGCGAAACCGCCATCAGCGCGCCGGTGTTGCCGGCGCTGACGCAGGCATCGGCGTCCCCGGTCTTCACCAGGTCGACGGCCACCCGCATGGACGAATCACGCTTGCTGCGCAGGGCGACCATCACCGGTTCGTCCATTGCCACGACCTCCGATGCGGGCTGAACGCGCACGCGCGGGTCGGCTGACAGTCCCGCCTGCTTCAGTTCGGTGCGCAGCACCTTCTCCTGGCCGACCAGGATGACGCCGGCATCGGGGTTATGCAATAGGAAGCTGGCTGCTGCCGGCACGGTCACGTGCGCGCCATGGTCCCCTCCCATGCAATCGAGGGCGATGGTGATGCCCATCAGCGGCGCAACCTGTTGCTGCACTGCGGCTCCATTCCCCGGCAAGGGTTCACGTCGCTTCCCTTACCGCACCCGCTCACCGATTCAGGCGGGAGAGGGAACCGGTTGACTATCACGAGGCGGGAGGGCGGATCAGTCTTCCGGGGTCTTCACAACCTTCTTGCCGCGATAGAATCCGGTGGGACTGATGTGGTGACGGAGGTGGACCTCGCCCGAGCCAGGCTCGATCGCTAGCGGCGGATTGCCCAGCGCGTCGTGCATGCGGCGCATGTTCCGGCGCGAGGGCGATTTCTTGCTCTGTTGAACGGCCATGTAGGTGCTCCTTAATCAAGTCCCGCATCGGGATCCGATGGGTGTCTTCAGTCCGGTTCAATCTTCAGCCCGGCCAGCGCCGAAAACGGCGATGCGGTTTCGTCCACCTTCGCCGCTGCCGGCTGCAGGCTACACGTATCTTCCGGGTGGCGCGGCGCCATAGGCAGGCTGAGTACCACCTCCTGCTCCACCAGATCGTGCAGGTCGAGCGAAATTGCGCCCAGGATGGCGTCGACGTCGTCGTCCTCGTCGCCTGCGGAATCCAGTTCCCCGGCCTCCGGGACCAGGACGATCTCGCGGCGCAGATTCAGGCGCAGCGGGAGCCGCTCCAGGCAACGCTGGCAGTGGACCGCCAGATCGGCCGTCAAGTTGATGCGCAGCGCCGGCTGCCCCTTTGCCGACGTGTACCCTTCCACCGTGTAACTGACCGCTCCCTCGCGGTCGAACAGCAAATCGGCGAGTCTCGGCAGACGCGAAAGCGGCAGCTGCCCTGCTACCCTAGACCTGTCGCGCGCAAAACGCGCCGGGTCGATGGCCAGCGGCTCGGCACCGCTCGCGCTGTGCGCGCCGTCGATTACCATGGGCTCGGTTCTCAGGCGCCCGTCGCGTCCAGGCTGTCTCAAAATAAACGGCGCATGATAAGATTTTCTCATTGCTCTGTCAAAAGGTTAAAGCCACACCGCGCGTTGGCGCGTACGGCTGCGGCGACCTGTTCATCATGCTCGTTCTCGCCTCGACTTCAGTGTATCGACGCGAACTGCTGAGGCGGCTTGGATTGGAATTCGACACCTTCGCGCCGCACCTGGACGAAACGCCGCTGACGGGCGAACTTCCGGAGGCCACCGCCCTGCGCCTGGCGCAAGCGAAGGCGCGGGCCGCAGCCGCTTGCTATCCCACCGCTCTGATCATAGGCTCGGACCAGGTGGCGGAACTCAACGGTTTGCGTCTGGACAAGCCCGGGAATCGCGAGCGTGCGCAGGAACAGCTGAGACGGGTCAGCGGGCACGAGGTCGTGTTCCATACCGCAGTCTGCCTGCTGCAGGCGCGAACCGGCCAGATGCAGGATCGGGTCGTGCCAACACGGGTCCGATTTCGGCCACTGACGCAGTCCCAGATCTCCGCCTATCTGGACCGGGAGCAGCCGTATGACTGCGCCGGCAGCGCCAAATCCGAGGGACTCGGCATCGCGCTGCTGGACTGCATCCAAGGCGACGACCCGACCGCGCTGATCGGGTTGCCGCTGATCGCTGTCGTTACCCTGCTGAACGATGCAGGGTTGAGCGCGCTATGAGTGTGGCAAGTCATGATCGGGCAGCATGCCGATGATAAGCGGCGTCTTGTATCTAGTCCCCTCGACCCTCGGGGAAAGCGAGCCCGCCAGCGTGCTGCCTGAGCCCGCCATCAGAACCGTCCGCGGCTTGGACGGCTTTATTGCGGAGGAGGCCAGAACCGCGCGCATGTTCCTGCGGCGGGTCGGGCTCGACCGGCCATTGACCCAAGTCCGAATCCAGACGCTTGACGAACACACCGATGTCCGGGAACTCCCGAAGCTGCTGGAGCCCGCGCTCCATGGGGAACGCATCGGATTGCTGTCGCAAGCCGGTTATCCAGCCGTGGCCGACCCCGGCGCCCAGTTGGTCGCGCTCGCGCATCAGCGCGGCGTGACCGTGATTCCGTTGGTGGGGCCTTGTTCCTTGTTGCTGGCTCTGGCAGCTTCCGGCTTGAATGGGCAGAGCTTCTGCTTTTGCGGGTATCTGCCGGTAGAGGCCGCCGCTCGAGCCGCGCGCATCCGCGAGCTGGAAGTGCGGTCGCGCCGCGACGGCAGCGCACAGTTGTTCATCGAGGCGCCGTACCGCAACAATCAGCTGCTGGCCGCGCTGCTGGAAACATGCGATCCAGATACCAGACTGTGCCTCGCAACCGAGCTGACTTTGCCTGGGGAGCGCATCCGAATGCAGCAGGTCGGTGCCTGGAGAAGCGGTCCGCCCGATCTCGACCGGCGTCCCACGGTGTTCGTGTTGCAGGCCAGCGAGCGCGCTCCAATCAGCGCAGGCGAGGCGAAGCAGTCAGGCGCACCAGGGCCTCGGCGGTCGCGGCACCGAAGCGGCGGGCGAAGCGCTCGAACAGGTTCTCGTGGGGCGTGAAATCGACGATGTCCTCGGCCTTGATCACCTCGCGCGCCACGTAGTCGACGCTGCCCAGGCCGTCCGCCAGCCCGAGCTCGATGCTCTTCTGTCCGGTCCAGATGAGCCCGCTGAACAGCTCCGGCGTCTCCTTGAGGCGCTTGCCGCGCCCGCGCCGGACTACATCGATGAACTGGCGGTGGACCTCGGCTAGCAACTTCTCCGCATAATCCCTTTGCTTCGGGTTAATCGCAGAGAACGGATCCAAGAACCCCTTGTTTTCGCCTGCGGTGAGCAGGCGCCGTTCGATCCCAAGCTTCTCCATCGCGCCGGTGAAGCCGAAGCCGTCCATCAGCACGCCGATCGAGCCAACGATGCTGGCCTGGTCCACATAGATGCGATCCGCAGCCACCGCCACGTAGTACCCGCCGGAGGCGCAGATGTCCTCCACGACGGCGTACAGCGGAATCTTGGGATACAGCGCGCGCAGGCGCCGCATTTCGCCGTTGATCTGCGCTGCCTGCACCGGGCTGCCGCCGGGGCTGTTGACGCGCAGAATGACCCCCGCGGTCTTGTTGTCCTTGAATGCATCCTGCAACCCCGCATTCACCCGCTCCGCGCTGGCCTGGCTGTCCGCCGCAATCACGCCGTTGACCTCCACCAGCGCTGTGTGCTTGCCCGGCAGCCCTTTCTCCTTGCCCCCGAACCAGCCCAACGCGAGAAACAGCACGATGAACAGATAGAGGAAGCCGAGCGACTTGAACAAGATGCCCCACCGGCGCGTCCGCCGCTGCTCGTCCAGGACCGACCGAACCAACCGCTCCAGGACTGCGCGCTCCCAGTTCTCGCGACCACCCGCTTCGGGCTCTGCCATTTGTGTGCCTCATTGCTCCGATATCAAGTAGACCTTTCCGCCAGACTCCTCCACCGGCAAGCGCACCAAACCGCGGCCGCTGCACGGGCCACGCATGCAGCGGCCGGTTTTCGGCAGATAGGTCGCGCCGTGGGTCGAACAAATCAAGTATAAACCGGTCAGGTCGAAGAACTCACCTTCGGCCCAGTCCAGCTCGATTGCGGCGTGCGCGCAGCGATTGACGTACGCGTAGACGGCACCGTCGTGCCGGATCAGGAATGCGGGCTGTGACTCACCATGTCGCTCGACCGTAAAGCGCACGCCCTTCCCGCCATCGCGCAGCAGCGTGCCATCGCAGATCAGGCGTTTCGCTTGACCCATCGCTCCAGCTCGGTGAAAGACATCACGCAGGCGAGCGGCTGCCGCGCCTCCAGACTCTCGCGGGGGTGTGCGCCGTAGCCCACCGCGACGGCAGGCACCCCGGCGCTGTGAGCCATATCCAGATCGTGAGTGGTGTCGCCGATCATCAGCGTGCGCTGCGCTTCGGCTCCCACGGCGCTCATCAGGTATTGCAGCATGTCGGGGTGGGGCTTGGGAAAGCCCTCGTCCGCACAGCGCGAAGCGCGGAAGAACGCGGCGAGCCCGGAAGCCTCGAGTGCCCGCTCCAGGCCCTGGCGAGTCTTGCCGGTGGCCACCGCGAGGGTGAAGCCCGCGGCGTGAAAGGCCTGGATGCCTTGGAACGCACCCGCGAACAGGCTCACCTTGTGGTCGCCAGCCAGATAATGGTGACGGTAACGCTCGGCTAGACGCGGGTAGTCTGCCGGCGGCAGGGCCGGGAACAGATAGGTCATGGCGTCGACCAGTCCGAGCCCGATGATGTGCCGAGCGCTTTGTTCCAGCGGTGAGTCAAGACCCAGGTCGCGGGCCGCGGCCTGGATCGAGCCGACGATGTGGCCAGCCGAGTCGACCACCGTGCCGTCCCAATCGAAGACCAGCAGATCGAAGCGCTTGCCCATCCCGTTTCACGGCGCTGGTGGTGCTGACCCGACCGGCTCGAGCGAATCCAGGAACCTCGTCAGTGCGGCCGCGAGCGGAGCCTCTACCACGGTTGTCTTATCGGTCTGCGGGTGGCGGAACTGAACCCGGGCGGCATGCAGGAACATGCGCTTGAGCCCATCGCGCGCCAGGGTCTTGTTGAGGGCGAAGTCGCCGTACTTGTCGTCGCCGGCGATCGGGAAGCCCAAGTGGGCCAGTTGGACCCGGATCTGGTGTGTGCGGCCGGTGATGAGCTCGGCCTCGAGCAGCGTGTAGCCCCGGAAGCTGCGCGCCTGCTTGAACACGGTGTGGGACGGCAGCCCGTCGTGGCTGACATTCACCCGCCGCTCTCCGGCCTGCGTCACATATTTGGACAGCGGCAGGCGCACATGCTCAACGTCGCTGCTCCACCGGCCGCGCACCAGCACCAGGTAGGACTTCGTCATCGCGCCGGCGCGGATCTGGGCGTGCAGGTTGGTCAGCGCGCTGCGCTTCTTGGCCAGCAGCAGCACGCCGGAGGTGTCGCGGTCGAGGCGATGGACAAGCTCCAGGAACCGCAGCTCGGGGCGTTCCGCGCGCAGCTGCTCGATGACGCCTCGGCTGATGCCACTTCCGCCATGCGCGGCCACGCCCGCCGGCTTGTCGATCACCAGCAATACGTTGTCCTCCAGCAGCGTGCGCGGCGAGAGCCGGGCCCGCGCAGGGCCAGCCGACTCCAAGTGGCGTCGGTCCGGCCCTGCCCTGCGGACCGGCGGGAGACGCACCCGGTCACCCAGGTGCAAACGGTATGTGGCATCGACCCGCCGGCTATTAACCCTCACCTGCCCGGTGCGCAGCAAGCGGTATAGATGGCTCTTGGGTACACCCTTGAGCACGCGAATGAGGAAGTTATCGATGCGTTGATCGGCATCGTCCTCATCCACCTCGGCCCAGGAGGCCGGTTGCGGCGAGATCCGGGGCTCATTGCTTAAGGTATTCATTTTGCTTATACTATTGCATGTTTCCGCGACGCGATGCCGAACAACGCGCTGGGAAACACACCGAATGCCAGCCCCGCGGCACAGTGGGGTGCGTACCAGGCTCGTGACCTGACTCAATCATGACGGGTTAACTTTGCTGACCCGGGACCAACTAGCGATGGCAAGCTGATTTCGCGCTCAACAACGCCGTAGACCATTTTTCGTCCAGGACCCGATGTGTCCGGACCTCTGAGGCAAACCTGAAGACTGTTCGAAACCTGACATTATGACCGACCTGTCCGAATAGTACCCATGCGGGGAGCCCGTGCCGGGCTCCACAAGGTTGCCCTGCCCGTGAGTTTGAGCGCGGGGGTACAAGAATGAAGCGCATGCTGTTTAACGCGACCCAGGCAGAAGAACTGCGGGTCGCCATAGTAGATGGTCAGAAGCTCATTGACCTGGACATCGAGACCACCGGAAAAGAGCAACGCAAAGGCAATATCTATAAGGGTGTAGTCACCCGCATCGAACCCAGCCTGGAAGCCGCGTTCGTCGACTACGGCAGCGAGCGGCACGGGTTCCTTCCCTTCAAAGAGGTCAGCCGCGCCTTCTTCCAGGGCGACAACGTCGATGTCTCTCGCGCCCGCATCCAAGAGGTCATGCGCGAGGGCCAGGAACTCATCGTCCAGGTCGACAAAGACGAACGCGGCAACAAAGGCGCCGCGCTCACAACCTTCATCAGCCTGGCCGGCCGCTATCTTGTCCTGATGCCGAACAATCCACGTGGCGGCGGCGTCTCGCGGCGCGTGGAGGGCGAGGAGCGCAACGAGCTGAAGGACCTCATCGCGCAGCTCGAAATGCCTCAGGGTATGAGCATCATCGGCCGTACCGCCGGCCTGGGGCGCACGCTCGAGGAGCTGCAGTGGGACTTGAATTATCTGCTGCAGCTATGGCGCGCCATAGAGACCGCATCCAAGCAGCAGGGTGGCGCGTTCCTGATCTACCAGGAATCCAGCCTGGTCATCCGGGCGATCCGGGACTACTTCCACCAAGAGATCGGCGAGTTGCTGATCGACACCGAGAGCATCTACGAGCAGGCCCGGCAATTCATGGGCCACGTGATGCCGGGAAACGTCAACCGCGTCAAGATGTACCACGACGACGTTCCGCTGTTCTCTCGCTTCCAAATCGAGCACCAGATAGAGACGGCGTACGCCCGGCAGGTGCCCCTGCCCTCCGGCGGCGCCATCGTTATCGACCACACCGAGGCCATGGTGGCGATCGATGTCAACTCGGCGCGTGCGACGCGTGGCGCCGACATCGAGGAAACCGCGCTGCGCACCAATCTCGAAGCCGCCGAGGAGCTGGCCCGCCAGCTACGCCTGCGCGACCTGGGCGGCCTGGTGGTGATCGATTTCATCGACATGGAAAACCAGCGCAGCCAGCGCGAGGTGGAGAACCGCCTGCGCGATGCGCTGCGCTATGATCGGGCGCGGGTGCAGACGGGCAAAATCTCGCGCTTCGGCCTGATGGAGCTGTCGCGCCAGCGGCTCCAGACTTCGCTGGGCGAAACCAGCCACATCGCCTGCCCGCGCTGCCACGGTACCGGGCACATCCGCAGCATCGAATCCTCCGCCTTGCACATCCTGCGCATCCTGCAGGAAGAGGCCATGAAGGAAAACACCGCGGCCGTGCATGCGCAGGTCCCGGTGGACGTGGCTACTTATTTGCTCAACGAGAAGCGATCGGAGTTCCACGCCATCGAATCGCGCATGAAGGTGAACGTTGTCCTGGTACCCAACATCCACCTGGAGACGCCCAACTACACGCTGACCCGGATGCGGCACGACGAGTTGAACCAGATGGAGCCGTTGCCGGCCAGCTACCAGCTGATGGAACAGCCGGCGGAGACCGAGAAGCCGGCGCTGCCCAGCGCGGAGCCTAAGCCTCAACGTCCACAAGCCGCGGTTCAGGGCATCACGCCGGGACAGCCCGCGCCCGTCCCGGTGGAGCCGGCCATGGCGTCCAAGCCCTCGATCCTGCAGAAAATCTTTGGCTGGCTTACGCGCACGCGGGACGTACCGCCCGAGCCGGTGAAGGTCAAGCCGCGCGAAGCCCGCCGGCCCCAACGCGAGGGGTTGCGCCGCGAGCGGGACCATCGCCGTGGGAGCCGCGAGGATAGCGCGATCGGCCAGCGCCGGGGGCAGGAAGGCGGGCGCGATCAAGGCCGGGGGCAGCCGCAGCGCCAAGGCGACAACGAGCGCCGCATGCAGAACAAGCCGGCATCCGCGCAAAGCCCAGGACGCGGTGCTGATTCCTCACGCGCTGAAGGCGTGGGCGAATCCCGCACGCGGGCGCCGGAGCGGGCTGATCGTCCCGCTCGCCGTCCCGAGCGGCCGCGACCGGAGGGCGCGGCCGAACAGCATGGTGAGGGTCGTGGCCGCCGCCGGCGTGGACGCCGCGAGCGGGGTTCTGGGAGTGAAGAGACAGAAGGCGCGCCCATGCTGCGCACCGAAGCAGAGTTGGAGCGCGCGCCAGACCCCGATCGTGCGGAACCGATTTCGCCTGCGGCCGATAGCGGGGTCCGCAGGGACGCGTTGGACACGGCCTGGTCCGAGTCCGCGAGTCCCCAGCGCAGCAGCCCACAGCAACTGCCGGAAGCCGTCGGCATCGGGTATGCAGCTGAGCCCGTCATAGCCGAGGCTCCGGCCCAGGCAGCCATGCCCGAACGGGCAACCGAGCCCGACACCGTTCGAGTCGCTGTGGCACCGCCGATGGAGATTGCATCGGACAGGTCCCAGACGCATCCCGAGACACCGTCTGCGCAGCGCGAGGCTGCGCCCCGGGACGAGGAACTGTGGAGGTACCGAGCACCGAAGCCGGCGCAGGGCTTCGAGTTGCCGCCGGACTTGGTCCAGGTTGAAACGAGCCCCGAGAAAGTTGAGCAGATCCCGGACAACCAGGTACCGCCGCTGGGGGAGCGACTCAGCGAGCGGTCGCGGCGTCCTAGACCAGCTGAGGAGCCGGTACCGAGCGAGCCGCTGGTGCAGGTGGAGACACGGCACTAGGGCCGCGATTCGACACGGCTGCTCGTCGCACGGTAGCGCGGAGCCGAGCGGCCCGCGCTGGCGTCAGCGGCCGTCGAGTCGGAGCACGCCAAGCCGCCGCTGAATGGCCGACAGCAGCCCGCGGCTGGCGTCTTCCGCCAGGTCGAGCACCAGCTCGAACCCCTCCTCCGGACCGTAGTATGGATCGGGCACCTCGCGTAATTCGACGGCGCTGGCATATTCGAGGAACAGCCGCGCCTTGTGGCGTTGCTCCGGCGGGCCGAGGCTCTCCAGGTAGGCCAGGTTGTCGAGGTCCATGGCCAGCACGTAGTCGAACACCTCGATATCCTCCCGTGTGACCTGGCGTGCGCGCTGCCTGCTCAGGTCGTAGCGCCGGCGCGCCGCAGCTGCCTGCGCGCGCGCGTCAGGCCGGGCCCCCAGGTGGTAGCCATGGGTTCCGGCCGAATCGACCGCGATCAGGCGCGCCAGGCCGGCCTCCTCCACACGCCGGCGGAACACGCCCTCCGCGATCGGCGATCGGCAGATGTTGCCCATGCAGACGAACAGCACGCTAATACGGGGGTTCATGGCTCCAACTCGCTGATATTACCTGTTTCATGTCTATCTATCCGCGCAGGAGGTTTGCGACGCGCTTAAACGGTCTCGGCGTATTGTCTCAGGTCGTGGAGAAACTCCTGAATCATCTGCTCGAAGGCGTACTCTCTGTGTACAACCTCCGCTACTCCGCGCGCGAGCGAATCTAACGCAACCGGGGCTCGAATCCCCCCGCGGGGGAGCCGAGCTTATTCTCACCGTCCGCCTACTGCGCCAATCGACACTGGCGTAGCACGTGAATCAATCACTTAGCATACGACGTTCTAGTCCCCGCGGGCGGTAACAATTCCGGTCATAGGAGCGGGCTAAGCGGCGTGTCCGCTGTGCCACTTCCACTCTGCTTGTGTAAACCTGGAGAGCTGCCGCAAGGCATCGAGTTTTCGTTTCTGAACGAGTTGATCATTGATGTGCATGCAAGCTTCTATCGCGGCTCGGGCATCTTTCGCCACGGTTGAATCGTCAACATCCTTGGAGACAGGCGTCAAGATTGGGAAGACCTCATCTCTCCCTTTGATGATCTCGTGAACAAGGGCTTGGATGCTCTCTCGCAACGATGATGCATGGTTGCTAAGCACTTCAGAAAAGTCTGTAAACGCATCGAGTCGCTGCGGAGCCATTCTTCGCCACCTTCAAAGCTCGGCATCCGGAGCCCCGAGAGAACTTCTTCGGCGCGTGTTGCACGATTTGAAGCGTACCTGGCAACCAGACATTTACTCTGCGCAGATCACTGTACCAGACCACGCCGGCGGGTATGCTTGTCTGAGACCCGACGCCACGAGGGCTCCTTCCCGT
>JBGPOV010000065.1:0-19523 GCA_041488255.1 Gammaproteobacteria bacterium | reverse complement strand
CGTCCACGTCCTTCTCCACCGGGATGGCGTCGAGGACTTTCGCGTTGTCGATATGCGGCGGGAGCGGGAGCTGCACCAGGATGCCGTGCACGTTCGGATCCAACGCGAGCGTCTCGATGCGTGCGAGCACCGTTTGCTCCGACACATCGGCCGGGAACTCGTGTAGTTCTGAGCGCACGCCGTTCTCGCCGGAGGCCTTGATCTTGTTGCGGACGTAGACGCGGCTCGCAGGATTGTCGCCGACCAGGACGACAGCCAGTCCGGGAATCACACCTCGCTGGGCCAGAATCTCCGCGCGCGTCTTCCATTGGGCACGGATTTCCCTGGCGATGGCCGTGCCATCGATGATTCTCGCGGTCACTGCGTGTTGCTCTAGCGGGCGTCGGCAGGCTTGCTCGGGTACAGAGTGCGATCGACCGCGACGGCCGACGGATCTGCGGCCTTCTCGACCTGAGCCAATGTCGAGTAGAACACCGGTCCGCCGCCCATGTCGGCCACTTCTTGGCTGGTCAGGGCGTTCAAGTTCACGCCGTTGGGCATCTTCGAGCCCCGCAGCTGTTTGGGGGCGCCGACCACGCCGGGCAGCAACCCCTCCACGACGAGCGCATAGCCAAAGGTCTCGCCGCGGTCGTTGTACAGCCGGCAAAGATCGCCGTCACAAATGCCGCGCTCGTGAGCGTCATGGGGGCTGAGCTCGAAGGTCGCTCGCGCGGTCATCTCCTGCAGCCGCGCAACGTGCTGGAAGGTCGCGCCGATGAAGTAGTGGGTCGCAGCGCTGATGACCTGTAGCGGGTAGACACGCCGCAATTCGGTGTCCTCGCAGCCTTCCTTCTCGGTAAGGTGGGTCGGTAACGGGTCCAGCCCGAGCTTGGCCAGCGTCTCCGAGTAGATCTCGATCTTACCGCTCGGCGTAGGCCAGCGGCCGCTGTTGATGCCCCCCCGGCGAGGAGAATCCACCGCCGCGCGCGCCCAACCTTGCTGCTCGAGCTTCTCGTAGGTGACGCCTTCGAACAGCGGGTTGAACTCGGGGTCGAGCAGTTCCCGGATCATCTTCTCGTCGCTG
The DNA here is from genome assembly GCA_041488255.1 of Gammaproteobacteria bacterium. Taxonomy (GTDB): domain Bacteria; phylum Pseudomonadota; class Gammaproteobacteria; order Burkholderiales; family SHXO01; genus SHXO01. The sequence continues at coordinate 18,460 of JBGPOV010000065.1, read as the reverse complement.
TCGGAGAAGCAAGGGTCAGCGTAGGCCATGGCCCGGGCCAGCCGCCGGAACATCTCGCTGTTGTCGAGGCTCTCGCCTACCTTGGCGATGGCGGGCCGGCTCAGCCCCAGATAGTAGTTGCCGTAGGCGCCGTGGAGATCCGCATGTTCGAGTTGAGTGTCGGCCGGCAAAACGATGTCGGCATAACCGCAGCTGTCGGTGAAGAACGTATCGTGCACCACGACGAACAGATCGTCGCGCATCAGCCCGCGACGTGCGGCGACGGTGTCGGGCACGCAGTTGGCCGGATCGCTGTTCCAGCAGAACAGCGCCTTGATGGGCGGGTCGAGCTGTGTGTCGTTCAGCGCGCGCCCGAGCTGGATCATGTTGATCGTGCGCGGTGTTCGTCCGGCCAACAGGTCCGTGCGCTGCAGCTTGGCCATGTTGACGCCGCGCGTTTCGCCGCCAGTGCTGACGCACACTCCGGCACCGCCCGTCATCGCGCCGGTGATTGCCGGCAGCAGGGAAATCGTGCGCGTCATCATGCCGCCGTTGGCATGGCGCTGGATGCCCCAGTTGAGCCGGATGAAGGACTTCTTGGTGCGCCCGTAGAGCAGCGCCAGCTTCTCGATATCGCCAGCCGGCACGCCGGTGATCTGCTCGACCCGGTCGAGCGGGTACTGTGGCAGCTTCTCGGCGATGAGCCGGTCCCACCCAACTGTGTGGCTGCGCAGGAAAGTCTCGTCGTGCAAACCATGGTCGACGATGACCTTCATCACACCCAGCGCCAGAGCCGCATCGGTCCCGGGGCGCGGCTGCAGGTGCCAGTCCGCGAACGCGGTGGTGCGGGTGACGCGCGGGTCGATGGCCACGATGGTCGCACCGTTGGCGCGCGCCTGGTTGATGAACGGCATGGCGTGCACGCCCGTGCTGACGAGGTTCGTGCCCCACAGGAGCACGACCTCCATGTTCGGGATGTCCTCGATGTTGGCTTCGCCCACGCGCCCAAAGGTGTAGGTGAGCGCAGCCGCCCCTGCCGCTGTGCAGATGGTGCGTTGCAGGCGCGCCGCGCCCATCTTGTTGAAGAAGCGCTCGCCCATCCCCGAGAAGCCGATGATGCCGAGCGTACCCGAGTAAGAGAAGGGCTGGATGGCTTCAGGACCAAACTCCGAGACAATGCCTTGGAAGCGCCGCGCGATGTCGCCCAGCGCCTGGTCCCATGTGATGCGCTCGAACCGAGCGTTCGGCCCTTTGGGCCCGACCCGGCGGCGTGGATAGAGCACCCGGTTCGAGTTGTAAACGTAGTCCAGGTAGTTGTTGACCTTGTTGCACAGGTAGCCTTTGGTGATCGGGTGAGTCGGGTCACCTTCCACCTTGATGGCGCGGCCGCTGGACTGGTCCACCGTCACGCGCATGGAGCAGGCGTCCGGGCAGTCGTGCGGGCAGGTCACGTGCACCGTCCGCAGCCTTTGCTCGGCCTTCAGTGCTGCGGCGCTCAGTTCTGTAGGGTCACCCATAGCGTTCGCTTCGGGCAAAAGACAGAGAATGCGATTATTCTACTCCGACCCGGGCTCGACTGACCTCTTTGAGAAAAATGCAGCGACCACATGAAATCATCCGCGCGCTGGCGCTGATCACTGCGCTCTGCGCTGCCCCGTCCGTCGATGCGCGGCTCACCCGGCTCGACGTGCAGCAACGGGAGGTGGTAGCCGACGGCAAGTACTTCGGCGCAACCGGTGCCTACGAGCGGCTCAGCGGCACTGCATACTTCGAAGTAGATCCCAACGACCCGCGCAACGCCGTCGTGTTCGACCTGGACAAGGCACCGCGCAACGCCCGCGGCCAAGTGGAGTTCTCCGCCGACATGGTGATCCTCAAGCCGGTGGACTTGACCAGGGCCAGCCGCACCCTGTTCTTCGAGGTCAACAACCGCGGGAACAAAATCTCGTTCGGCCGCATGCAAGACACCGCATCCGACGCGAACATGAATGCGCCCGTCACGCCGCGCGACTTCGTCAATGGGTTTCTGATGAAACGCGGCTACGTGCTGGCGTGGGTCGGATGGGGCGCCGACATCGCGCCGGGCGACAACCGGCTCACGGTGAGCTTTCCGGTCGCGATGCAGGACGGACAGCCGGTCGCGGAGCGCATCCTCACCGAGTTCGGCGATCGCAATTTCAATGGCGGCAACCCCATCACATTGCCGCTGAGCGGTGGCTCAGCATTCAAGAGCTTTCCCGCGGCCTCCACCAACAAGGCGGCTGCCCAGGCCGAGCTGTGGATGGTCGAGAGCGACTCTCCTCGGCCTAGCGGCCCCGGCATCCCGCGCGGCACGCTCGTGCCGGAGGACCAGTGGGCCTTCGCCTATTGCCCCGACGGTTGGCCGGGGGTTGCCAGCGCGACCGACCTGTGCATCAAGGGCCGCTTCCGGAACAACCTCAATTACCATCTCATCTACCGCGCTACCAGTTCTCCGGTGATGGCACTGGGCTACGTCACGTCGCGAGATTTCGTCTCATTCCTGCGTTACGGCGGGAGGGACGATTCCGGCAACCCCAACCCGGTGGCGGGGATCCAGACCACGCTGTGCCAGGGTATTTCCTCCAGCGGGATGTACCTGCGCGATTACCTGTACTTCGGATTCAACGAAGACGAGCAGGCGCGCCGGGTGTGCGACGGCGTTCACATCCACGTCCCGGGCGCGCAGCGCCTGTATCTGAACTACCGGTTCGCGCAGCCCAATCCCTTCACCCAGCAACATCGCGAGCGCTACGTGCCCGACGTGAATTTTCCCGTCACCTACGCCGTCACGCGCGATCCGGTATCCGGCCGCGAGGATGGCATCCTCAGGCGGCCAACGACCGACCCGAAGACCATCCATACCGATACGTCCACCGAGTACTGGCAGTTCCGAGCCTCGCTGCTGGGCACCGACCCGGACGGCAGGACCGACATCGCCGATCCGCCCAACGTGCGCCGATTTCTCCTATCGGGGTCACAGCACCGCTGGCTCAAAGGCGACACACCGAATCACGGGATCGCCGACCGCCAGTGCGAACAAGTCGCCAACGCGACCCACACTGGCGTCATCCTGCGGGCGCTGGTCGTCGCGCTGGAGCAGTAGGTGAGAGACGGCACGCCTCCGCCCGACAGCCGTGTTCCGCGCATCGCGGAGGGCACCCTGGTGCCCCCCGACCGACTGGCGTTCCCGGCGATCCCGCGCGTGAGTTATGCCGGCCTGTACAACGGCTCTGGAGAGCGTGACTTCGGCGCGCGCGTAACGGGCAATTCCGGCGTGATCGACAAGCTGCTTCCCGACATCGTGAGCACGCATCGGATTCTGGTCCCGCAGGTAGACAAGACGGGCAACGACATCGCCGGCGTCCGCCACCCCTTCGTCGAGGCGCCGATCGCCACCCTCACCGGCTGGAACACGCGCAGCCCCGAGTTCGGCGGTAACGATTTGTGCGATCTCCTGGGCTCGACCATACCGCTGAGGCGCACGAGCGAGGAAGCGCGCGCCGCCGGCGATCCACGCCCGGCGGTCGATGAGCTGTATCGCAGTCACGACGACTACGTCCACAAGGTGGAGCAAGCGGCGAGGGCCCTAGAGACACAGCGTCTGATGCTCCCGGAAGACGTGGAGCTGACCGTGCGCGAAGCGCGCGACAGCGACGTGCTGAGATAGCTCACCATGCCGGCGAACCTCGACGACAAACTGGTGGTGGCCCTGTCCTCGCGGGCGCTGTTCGACTTCGAGGAGGAGAACGCGGTGTTCGATGCGAATGACCCGCGCTCCTACCAGAAGCTCCAGCTCTCGCGCCTGAACCAGCCTGCCGGACAGGGTGCGGCGTTCAAGCTGGTGAAGAAGCTGCTCGGGTTCAACACGCCCACCGAACACAAAGTCGAGGTCGTCATCCTGTCGCGCAACGATCCGGTGACCGCGCTGCGCGTGTTCAAGTCCGCCGAACACCACAGCCTTCCCATCACGCGCGGCGTGTTCCTGCGCGGGCGCTCGCCCTACGGCTACCTCTTGCCGCTCAAGGCCGACCTGTTCCTATCGGCCAACCCCGACGACGTGCGCCTGGCACTGGAGGCGGGCTTCCCGGCGGCGCGAGTGTACGCCAAGCCCCCCGACGCCGGAGAATCGCACCCGGACGAGGTCCGTATCGCGTTCGACGGCGACGCGGTTCTGTTCAGCGACGAGGCGGAGCGCGTGTATCAGGAACGCGGGTTGCCGGCCTTCGAAGAGCACGAGCGGACACGGGCGGGTGAACCTCTTCCTCCCGGGCCCCTGCAGCCATTCCTTCGGGCGCTGCACGTTCTGCAGAAGAGCCCGCCGCCTGCCTCCACGATGCGCATCCGCACAGCACTCGTGACCGCCCGCAGCGCCCCGGCGCACGACCGCGCCGTCCGTACGCTGATGAGCTGGGACATCGAAGTGGACGAAGCGATGTTCCTCGGCGGTCTGGACAAGGGACCGTTTCTGCAGGTCTTCGAGCCGGACTTCTACTTCGACGACCAGCTCACGCACGTCCAGTCTGCATCCCAGGCCGGGCCCAGCGGGCACGTGGACGCTGGCATTGTCAATCTGACACGCCGCTCGCAGCGGCCTTGACTGAGGCCGACGCCGCGAGCGGGCGCCGCTCGCGCACCTGGGCGTAGAACTCAGCCATGCGCTCGGCCATGCGCCGGGCATCCCACTCGCGGGCGTAGTCCTGGGCTTCCCGGCCTAATCGCTTGCGCAAAGCGTGATCTGCAAGCAGGACGACAACCCTGGAGGCGAAGTCTGCCTCGTCGAGTGCTGCGACCAGCGCCCCCTGCCCGGGACCGAGAATGTCCTTGGTGCCCAGGATTGCCGGGGCCACAACCGGCAGGCCGAGCGCCATTGCCTCCAGCAGCACCAGCCCCTGGGTTTCGGTGTGGGAGGCGAATACGAAAATGTCGCCGGCACGGTAGCAGTCGAGCAATGCCTGCTTGCGGTCCTGGTAGCCGATGAACAGCACGCTGGCTCCTAGGCTAAGGCGAGCCGCCATGCGCTGCAGGTGCTTGAGGGCGGGTCCTTCGCCGGCGATCACGAGCAGGACCTCTGGAACCCGCTCCCGAACCCGCACCAGCACCCGCAACAAGAAGTCGATGTTCTTCTCGAACGCCATTCGCCCGACGTGCACGAGCGTGGGCCGCCCAGGCGCGATTCCGTGGCCTGCGCGAAACGCCGCGCCGTCGCCTCCCGCAAGCTGGTCCAGCTCGATGCCGGTGGGAATGATCGCCATCGGCGTAGTGACACCGTAGCCGCGCAACATCTCGAGCATGGCGCGTGAGGGCACCACCACCGCATCGAGATTGTTGCACTGATTGCGCGAGAAGCGCCGCGCGAGAGCCCGCATCCAGTCCTTCGGCACGAATGGCACGTAGTGGTACAGGTACTCCTCGAAGAATGTGTGATAGGTCTCCACCCGCGGCAGCCCCAGGCGCCGCGACAGCAGGACGCCTGCATAGTGAGCGACGAAGGGTGTCTGAATGTGGATCAAATCGAACCGCTGATGGCGCAGCTCGGGGAGATAGCGCAGGATCGAGCGCAACTGCATGCGCCGGTCCTCCGGGTCGAACAGCACTTGGTGCGACGGCACACGCAGGATGCCAGGTTCGTCGCTCGATTCGCGCCCGTATGCCGGTGCGATCAGCACGCTCTCGTGGCCGATCTGCGCGAGCTGACGGCGGAAGCTCTCGATGGACGTTGAGACCCCGTTGACACGGGGGAAGTACACGTCCGAGAGCATGAGGATCTTCACAGTGGTCGCTCCCCGGGGCGAAGCTCGCAGCGAAGTCTACCGATGAAGTGTGACAGCCCTGCTCACTTGCACGCTCTGGACGGGCACCGCCGATTCGGAGACAATCCGTCCGCTATGCCTCACGGACTTGTCCCTTTCCTGATCCACTGGGCCGTCACGACTCTGCTGTTGTGGGTCGCCAGCCACATCTTCAAGGGCATCTCCTACTCCAGCCCCGCTGCGTTGTGGGTCGCCGCACTGCTGCTGGGACTGGTCAACGCCATCGTGCGGCCGGTCCTGGTTCTTCTCACCTTGCCCCTCACCATCCTCACCCTGGGCCTGTTCCTGCTGGTCATCAACGCGCTGATGATGATGCTGGTGTCGGCGGTGGTGAAAGGCTTCGAGGTCAAGGGCTTCTGGACGGCGTTTTTCGCCAGCCTGTTTATCGCATTGCTGAGCTTCTTCCTGGATGCCGCGCTGTGGGGCGGAGCCACGCTCACGGTGACGCACGACGGCAAGTGGATCTGAGCCTGTCGGCTCAGACGGCCAGCTGGGTATCGAGCGACACCTTCTGGATGCTGATCGCGTTGACTGGGCACACCGCCTCGCACTGCCCGCACCGGACGCATTTGTCTTGGTCGATCCATAGCCGGTTGTAGTAGAGCGAGTCGGTCTTCCCCTCCTCCACCCGGCGGTAGCCGGTGATCCGCCCCTCGTCGTCGCGCAGCAGGGCGGCGACCTCGACGATGCAGTCCGGCACCGGCTTGACCTTCAGGCACTCGTCGCACAGCACGCACTTCGCGTCGACGATCTCGAACTTGTAGTGGCAGAGATAGCAACGCGAGGCCTCGAGCAGGGCTTGCGGCTGCTCGTAGCCGGTCTCGACCTCGTCGCCGAGAGTGCGCCGGTCGAGTGGCAGAGTGGGCATGGGGTGGATCGGGATGGCGTTCATGTCGGGCGTGCGCCCGGTGGACCTGCCGCAGGCGACCTTCGACTGGAAGCTCGGACTGACTGAAACTACGCGGCGCAGCCGCGGCGCGCCGCTGAGGAAATGATCCACTTCGGTGGCGCACTGCCTGGCGTGACCGATGGCCTGGATCAGTGTGGTCGCGCCCAGCGCGAAGTCCCCCGCTGCGAATATCCTGCGGTGGGCGGTGTGCTGTGCGCTCCCGCTCGACAGCCACTGGTCCGTGCCGACCAGCTGCTGCGCGAGCGGGCCGTCGATCCACCGGCAGTCGGGAAACTGGCTGGTGGCGAGGATGGCGCTGTCGGCGCCGATCACGAACTCGCTGTCGGGAACGACCACCGGCGCGCGGCGCCCGTCGCGCCCGGCCTCCCCGGGGCGCGTGCGCACGAAGCGCACTGCGGTCAGTCTGCCGTTGGACCCAGAAAAACCAACCGGTGCGCAGTCGTTGTCCAGCTCGCCGCCTTCCTCGAGAAACTGCTCCAGCTCTCCGGGCAGCACAACCATGTCGCCGCGCCCGCGCCGGTAACACACCGCGACGCTGCCGGCGCCGAGCCGCAGCGCTGTGCGCGCGCAATCCATGGCCGTGTAGCCGCCGCCGATGACGACCACGCGCGGGCCGATCTTGCGTCGCCCCAACTCGTTCACCTGGAGCAGGAAAGCGAGTCCGTGCTCGACTCCGGACAGATCGCTTCCCGGGAGCTCGAGGATGTTGGGACGCAGGGTTCCTGCGGCCAACACGACCGCGTCGAATTCGCCGGCCAGGTCGGCGAGTGCGACATCGCCTCCGATGGCGACGCCGCAGCGCAGCTCGATCCCCAACGCAAGCACCTGCGCGACCTCGAATTCGATCAGGTCGCGCGACAGGCGGAACGCAGGGATGCCCTGATTCAGCATCCCCCCGGGCGCGCGGTGCTTCTCGAACACGGTGACGGCATGGCCGAAGCGTGCCAGGTCGCGTGCAGCAGCGAGCCCGGCCACGCCACTGCCCACGACCGCCACGCGCCGGCCCGAGGTCGAGAACAGCTTCGGCAGGACGATCGGTTGCTGATGATAGAAGTCGGCGGCGGAACGCTTCGAGAAGCAGATCGCGACCGGCTCGCCGTTGCCCGCCCAGCCATGCCGGCAAGCGGCTTCGCATGGGCGCGAGCAGACGCGCCCGAGCACGGCGGGGAAAACGTTATCGCGTAGATTGATCTCGTAGGCTTCCTGGAAGCGGCCGTGGTAGACCGCCTCCAGGTAACCGGGGATGTCGGTGCCGGCGGGACAGGCGGTCTGGCAAGGGATGTTCTCGCGCAGCCAATGGAGGTCCTGCGCAGTTGCGACTGCCAACGGTCGTGTGGATTCCGCTCCGACAGACAGCGCAGTGATGCGTTTGAACTCGGAACGGGGCACGTCGCTCGTGATTCGTGATTGGTGATTCGTGATTCGCAAAAGCCTAGTCCCCGTGACTCTTCACCTCTTCACCCCGGTCACTAGAACAGCCCGATCACCTTTCCGTCGGCCGTCAGATCGATCTTGGTCGCCGCCGGAACTTTGGGCAAGCCCGGCATGGTCATGATGTCGCCGCATACCATGACCACGAACTGCGCGCCTGCCGACAGCCGCACCTCGCGGATGTTCAGCGTATGCCCGGAGGGCGCACCGCGCAGGCCGGGGTCGGTCGAGAACGAATACTGTGTCTTGGCGATGCACACCGGGTAGTGGCCGTAACCGTCGGCTTGCAGCTTCGCGATCTGGGCGCGCACCTTGGCGTCAGCGTCGATAGCGCCAGCGCCGTAGACCTTGGTGGCGACGGCCTCGACCTTGTCCCATAGCGGCAGGTCGTCATCGTAGACAAAGCGAAAGCCGTGGTTCCCTTGGTCGATGACGCGCAGCACCTCGCGCGCGAGATCTTCCGCGCCCTTCCCGCCTTCGGCCCAATGCCTCGCCACCACGACCGGCGTGCTCTGCGCCTGCATCTTGTCCCGGACCAGCGCCAGTTCGGCAGCGGTGTCGTGGCTGAAATGGTTGATGCAAACCACGCAGGGCAACCCGTATACTTCGCGCACGTTGCGCACGTGCCGCTCGAGATTGGCCATGCCCTTCTCCAGCGCCTCCAGGTTCGCTTGGGCCACGCGCTTCAAGTCTGCGCCGCCGTGATACTTGAGCGCACGCGTGGTTGCCACGATCACCGCGGCGTCGGGTCTCAGGCCCGACTTGCGGCATTTGATGTCGACGAACTTCTCCGCGCCCAAGTCGGCGCCGAACCCGCATTCCGTGACCACGTAGTCGGCCAGCTTGAGGGCGGCGCGGGTGGCGATGACCGAGTTGCAGCCGTGGGCGATGTTGGCAAACGGCCCGCCGTGGATGAACGCCGGGTTGTTCTCGAGCGTCTGCACCAGGTTGGGCTTGAGCGCGTCTTTCAGCAGCACGGTCATGGCCCCGTGGGCCTGCAAATCGCGAGCGCGCACCGGGCCCTGGTCCCGAGTGTAGCCCACCACGATGTTTCCCAGCCGCGCCTTCAAATCTTCCAGCGAGGTGGCCAAACAGAAGATGGCCATCACCTCCGAAGCGACCACGATGTCGAAACCGTCTTGGCGCGGATAGCCGTTACCTGGACCACCCAGCGACACGACTACTTCGCGCAACGCGCGATCGTTCATGTCGAGCACGCGCTTCCAGGTGATGCGGCGCGCGTCGAGTCCGAGCTCGTTGCCGTGATGGATGTGGTTGTCCAGCATCGCCGCGAGCAGATTGTTGGCAAGCTGGATGGCGTTGAAGTCGCCGGTGAAGTGCAGGTTGATGTCCTCCATCGGCACAACTTGAGAGTAGCCGCCCCCGGCCGCGCCGCCTTTCATCCCGAACACCGGCCCCAGACTGGGCTCGCGCAGGCAGATCAGTGCGTTCTTGCCGATGCGGTTGAGCGCGTCTCCCAGCCCGACCGTGGTAGTGGTCTTGCCCTCGCCGGCGGGCGTGGGGGTGAGGGCGGTGACCAGGATCAGCCGGCCGTCGGGCCGGTCCCGGAGCGTGTCGAGATAGTCCAGCGCGACCTTGGCTTTGTAGTGGCCGTAGGGTTCGAGATGTTGATCGGGGATGCCGAGGCGCTCGATCGCCAGCGCGCTCACTTGTTTCAGTTTCGCCCGCTGGGCAATTTGGATGTCGGACAGCACGATACGGCCTCTAGGCAAACAAAAAGCGGCAGTCTACAGCACGGCTACCGCTTCCGACCCCGCGCGGCGGCTACTTCAGCGAGTGCCCGGTGTGCCCGTCTTCCGGATGCAGCAGGGTCGTCGCCGTCGGCCCGTACCCGGTGAGCTGAATGATGACCTCTTGGTCCTTCGCGCCGTCGAAGTGATGACCGCCGGCCGGATGTTTCATGAAGCTTCCCGGCGTCAGCGGGACCGTCTTGTCTGGATCGAACTCGTCGCCGGTCCCGGTCCACCACGTGCCCTTCAGCACCACGGCATAGCGGTCATCCGGATGGTAGTGCGGCCGGCTCATGAGCCCCGGCGGAAAGTTGACTCGAACCACGTAGAGTCCCGGCTTCGAAGGCTCGCCGACGAGCACGGCCACCCGGACGCCTTCGTATCCTGGCAATGGCTTCCACTCAATATCCTCAGGCGCGATCCGGACGAATCCAGGCGCATCCTCTTCTGCGCTGGTCGCGCAGGCCCACAGTAACAGACCGATTAAACCCGCTAGAAAAGCGACTGCACGAGCAGACCTCATCGAATGGTTCTCCTCTCTGCTTTGTGCCCGGTGACGGGGAAACGCGCGTGGGCTTACCGCGACGCGTGGCGAGTGTAACACCCCACCGCAAGCGCAGGCATCAGCGCGCGGGTTTGACGAACTTCAACGTCATCCGGTCCGACTCTCCGATGGCGAGATACTTTGCGCGGTCCGTGTCGCCCAGCGCGAGCGTGGGCGGCAGCGTCCACACGCCCCTCGGGTGGTCGGTGGTGTCCTTGGGGTTGGCGTTGATCTCGGACTTTCCCACGAGCTTGAACCCCGCCTGTTCCGCCACCCCGATGACGTACTCCTCGGTCAGGTAACCGCTGTCGATCTGCCGCTGGAACACAGTGCCGGGCCTGGCGCGGTGGTCCACCACGCCGAGGATGCCTCCGGGCTTCAGCACATCGTAGAAGGTCTTGAACATGGCCTGGGCGTTGCCCGCCTTGGCCCAGTTGTGCACGTTGCGGAACGTGAGCACGAGGTCGACCGAATCCTTCGGAGCGATGTCCACATGCTCTGGTGCGAGAAGGTGGGTCTTGATCACCTTGCCGTAGAGGTCCGGGCGCTCGGCCAGCTTGGCGTCGAACTTCTGCTCCTGCTCCTTGGCGAAATCCGAAGTCCCGTTCGCTTGCGTCGCGTACCAAGCTGCGTAATACCTTCCTTGGTCCCTGAGCAGTGGGGCCAAGATCTCTGTCCACCAGCCGCCGCTGGGCCAGACCTCGACCACGGTCATGTCCGGCCGGATGCCGAAGAAGACCAGACCCTGCTTGGGATGACGGTACACGTCACGCGCCGCGTTCTTGGGGTTGCGATGCGCCCCAGCCAAGACTTGGTCCAGCGTGGCGTCCACATCCGATGCATCCGTACCCGACAACGCCGGTGCCGCGGTCATGACCAGCAGCAACATTCCAGCGCTCGTCCTGCGCACCAGCCCGGGAATTGCGTGCACGATCTTGTCCTCTCTCACCCTCGCGAATGACTGGCGCGTGGCGGTTGCAATACCTCAGCGCAGCCGTTGCATCAGATTGCCGGAATCGCGCTGAATCTGCTGCTGAAGCTGCTGCGCTTGATTCTCGCGGCCGAACTGCAGCTGTTGAATCTGGCTCTGCTGCTGCCGAGTCGGTTCGTCCAAGAAACGGTTTTGCGTTTGCAGCTCCAGCTGGCGACGCAACTGGCTTTGATCCAGTTGCTGACGCGCCACCGCATCGGGCGCCGACGCCGGCATGACGGTGTCGCCGGACGAGGTGACCGGCAGTCCGTCGTGGTACGGCTGTCCGATGAAGGAATGCGGCACAGGAGGAAGGGGTGCTGTGCTGCCCTGGCCAGAGGCTCGCGCGGTGTCGTACAGCTTGACGTGAAACTCCAGCGCCTGCTGCTCGCGCTGCAGAAGGTTGCGGTCGATGCCATCCCAGGGCCCGCTTTGCGGCGACGCAAGGGTCCACCCCGCAGTCAGCAAGATGAAAACGAGAAGGCGCGCCATGGACTGTCCGATTCTGACTATTTCCATTCCGAGTTTCCAGCGGGATGAGCGGGTTCTCGGGTGGTTCAACAGAGTGTACCGAGCCCCTCGGGCTCCGTCCATGCGACGCTCCCGTCCCGGGTCCGATCGGATTTTCCTAGGTTTCACAGTGACTTGGACGCTAGCCGTCGGCCTTGAAGGAAGGCCCGGTAAACCCCATATTGCATTGCAGCATGATCTGAGTGGAGTTTGTATTATATGTCTGATTCAATGGCATAAAGATTGCATACAACCATTGGCGCGACACGGCATTTTGATGCATTAGATGGGAGCATGGCAATGAAAAATTGGATTTCATCTCTGTTGAACTGGATCGAGCACGCGGAAACGCGCGAGATGGAAAAATATCTCTCGCAGAGCGCGAGTCTCGCAGATCTCGAGCGGCGCATGCGAGAGTGGGAGAAGAGGCACCAAGGGTTCACCTACCTGCCGTAAGGCAGGCGTGATATATCTCCACGCAGGAACTTAAGGTACGACCATGACCCCCGCCCAGAAGAAGCGCCTGCACGAGATCCCTGCGCTGCTGAAACACTTGGCCAACGAAGCGGTAGAAGAATCTCAACCGATTGATGGCGCGTGGCGCGGCGGCTTAGCGGCTCCCGCACGGAAATGCCTGTGCTAAGGCTAACGCAACGATGGCTAGTGCTGCGTCGTGCAGTTGCTCAGGATGCTTGGCGACGTATTTCTTGACGATGGCAACCAACTGGCCCCTTTCCGCTTCGTCGGGGAAGCATGCTCTTGTAGACGGATATGGCCACTCTGGCTGCGCCATCATGTCGGCCACGCCCATCACGTATCCAGCGCAACTGCCGTAGCTAAAGTAGTTTTGACTGGTGCTGCAATTCCTCGCTAGGTCGTTGCCTGAGACCCAGGCTGCACCGGCCTCCTGCATCGTGCCCACGGCCAGCAGCAGGGCCGCACCAATGGCAAAGCGTTTCATCTCGCCTCCCCCTAGCCTCGTCGGTACGGTCACGACGGAAGGGCTATCCTACTGCACGGCTTTAGGGAGGGATCATGAGTAGTTACTGCCTCAACCAGATTGGTCTCTTGGGTTTCACCCGATTCTCCGGACGGTTTGCTTAGTTTCCAAAGCGTAGTTCGTACTCCATAGGGCTGATGTTGCCGAGACTCGAATGGCGCCGACGCGGATTGGAGAAGCGCTCGATGTAGTCGAACAGGTCTGCTCGCGCCTCGGCCCGGCGAGGATCGCTCTGACTGGTAAACTCACACTGTCGCCGCGCTTCAAGGCGTAGAGCGGTAACCCAATACGACCGATGCCCCGAGCAAGCGCGGCACCTGACCAGTACGGACGGGAAAATTTCGAGCCGGGACTAGACGTTGTCCCAGCCCGCTCGTCTTAGGAGGACGAAACTGAGGTTGTTGTTTCTTGTCTCTTGTTATCAGTTCGGCTCGCGCCGTCTCGCCCAGCCCATCCCTGTGAAGGCTGCGACCAATAGTGCGAGGGTGCCCGGCTCGGGAACGGAAAAGAGACCTGTATCGGTAGCGCTAAACACCTTCGGACCAGTTGGAAGTGGTAGAGGTGTAGCCTCGTTAATAAGCGGGCCGCTCAAGCCGTAGCTGCTCTCAAACCCAGTAATACCCTCGCAGCCGATGGAGATGGTGTTATTGTCCATAGTCACTGCACCAGTACTGGCCAAGGCTCTACCGCAACCAATTGCTGCGCCGGTGTTCAGTGTGATGCTCGTGAGCGCTAGAATATTTCCTTCGAACGAAGTGCCTGTACCGAGGGTCGCGGAGCTGCCGACGTCGAAATATAGGCTGTCGTTTGGCCCGCCATTTTCCAGCACAACCTTTGAGTCGCTCGCGGTGGTGAGCGTGCTCCCAATCTGGAATACGAACTGCGCATTGCTCTGATTCTGGAAGTCGAGAGTAAGCGTTCCCGTCAACTGAGCCGACGACGTAAACAGATAGACCCCCGGTGTCAGCACGCCCACCGTGCCCAGGTCCTGACCAGTCAAATCGCTCGTGAATGGCAGGTTCGCAAGAGTAGTCAGTGCATTGGGAGTGGGACCGCCGAGCTGAGTGTCAGCCTTATCTGCGAACGAATCTTTCTGGTGTACCGTTCCGGTGAGGGTGATGGTGCCTGAGCCAGTGATCGAATTTCCTGGGCTCACACCCAGATTTCCGGTGAGAGTGGTCGCGTCGGTATTGGTCACCGCCGAGGCACCCAGGACCGCGAAGCTCGCCAATTCTTGAGGCAGGATTGGGTCGGCAAATCCCTGGGAGGGGCCGCAAAAGGCGCCGAGCACTGAAAATGTCAATGGTAATAGGCACTTCGGCGGCGTATTCATCGCATTCTCCTTTTGTCACTGTAAAGCGACACATCACGAAGATTTGATCTTCCCCCTTTGTTCCAAGATCGCTCTGTACGCTATCGCACATACCGGAAAAATTTGTCCGCATCCTCCGATATGCCGATAGATTTGGGAGGGGGTGGCCTGTGTCGATCCTCCCCCGACGAGAAGAAAGTTTGAAATGGACCGGCCCTGATCCCCCTCGGTGCTGGGAGTAGAGCGCAGCTCAGACGTCAAGCATCGGGCAGACTGATGCTGCGATGAAAAGGCAGCGGGCGAATGTGGAACAGGCTCTGAGCGACTGGCTTGCGCAGGACCCAAACGGGGTAGCTCTACCAGTTATGCCGAGCGTGCTGCGAGTCGGGCCAGCAGGTTGCTAACCGAAGCCTTGTGCCACTGCCCATTGCGCGGGGTCCGCATGCTCCGCTCGGTGCGCCCGAGCGATGCCGCCCAGGCTGCTTACGCCCTCCTACCGCAGCGCCTCAATGACGGGCCGCAGGTTCTCTCCGTGCTGATCGCCTGTGCCTTGATCGCCTTCGCACCCGCTACAAGCTTAGTAGTACAGCGGAGTACACAGGGAGGTACTGCTTAGGCTTGCCTGCTGTAAGCGCGAGCGCATCGAGCACCAAAAAAAGGCCTGCGAGACGCTGAAGTCACCGCAGGCCAACCCTGGCAGACATCGGAAATTTCGGTTACCGGTACCGCGGCGGCGCTTTCCGGACTCAGGCTGACACCACCAAGCTTCGCAGCGCGCTTCTCTTCGCGCTGCGCATCCGCCTTGCACGCTATCGCGTCCGTCTCAATGGTTTATCTGCAACCGGCGTGCCACTGCGCCTAGACAAAACAACTAGCGCCCCGTTTTCATGAAGTTGTCGCGTTGCAGGCTTAGGAAAGGCGACTCCGCCCACGCCTCATCGGGCGAGATTCCTGCACCGGCTCTGTGCGGGAAACCGGCTGGCCGCACAACGAGCTTGCATTGCTGATCAGCGCGAAGCGCCAGCAGCGGCCCGGACCGCGGGCTCGCGCAGAAGCATCCCGCGCGTCTCGACGAAGGCTACGATCTGATCCAACCCCTGGCCTGTCTTCAGATTGCTGAAGACGAACGGCCGCTCGCCGCGCATCTTACGAGCGTCACGCTCCATCACCTCGAGTGACGCGCCCACCATAGGCGCCAGGTCGATCTTGTTGATGACCAGCAGGTCGGACTTGGTGATGCCGGGCCCGCCCTTGCGCGGGATCTTGTCGCCGGCGGCGACGTCGATGACATACAGAGTGAGATCCGACAGCTCAGGGCTGAAGGTCGCCGCGAGGTTGTCGCCTCCGCTCTCGACGAAGATCGCATCCAGCTCCGGAAATCTGGCAGCAAGCCGAGCCACGGCCTCGAGGTTGATGGAGGCATCCTCCCGGATCGCGGTATGAGGGCAGCCCCCGGTTTCGACGCCGATGATGCGCTCCGGCGGCAACGCTTGATGGCGGACGAGGAACGCTGCGTCTTCCTGGGTATAGATGTCATTGGTCACCACCGCGATTTCGTAGCGGTGACGCATCGCGCGGCACAGCGCCAGCGTAAGCGCTGTCTTGCCCGAGCCCACCGGGCCGCCTATGCCTACTCTCAGTGGTTGCACATGCATGATGGCCTCGCCCCTTTAAGACCTGAACAATCGGCTGTACTGCGTCTCATGGCTGCAGCTCGCTAACGCCAGCCCCGGAGCGCAGTTGGCGAGCTCGTCGTCTTCCATCTTCAGGGTCGCGTCCACTAGTCCGGATAGGCCTGCGCTGAGCACCGCCAGCAGGCGCTGTCCAGACATCTGTCCCAGCGGAACGGTCTTCATGGCCGCGCTCACCTGGTTCTCCAACCACGCCCACAAATAACCGAGCAACGCCTGGCGCTCGGGAATCCGCCAGGCAGCGCAGGCGAAACTGAAGGCAGTCGGGAACCCGGGATCCTCGACTGCGCGCAGCCGCGCGAGTTGCACATCGTCGAACTCCCCGCTGTCGATCAACAGCATTCGCAGCGAGTACCCCATCTGCACCGTCTCGGCGCGGAATTCTGCAGACTCCCGTCCCGCCAAGAAGACCTGGTTCCAAACTGCCAGCGCCTCGGCGTCGCCGGTTTCCCAGGCGCGATACAACCTGCACCAGACCGGCGCTTCGAAGCTGGCGAAACTATGCGCGAGCACATCGCCGATCCAGCGCCGGGCCGAAGCCTCGTCGCGCACCAAGCCCAGCTCGGCTGCGGCTTCCAGGCCCTGCGAGTAGCTGAAAGCGCCGACCGGCAAGATCGGGCTGGCGAGGCGGAGCAGCCTGGCGAGCGCCAAGTCGTCGCGGTGTGATGCCGGCATGAGATCAGTGGCCTCCGGTGCGGCCGCCGAACTCGTGGATGATGTCGCCGCCGTGGCTCACGGGTGCGGCGTGGCTGTGGGCGGTCGCATAGGCCCCAGCCTCGGGCTCGAAGGGGGCCTCGCGCGCAACCACGGTGGCACCCAACCCCTCCACCATCTGGCGCAGCACATGATCGTCGGCGATGCGCAGCCAGTCGGCTCCCACCTGAACCGGGACGTGACGGTTGCCCAGATGATAGGCGGTGCGCGCCAGCGCTTCGGGACCCGCACAGACGATATCCAAGACGCGCTCGGGCTTCGCCACCACGCGGACGGCGCGCCCGTCCTCCGCCAACAGAAAATCCCCGTCGCGCAGCACGTCGCCGCGCTCCAGGAACAGCCCCAACTCTTCGCCCGACGCCAGCGTAGTGCGAAGGCGGCTTTTCTGGCGCAGCTCGAACGGCAGCAACAGTTCTTCGGCCCAGCTTTGCCGCGGTGCGCAGCGCTTGGTGATGACTAGCATCAGAATAGAAAGTAACGCTGGGCCATGGGGAGCACGGACGCCGGCTCGCACGTGAGCAGCTCGCCGTCGGCGCGTACCTGATAGGTTTCCGGATCCACCTCGATCCGGGGTGTCGCATCGTTCAAGCACAGGTCCTTCTTGGTCAGTCGGCGCGTGCCCCGCACGGCGACCAGGCGCTTGCGCAGGCCGAGATGCTGGCCCACCGCCTGCTCCAGCGCTGCGCCCGAGATGAAGGTGACCGAGCTCGCCTGGCAGGCGCCGCCGAAGGCGCCGAACATGGGCCGGTAGTGCACGGGCTGCGGCGTGGGGATCGACGCGTTCGGATCGCCCATCGCCGCGGCCGCGATCATCCCCCCTTTGATGACCAGCGACGGCTTGACACCGAAGAAAGCCGGGCGCCATAACACGACGTCGGCCAGCTTGCCCGGCTCCAGCGAGCCGATTTCGTGCGCCAGCCCGTGAGTCAGCGCCGGGTTGATCGTGTATTTCGCGACGTAACGTTTGACGCGGAAATTGTCGTTGCCGGCGTTATCCTGCGGCAACGCACCGCGCTGCACGCGCATTTTGTGAGCCGTCTGCCAGGTGCGCATGATCACCTCGCCCACGCGCCCCATGGCCTGGCTGTCCGATGACATCATGCTTATCGCACCCAAGTCATGGAGGATGTCCTCGGCGGCGATCGTCTCGCGCCGAATGCGCGACTCGGCGAACGCCACGTCCTCCGCGATCGCGGGATCCAGGTGATGGCATACCATGAGCATATCGAGATGCTCATCGAGCGTGTTCACGGTGTACGGCCGCGTCGGATTGGTGCTGGAAGGCAGGACATTCAGCTCCCCGCAGGCGCGGATGATGTCGGGCGCGTGGCCGCCGCCAGCGCCCTCCGTGTGATAGGTGTGGATCGTGCGGCCCTTGAACGCGGCCAGCGTGGTCTCCACGAAGCCCGACTCGTTGAGCGTGTCCGTGTGGATCGCCACTTGCACATCCATCTCGTCGGCCACGGCAAGGCAGTTATCGATGGCGGCGGGCGTCGTCCCCCAGTCCTCGTGCAGCTTGAGCCCCATCGCGCCCGCCGCGATCTGCTCGCGCAGCGGGTTGCGCAAGCTGGCGTTGCCCTTGCCCAGGAAACCCAGGTTCATGGGGAAGGCCTCGGCCGCCTGCAGCATGCGGTGGATGTGCCAGGGCCCGGGCGTGCACGTGGTAGCGTTGGTCCCGGTGGCAGGCCCTGTGCCTCCGCCGATCATGCTGGTGACGCCGGACATGAGCGCTTCCTCGATCTGCTGCGGGCAGATGAAATGGATGTGTGCGTCCAGCGCTCCCGCGGTGGCGATCATGCCTTCGCCCGCGATGATCT
>JBGPOV010000064.1:0-19525 GCA_041488255.1 Gammaproteobacteria bacterium | reverse complement strand
CCTTCACATCCGGCTGTCCATACAGACAGGCTTGGAGCGAGCTCTTGAACTGTCGCATCCAACGGCCCTCGGCCAGCATCTTCGCCAGCCGCAGCCGCTCGTACTCGTCGGAGATATCGACATAGGAGGTGTAACCCATCCGGCGTGACGCGTCTTTTACCGTCTTGAGCGCGTCCTCGATCGCCTCCTTCGTCTGCGGATCGCTGGCTGCGGCATCGTAGGGATCGATGCACACCGTGTAGTTCGAGTCGGCGAGTTCTTCGTGCGGGAACAAATCGCGCGCGACCTTCAGAAGCGTCTGGCCTTGTTCGGGGGTCAGGTTCTTGAGGCCTGCGGCCCACGTGTTCGTCGCGTCGGCCGCCCCAGTCGAGACGGCCAAGGTCAGGATCACGAAGCCGGCGAGCGCGGCGGCAAGCATGGACGCGCGCTGGTGCAGTGACTGTCTAAGCCGTCGGGTAGAAAACAAAGTGGACATTGCTTTCTCCTGGTGACCTTCGGCGTCATTGTTCACGAAATCCCCTGCTGTCGCCACCCGAGGAGGATCTGGCATGGAAGGGCCGGTACGCACGATGAGTATCGAGGTGCTGTCCGCTCGCGTCGGCACCGAGTTGGGAGCTTCGGAGTGGTTCCAGGTCGATCAAGAGAAGATCGATGCCTTCGCCGACCTGACGCACGATCACTATTTCATACACGTCGATCGAGCGCGCGCCGCGTCGACGCGCTTCGGTGGAACGGTCGCGCACGGGTTCCTCACCCTGTCGATGCTGGCGCCGATGGCGTATCAGGCCTGCCCCGCGGTGGAGGGCACGAAAACAGCGGTCAATTACGGTTTCAACCGACTGCGGTTCGTAGCACCCGTACCTGCAGGGTCGCGCATCCGAGGACGTTTCGTTCTGAGGAGCTTCGAAGTACAAGCCAGCGGTCGCTGGCAGTCGATCTACGACGTGACGGTGGAGATCGAAGGCGAAGCCAAGCCGGCGCTCGTCGCTCAGTGGATCGGCGCCGGATTCCTCTAGCTGCGCGGAATCGCAAACACTGATTCGTCTGCCATCGCTTGGCTCCAGTTGCCCAATGAGCGCGCCGATCCTGCTCGCTGCCGCCCGCGCGCTGTCTCTCGAGCTCGCGAGGTTCGACTTCCCCGCGCCCATCGCACATGTATACGACCCGCACCAATACGCCTGGGCGCCCTACGAGCAGTACGTTGTCCGCTACGGCGCCGATCGCAAGCGTGTGGTACTGCTGGGGATGAACCCGGGGCCGTTCGGCATGATGCAGACCGGTGTGCCTTTCGGGGAGATCGCAGCGGTGCGCGGCTGGATGGGCATCAGGGCCCCGGTTCACAGACCGGCTCGAGAGCATCCGAAACGGCCGATCGAAGGCTTCGACTGCAAACGCTCGGAGGTGAGCGGACGGCGGTTGTGGGGCTGGGCGGCCCATCGGTTCGGCACGGCCCAGTCGTTCTTCGCCGATTGGTTCGTGCTCAACTACTGCCCGCTGGCGCTGCTCGAGGCGTCGGGCCGCAACTTTACTCCCGACAAACTGCCCGCTCCGCTGCTGCACCTGTTGCACGAGGCGTGCGATCGTCACCTGGCCGCCGCGCTCACCGCGCTCGACCCGGAATGGGCGATTGGCGTAGGTGCCTTTGCGGAAAGACGCATTCGCGCGGTCCTCGAAGGCAATCTCCTCGACAGCGCTTTGGCGAGGCGAATGCGAGCCGGGCAGATCTTGCATCCGAGCCCGGCGAGTCCGGCCGCCAATCGCGGCTGGGTCGAAGCCGCTGAAAAGCAGCTCGAAGCGCTGGGCGTACCGGGGTTCACGCGGGCCCGGCAGGACGCGTTCCGCTAGCGGCGTCGATTCCGGAGCGAGCTTATGCCGGGTGATGGATAATAGTTGGCGCGCCAAGCGTCAGGCGCTGTTTCTTTTGCGCACGAATATCGGTCTTGAACCGTACCTAGACAAACCGGCCGGCAAACGCGCTGATCCAGGCCGTGCCGTCGATCCGGAGGAGAGTGCAGATGAGCGCTGTCACGCCGAAGGCCACCAATCATGCCAACCTGTCACCGCTCGCGTCGCGCTTCGTCGATGTCGCGGCATTGCCCTGGGAGAGAACCCCCTACCCCGGGTGCGAAACCAAGACTCTCCTCGTGAACCGCGCGTCGGGCCTCCTCACCATGCTGTTGAGAATGGCGCCGGGCGCAAAACTGCCCGACCACGAGCACGTACTCATCGAGCAGACCTATGTGCTCGAGGGCAGCCTCGTCTGCGGCGAGGGCGTGTGCCGGGCGGGCGAGTTCGTCTGGCGGCCGGCGGGCAGCCGGCACGAGGCCTGGGCCGGCCCCGAGGGCGGAGTGATGATCGGGATATTCCAGATCCCGAATCGTTTCAACACGGCCGATGGCCGTGAGGTGGACTTCCTCGGCAACGACTGGGAGAAGACTTGGGGCGCGGTGCATGCGCGTCAGGAGCAGGCGAAGTTCGCGTAGCTCGCAAGGGAAATTTCGGCGCTGCCGATCGAGAACTGGAGGAATCATGGGCGACTGGCGACAGGTGCGCGCGTGGACGCGAGACGAAATGCTGAAGCGCGTGGCGCGCTTCAAGGAGCTGAGAGGGTCGGACGGGGGGTTGCCGGATAGCAATGTCCCGGAATGCCGCCGGACCCTGTACAACGTCATCGGTTTCCAGCCGCCTACCGAGAGATACAACGAGGCGACCACCTCCCCGGTCGGCGCCGATGCCTCGAGCATGGCGGCGATCGCGATCGCGGAGGGTTTCAACCTCGGCTACTGCCGCGCGAGACCGGGCAAGGGACCGCTCATGCACAACCACGACACGAACGAGACCTTCATCGCGATGACCGGGCGCTGGCGCTGCGAGTGGAACGAGGGAGCAGCGATGGAGCATGTCGACCTCGAGCCGCTCGACGTCATCTCCTTTCCGGTCGGGGCGGCGCGGCGCTTCATGAACGTCACGTACGACGAGCCCGACCAGGAGCACATCCTGATGTTCGTGATCGGCGGCAACGAGCCCCAAGCCGAGTTCACCCCCGCCGCGATGAAGCGCTGCGAGCAGTGGCAGGCAGAGAAAGCGCGGCCGGGTCGCTGATGAAGCTTCTGCGCGCACGAGTGGTACCGGGTCTCGGCGCGATCATCGCCGTGCTCGCGCTCGGAGCAATCCCGACGCCGGCCCCTGCGCAGGACCAGAAGCCGATCCGCATCGGCCTGTCTATCGCGCAAACCGGCCCGCTCGGCGGTGGAGGAAAATCCGGGTTGCTCGGGCTGCAGATCTGGCGCGACGACGTCAACGCGCGCGGCGGCCTCCTCGGGCGTCCAGTGGAGCTGGTCGTGTATGACGATCAGAGCAACCCGTCGATGACGCCGGGCATCTACACCAAGCTCATCGACGTGGACAAGGTCGATCTGCTCATCGGACCGTACGGCACCAATCCGACGGCGCCGGTCATGCCGCTCGTCAAGCGCCGCGACTTGTTGCTGATAGGGAATTTCGCCCTCGAAGCGAATGCGCAGATCCGCCACGACAAGTACTTCAATATCCTGCCTTGGTCTTCGGACTCGGCTGCTCCCTTCCTACGGCTGTGCAAGCCGCTCGCCGCGAAGACCATCGCGATCCTGGCGGCCGACGCGGAGTTCGCGCAGGTCCTGGCCACCGAAGTACGCCAGGAGCTCAAGAACTATGGCCTGGAAGCGGTGTATGACCAGAACTACCCGCCCAACACGGTGGACTTCTCTTCGATGGTTCGTGCCATCCGAGCCAAGAAACCAGATGTCGTTTTCGTCGCTTCCTATCCGTCCGACTCGACGGCGATCATCCGTGCCGTCAACGAGATCGGGGTTGGAGACAGCGTGAAGCTCTTCGGTGGCGGGATGGTGGGGCTGCAGTACGCCTCGATCATGGAGGCGCTGGGCTCCCAACTCAACGGCGTGGTGAACTACAACGTGTGGGTCCCAGAGAAGACGATGGAGTTTCCCGGCATGCGCGATTTTCTGGCGCGCTATCGGGACAAAGCCAAGCAAGCAAACGTGGATCAGCTGGGCTTTTACCTGCCACCGTATGACTACGCGATCGGCGAGATGCTGGCCCAGGCCGTTGCCGCGACCAAAAGCCTGGACCATAAGGTCCTGGCAAAGTATTTCAGAGAACACGAGATGAAAACCATCGTCGGTTCCATCCGCTTCGGGCCGACCGGTGAATGGGCGAATCCGCGCATGATCTATGCGCAGTTTCGCGCCATCGCAGACAAGGACCTGGAGCAGTTTCGCAGCGCCGGCAAGCAGGTGATCGTTGCGCCGGACGCGTTCAAGACCGGCGAAGTGGTACCGTTCAGCCAGGCGCGGAAGTAGTTCCGCCCAGCAGAGACGCGTGACGCCAGAGCTGCTGGTCGAAGCCGTCATCGCGGGTATTTTGCTCGGCTGCTTCTATGCGGCGGTGAGCATCGGTCTGTCGGTCGCCTTCGGGCTGCTCGATGTGCCACACATCGCGCATCCGGCCTTTCTGGTCCTCGGCGCCTATGGAGCGTATCTCCTCGGCCAGTACGGGTTGGATCCGCTGCTGGCCGGCGCGGTCCTGACACCGATCTTCTTCGTGTGCGGCGTCGCCGTGTACCGCTTCTACCATGCCGCGTTCGAGAAGCGCGGCAGCGATGCAGGCCTGCGCGGACTCGCCTTTTTTTTCGGGATCGGGTTCATCGTGGAAGTGGCGCTAATCCTCACGTTCGGCGTGGACCAGCGCATGGTGGAGGCTCCCTATATCGGCAAGAGCCTCGCGCTCGGCGACATGCGCTTGCCCATGCGGATGCTGGTCGCTTTCGCGGTTGCGCTGCTGCTGACCATTGCGCTGTCGCTCTATCTTTCCAGAACGTTCACCGGCCGCGCCATCAAAGCGGTGGCGCAGGACCAGACTGCCCTGGCGCTGATGGGCGCGGATCCGGTGCGCGTGAAGCAATGGGCTTTCGGCATCGCGACAGCGACCTGTGCGCTTGCGGGCGCCCTGCTGATCATCCTCGGCCCGGTCGAGCCCGGGCTGGGGCGCCTGTATATCGGCCGGACGTTTTGCGTGGCCGTGCTGGCCGGGCTGGGGAGCATGCCGGGCACGCTGGCCGCCGGCGTCATCCTCGGCATCGCGGAGAGCGTCGTGCTCACCTCTTTCGGCGCATCCTGGGCCCCCGCAGTCGCGTTCGGGATTCTGCTGCTGGTGCTGGCCGTGCGCCCGGCCGGGCTGTTCGGCCGCTGACTCCACCGTGCGCAACTGGAACCCGTTCATCGCTGGGACGGTCGCGGCTATCGTTGCAGCGCTGGTCCTCACGCACGTCGTCCAGAACGAGTACTTCTTCTTTGCCGGCTATGTGGTCTTGCAGTTCGTCGTGCTGGCGACGGCCTGGAACATCCTCGGCGGCTATGCCGGCTATGTGA
Source organism: Gammaproteobacteria bacterium (assembly GCA_041488255.1). GTDB lineage: Bacteria > Pseudomonadota > Gammaproteobacteria > Burkholderiales > SHXO01 > SHXO01. The sequence continues at coordinate 14,099 of JBGPOV010000064.1, read as the reverse complement.
ACTTCGGCTCGGGCGCCTTCTTCGCGATGGGGGCTTACACCGCCGTCGCGCTCATCAAAGCCTGGGATGCGCCCTTGATCGTGCAGCTGCTCGCTGCGTCGTGCGTTTCGGGTCTCCTGGGCTTTGGGATCGGGGCGCTGACCCTGCGCCTGCGCGGCATTTTCTTCTCGATCGCCACTGTGGCGGTCGCAGTGATCTGCGAGACCGCCGTGATCAACTGGGGTTTCGTCGGCGGTTCCAGAGGGATCGCAATAATTCAGCCGCCTCCGCCCGCTTTGTTCGCGTCCTACACACGGCTGCTGTTTGTGGTGATGGCGCTGGCTGCCGTCGTGGCCGTGGTGCTCGCGCGCTACATCCAGAACTCCTGGATCGGGCGCGGACTGCGGGCGATCCGCGATGACGAAGAGGCGGCGGAGTCCGCAGGGGTACCGACGTTGAAATTGAAGCTCGCCACCGCCACAGCCTCCGGTGCACTGATGGGCCTTGCGGGGGCGCCGTTTCCGCTTTACGTGAGCTTCCTCGAGCCCACCTCGGCATTCAGCCTCAACTACGCAGTCTCCGCACTTGCTATGCCGATCATCGGGGGGACTGCAAGCTGGCTAGGGCCCGTGATCGGCGCGGTGCTGCTGGGATCGGTGCAACAGATCGTCACTGTGACCGTGTCCTCCGAGCTCAACGTGCTGGTGGTGGGGGCCTTGCTGGTGAGCTTCGTCGTGGCGGCGCCGCAGGGAATCCTTGGGCTGGCCAGCAAGCTCTTCGGCAGGAGAAATGCTGGGGACAGAGCGGGGCAGCCGGCCAGCGCCGCCTCCAGATCAACCGATGCAGGCCAGTCGTGACCTCGCCCCTGCTCGCGGTCCACTCGATCTCCCAGCGCTTCGGAGGCTTTGCAGCGCTCTCGGACGTCAGCCTGACGGTCCCGCCGGTACAGCGGCTCGGCATCATTGGGCCCAACGGCTCCGGCAAGACCACGCTCATCAACTGCATCTCGGGATCGTTGCGCTCACACGCCGGGTCGATCGATTTCAACGGCATCGACGTCACTCGGCTCCCGCCGCATCGGCGTGCTCGCCTCGGGATGGCCCGCAGCTTCCAGATTCCGCGCCCGTTTCCCAGTATGACGCTGGCGGAGAACGTCGCCGTTCCGCTCGAATATGTCACGCACCGCGGGTCGCTGCACACCGCCGATGTCCGCGGTCAGGCCCTGGCGATTCTCGAGCAGATAGGTCTGGCCGACAAGGCCGACACCTCGGCCGCCGCGCTGGTCCAGGTCGATCTGCGCAAGCTGGAGCTGGCGCGCGCCATGGCCGCTGGGCCGTCCCTGTTGCTTCTGGACGAGGTGATGGCCGGCTTGTCATCGGTCGAGGTCGACGAGGTGCTCGGCATCGTGCTGGACCTGAACCGGCAGGGCGTGACGATCATCATGATCGAGCACATCATGCGTGCGATCATGCGCTTCTCGGAGCGCGTCGTGTGCCTGGACGCGGGGCGGGTCGTAGCGGATGGAACGCCGGCACAGGTCGCCAACGACCGCAACGTGCGCAGGATCTACCTCGGTGCTTAGGCTCACCATCGATAACCTGGAGGCCGGTTACGGCGCGGTGCGCGTGCTGCACGGATTGTCTCTGGAGGTGCGCCAGGGCGAGACGGTGGCGCTGCTGGGTACCAACGGTAACGGCAAGAGCACGCTCATGAAGTGCGTCATGGCCTTGCTGAAACCTGCCCGGGGCTCGGTCGCGCTGGAGTTGGACGGCGAGCACATCGAGCTGACCGGCAAGAGCCCGCAGGAGATCGTCGCGCTCGGCATTGCGCTGGTTCCGGAAGGGCGCCGTCTGTTTCCGAAGCTGACGGTCAAGGAGAACCTGCTGCTCGGCGCCTTCCGCAGGGAGGCGCGCCACGCGATCCAACGTAACCTCGCGATCTGCTACGAGGCCTTCCCGGTGCTGCAGGATCACTCCCGACAGCTCGCCGGGAGCCTGAGCGGAGGCCAACAGCAGATGCTGGCGATCGCGCGCGCCATCATGTCCGCCCCCCGGATTCTGCTGGTGGACGAACCCTCGCTGGGGCTGTCGCCCATGCTGGTCATCCAGACCATCGACCTGATCCGCGAGCTCAAGCAACGTTTCGGGCTGACGGTGTTGATGGCCGAACAGAACTTCCATGAAGCCAGCCGCATCGCCGACCGCGGCTACATCATCGTGCACGGCGAGATCGCTTTCGAAGGCAAGAACCTTCTCGAGCTGCAGCAGAGCGAGCTGGTCAAGAGGTACTATCTGGGAGCCTGAACCAGATGGCGAACAACGGCGGCCCCTGCGCGCCGCTGCGCTTCCCGCCAGTGGTGGCAAGCGTAGGATATGCCTCTCATCTGAGGAGGAGACAAGCGATGCGTTACCGGACGTTCGGCCGCAGCGGCCTGCAGGTCTCGGAACTGGTGTTCGGCGGCGGTTGGGTCGGCGGGGTGCTGATCCACCAAGATGACGCCACTAAACTCAAGACGCTGCGCCGCGCTATCGACGCCGGAATTAATTGGGTCGACACGGCGCCCGCTTACGGCAAGACCCAATCCGAGCAGGCGCTGGGCTGGCTGCTCAAGGAGATCGAAGCTGCGCCCTATCTGTCCACCAAGGTTCTCCTGGACACGGCACGGCTCGACGATATTCCGGGGCAGGTCGAACGGAGTCTGCGCGAGAGCCTCCAGCGGTTGAATCGAGACTCCGTCGATCTGCTGCTCCTTCACAACCCGATCGAAGCGACGGCAACCGGCAGCGCGGTAACGCCGGACCACGTGCTGCGCGCCAACGGTGCGGCCGACGCGCTGGAACGGGCGCGCGAAAAGGGCCTCACCCGGTATATCGGCTTCACGGCGCTGGGTGATGCGGTGAGCTGCCGGCAGGTGATCGACAGCGGTCGCTTCGATGCCGCACAGGTGTATTACAACCTTCTCAATCCGAGCGCCGCGCGGGCCATGCCGAAGGGTTGGAACGGCCATGACTTCGACCGCCTGATCGCCGCGTGCAAGGCGCAGGGTACGGCGGTAATGGCGATTCGCGTGTTCGCCGCCGGCGTCCTCGCGACCGACGTCCGGCACGGACGTGAGGTCATCATTACGCGTGCCACCGACGTCGCCACGGAGGAGCGTCGCGCGCGGGCCGTATTTGCCGCTCTCGGCAACGCCTACGGCACGCGCGCCCAAACCGCGCTGCGCTTCGTGCTGACCAATCCGGACGTTGCCTGCGCGATCATTGGGCTGGCGGAGCCCGCTCATCTGGAAGAGGCTCTGACGGGCGCAGAGCTGGGCCCGCTTCCGCGACAGGCGTTGGATGCGCTGGAGCGGTCGTATGCCGCTGGGGGGTAGCGTATCGCGCCCTCGGCCGCGTCCCGATGAGGCGGGAAGCCGTCATAAAGACGGTGCTGACCCGGACGACATCCGGCGGTCGGGGCACTGATCCTCCTGGCACTGGCCAGACTGCTCCAGCACTGTCTAACCAATCGCAAACCGCTTCGGTGTCGAAAACGAGGAGTCGAGGGACCATCCTCGGCACCGGCCCGGAGCGCCGGGGTAAGAACAAATAACGAAACGGGAGACTACCATCATGCAGCCGCAACTCTCGCCCGAACTCCAACGCAAGCTGATCCTGAAGGTGTCGTGGCGGCTGCTGCCCTTGATCGTCGTTTGCTACCTGGTCAATTACATCGACCGCACCAACGTCTCGTTTGCCGCGCTCACCATGAACAAAGACCTGGGCCTGAGCGCTTACATGTACGGTTGGGGCGCTGGCATCTTCTTCTTCGGCTACGCTTTCTTCGAGGTGCCAAGCAACATGGTGCTGCAGCGAGTCGGCGCCAGGCTGTGGATCGCCCGCATCATGATCACCTGGGGCATCATCTCCGGACTGATGGCCACCGCGACCGGGCCTGTCAGCTTCCTCGTGCTGCGCTTCCTGCTGGGCGTGGCCGAGGCCGGCTTCTTCCCCGGTATGATCTTTTATCTCACCCATTGGTTTCCCTCCGCGGTTCGAGCCCGCGCCATATCGATCCTGTATGTCGCCATACCGGTCTCGAACGCGGTCGCTTCGATCGCCTCGGGCGCTATTCTCGGGATGGACGGCATACTTGGCCTCAGAGGCTGGCAATGGATCTTTATCATCGAGGCGATCCCCGCGGTGCTGCTCGCGTTTGTCGTCTTGAAGCTGATGACAGATCGCCCAGCGCTGGCAACCTGGCTCAAGGCGGAGGAAAGGGAGTGGCTCGAAGGCGAGCTGCAGGCGGAGCGAGGCCGGGTCGAGAGTGCAGGCCGCCTCACCATGCTTCAGGCGCTCACCGACCCGCGCGTACTGGTCCTGTCTGCGATCTACCTCGCTAGCGTCACCGCCGGCTACGGGATCGTTTTCTTTCTGCCGCAGATCGTCAAGGGCCTCGGCCTGTCTAACCTGATGACGGGCTTCGTGACGGCGATACCCTATGCGATCGGGACCATCGGCCTCGTGCTGTGGGGCTACTCCTCGGACCGGCGCAAGGAACGTCGCTGGCACCTCATCATCTCAACTTCGCTCGCCGCAGTCGGACTCCTCTGTGCGGGTTGGCTGAGCCATTCCTTCTGGGCGATTGTCGCGATTTCGGTTTTCACCGTCGGCATTTACGGCTCGCGGCCAGCGTTTTGGCCGATGCCCTCGGTGTTCCTCACCGGAGCGGCAGCCGCGGTCGGCATGGCGCTGATCAACTCGATCGGCAACCTCGGAGGCTACTTTGGACCGATGATCGTCGGCTGGATCAAGGACAGCACGAAGAGCTTCGAAATGGCTCTGTATTTCCTGGCGGCGTGTGCGCTGTTGTCGGCCGTGATCACGTTCTTTGCCACGCGCGCAACGCATGCTCCGGAAGCGCTTAAGGCCGATCGCTAGAAGCGGTAAGGCGAGCTGCCTGCAGTCCGCGACCTGAAGGTCAGGCAACCGTGGCCGGCTCGATGTCGAGGGTGGTCACGCGACGCAGCTCGCGGCGATACTTTCCGTCGTCGAACGGCCGCCCGCGGTGCATCGTGGCGCGGTTGTCCCAAATCACCAGATCGCCGACACGCCACCCGTGGCGGTATACGAACTGCGGCTGCGTGGCATGCTCCATCAGGTCGCGCAAGAGGAGCCTTCCCTCGGGGACGGGCCAGTCCATGATCCGCGAAGCATGTGACGCGAGATAGAGCGACTTGCGCTGGGTACGCGGGTTGGTGTACACGAGCGGATGGACGGCGCCTTTGAGCTTATCCTCCTCTTCCTGCGAGAACTCGAACCCGAGCGTCTGCCGCGAGTAGGCGATAGAGTGGTGCGCCCGCAACCCCTCGAGCGTGGCTTTGATCTCCGGGTCGAGGGTGTCATAGGCCACCCGCATGGCGGCGAACTCCGTGTCCGCTGCCACCGGCGGGACCACTCTGGCCGAGAGCATCGAGTAGCGGCCCGGTGGGTCCTGGAACGACGCGTCGGTGTGCCAGAGGCGGTTGCCCAGCGCGTACATGCGGCGGCGGTCCTGGGATTTCAGGATCCCACCACCCTCGTCCAGGTTCGAGATGTCTGCGAGGGCCTCGTTGCCGAACCGGTTTTTACCCAGCACGGACGCGCCGGTGTTGCTGTGCAGCGTGCCGTCGAAGCGCTGCGCGAACGCGAGTTGCTCTTCGTCGGTGAACCGCTGGTCGCGAAACACGAGGACGGCGAACTCGTCCATCCCCGCCCGGATCTCATCGAGTGTTTGGCGGTCGTGAACGCGCCGAAGATCGATCGCGCCCACTTCGGCAACGAACAGCGGATGCAGCTTGCGAACCGTCAAGGCCACGGCCGGTCTCCCGGAAAGCAGGGGTCAAGCTGCATAGGATAGGGCATCCAAGGCTGCCCTGCACGGTAAAGGTTCCAGAGCGTGTTGCGGCGCGGGTGGCGAGCCGCCCGCGCCACCGGAGTAATATTGGAGAACCCAAGGCCGGCTGAGGCCGCTGGCGGCGAAGCTACCGGCGCGCAGCCGACGCCGAACGCCGTGCTGTCTTTGGATACCGTTGTGGTGACCGGCGAAGACAGGGCTGAGGCGCGAAGGAAGCGCACCACTGCGAACGACCTAAACAGTCCTCTGGAGCATCGAATGCGACACATCGACAAGACGGTAACGGGCACGCCCACCACGGACGGCGCCGGCGTGAAGCTGAAGCGCGTCATCGGCACGCCTGCCCTCGATATGATCGACCCGTTTCTGATGCTCGACGAGTTCGGCTCCGATGATCCCGAGTCATGGATCGCCGGTTTCCCCGAGCATCCGCACCGGGGCTTCGAGACCGTCACGATCATGCTCGAGGGGCGCGTCAAGCACGCCGACTCGGTCGGCAACAAAGGCACGCTCGAGGCCGGTGACGTGCAGTGGATGACCGCTGGCCGCGGCATCATCCACTCCGAAATGCCGGAGCGGGCCGCCGGCCGGTTGCGCGGGTTCCAACTATGGGCAAACCTGCCGGGCAAACTCAAGATGAGCGCGCCGCGCTACCAGGACATCCCCGCCGCGCGCATTGCCTCGGTGGTGAGCGGCGGCGCGGCCGTGCGCGTGATCGCGGGCGAGGCCTTCGGCGCCAAGGGTGCAGCCGGCACATTGATCCCGGTGCGTCTGCTGGATGTGGCGATCGCGGCGGACGCAACGTTCGAGATCGATGTTCCGGATTCGCATTCCTGCTTCATCTATGTCTACGAGGGCGCCGTGCGTGGCCCGGATCGCGCCGGGACCCGCGAGCTGGCCAAAGGCGAGCTGGCGGTGCTCGAAGGCAGCGGCGGCGTAAGCCTCACCACCGGGCACACCGGCGCCAAGCTGCTGTTTGCCAACGGCGAGCCGATCCGCGAGCCGGTTGCCCGGTACGGCCCGTTCGTCATGAACACCCGAGAGGAGCTGGTCAAGGCCTTCGACGACTACTCCCGCGGTGCGCTCGACGATGCGACGGCCTAGAATCCGGCCGGCGTCGCGGGCGGCCGGATGAAAGGAGTGATCGATGCCAACAAGTACTGACACCGCGTCCGTCTGGTTCATCACCGGCTGCTCGAGCGGCTTGGGAAGAGCACTTGCCGGCCGCGTCCTGCAGCACGGACACCGAGCCGTCGTAACGGCCCGCGACCCGGCGCAGCTCAAAGAGTTTGTCACCAGGCACCCGAATACTGCGCTGGTTCTGCCGCTTGATGTGACCGAGGCCCGCCAGGTGGCCGAGGCCGTGACCGAGGCACAGAAAGTCTTCGGGCGCATCGACGTGCTGGTGAACAACGCCGGCTACGGCTACCTGGCCGCGATTGAAGAGGGCGAGGAAGACGAAGTGCGTGCGATGTTCGAGGCCAATTTCTTCGGGCTCGTCGCGTTGACCAAGCGCGTGCTGCCCGGGATGCGCGCGCGCGGACGCGGCCACATCGTCAACATCTCGTCGGTCGGCGGCTTGATGGGCAATCCAAGCGGCGGCTACTACAATGCGACGAAGTTCGCGGTCGAGGGGCTCTCCGAAGCCTTGGCGAAAGAAGTAGCTCCGCTCGGCATTCGCGTGACGGCGATCGAGCCGGGACCGTTCCGGACCGACTGGGCCGGCCGGTCCCTGAAGCAGACTCGCCATCCAATCGAGGCCTATGCGACGACAGCCGGTGCGCGTCGGGCGGAGATCACGGGTCGCAGCGGCCAGCAGGCGGGCGATCCGGAGCGTGCCGCCGACGCCATCATCAAGGTCGTGGAAAGCCCCGCGCCGCCGCTCAACCTAATCCTCGGCAAGAATGGGCTCGACAGAGTCCGCGCCAAGTTCCATGACCGGATGAGCTCCATCGACCAATGGGAAGCCGTTACGCTGAGCGCCGATTTCCCGGAGGGCAAGTCCTCTCCTCAGCAGAGATAACGAGCAGACTCAGATGACGCGCATCGTCGTGTTGGACGATTGGCAACGGGTTGCGAGAGATAGCGCCGATTGGTCGCGGCTGGAGCAACGCGGAGAGGTCGTCTTCTTCGAGACGCCGTTCGAGCGGCCCGAGGATATCGCGCCGGCCTTGGCCAGTTTCGAAATCATCGTTGCCATGCGCGAGCGCACCCGCTTCCCGGCATCGCTGATCGCGCGCTTGACGCGCCTGCGCATGATCGCGCTGACCGGATCGCGCAGCTCGACGATGGACATCGAAGCGTGCACCGCGCGCGGCATCGTCGTGTGCAACACGGCCGGACAGCAATCCACCCCCGCGACGGCGGAGCTGGCGTTGGGTTTGTTGCTCGCTGCTGCGCGCTGCATCCCGACTGCGGACGCATCCATTCGCTCCGGAGGTTTTCAGCGCGACGTTCCCCCTGGAACCGTGCTTGAAGGGCGAACCCTCGGCGTGATCGGCCTGGGCAAGATCGGCTCACGCATGGCACGCTATGGCCAGGCGCTCGGCATGCAAGTTGTGGCTTGGAGCCAGAATCTCACCCACGACAAGGCGCAGGCTGCCGGCGCCAGGTTGGTCGAGAAGGGAACGCTGTTGGCTGAAGCCGACGCGGTCAGCCTGCACCTGGTGCTGTCCGACCGCACCCGGGGCATCCTCAGCGCCGAAGATTTGGCGCGCATGAAGCCGGGCGCCATACTGGTGAACACCTCGCGTGGTCCGCTGGTGGACGAGACGGCACTGGTGGAGAGGCTTCGGTCTGGGAAGTTGATCGTTGCCCTGGACGTGTACGAACAGGAGCCGCTGCCAGCCCAGCATCCGCTGCGCGGCCTGCCCAACACTGTACTGACGCCGCATCTGGGCTATTGCACCCGCGAGGTCTACACCCAGTTTTATCGAGAATCGATCGACAACGTGCTGGCCTTCCTCGACGGCAAGCCCAGGCACGTGATCAACCCCGAGGCGCTGCGATCCGCGTGATGCGGGGCCGGAATCTCACTACGCGCATCGGCGGGCATTGCATGCAGCGAAAACTTGCCGCGATCGTGAGCGCGGACGTGCAGGGTTACAGCCGCCTCATGGGCGAGGACGAGGCGGCGACCGTACGCACGCTGACCGCCTACCGCGAGGTGATGAGCTCGCTCATCCGCGAGCACGGGGGACGCGTGGTGGACGCGCCTGGTGACAACATGCTCGCCGAGTTCCCGAGTGCCGTAGACGCAGTGCAGTGCGCGGTCGCCATCCAGGGCGCGCTGGCGACCCGCAACGAAACTCTGCCCCTGCGCCGCCGGATGGAGTTCCGCATCGGGATCAACCTGGGCGACGTGATCGCAGATGGCGAGCGCATTTATGGGGATGGGGTGAACATCGCAGCGCGCGTGCAAGACCTCGCCCCAGCCGGTGGGATCTGCATCTCGGGCAATACTTATGATCAGGTCGAGAGCAAGGTAGCCCTCGATTACGAGTGGCTCGGCGAGCACACGGTGAAGAACATTGCGAAGCCCGTGCGTGTTTACCGAGTGGGGCCGCCACAAGCTTCGCCCGCCGCCAGCCAGCCGGGAGAGGCGCTCCCACCTCCCAGCGTCCCTTCCATCGCGGTGCTGCCCTTCGACAACATGAGCGCCGACCCCGATCAAGAGTACTTCAGCGACGGGATCGCCGAGGATCTCATCACCGACTTGTCGAAGCTCTCCGGGCTGTTCGTCATCGCGCGCAACTCCAGCTTCACATACAAGGGGAAGCCGGCCAAGGTGCAGCAGGTGGGCCGCGACCTGGGCGTAGGTTACGTGCTGGAGGGCAGCGTCCGCAAAGCCGGCGACCGGGTCAGAATCACGGCCCAGCTGGTCGATGCGAGCAGCGGGCATCATTTATGGGCGGATCGCTACGACCGCCGTCTGGACGATGTTTTTGCAGTCCAGGACGAAATCACGCGCCACATCGTCGATGCGCTCGCCGTGAGACTCACTCGAGATGAACAGCAGCGGCCGGAGCGCCGGCGCACCGAGCAGCTCGAGGCGTACGACTCACTGCTGCGCGGTCTCGACTCCCTCCGGCATTCGACGCGGGAGGCAAACCTGGAGGCGCGGCGCATGTTCGAGAGGGCCATCGAGCTGGATCGGCACTACGCCGAGGCCTATGCTTATCTCTCGCAGACCCGCATCCGCGACTGGAGCATGGGTTGGGCCCAGGACCCGCAGACGCTGGATCACGCGCTCGAACTCGCCGAGCAAGCTACTTCGCTGGATGATGTCCTGCCGGTGGCGCATCGGTCGCTCGCGGCGGTGGCGCTGTGGAAAAAGGCGCACGAGCGGGCGATCTTCGAAGCACAACGGGCGGTGTCCCTCGCCCCGAACGATGCCGACGGCCACTGGGTGCTCGGGGAGGTGCTGAGCTGGTCGCGCCCGGAGCAGGCTATCGCTCCGGTTCACAAGGCGATGCGCCTCAATCCCCATTACCCGCCGATCTACCTGTACACGCTCGGCCACGCCTATTACTTGCTGCGCCGCTACGAGGACGCCATAGCTAACCTGAAGCGCGTCGTGAGCCGCAATCCGGACTGGCTGCCCGCGCACGCCTTCATGGCAGCGACACTTGCAGAGTCGGGCCGTCTGGACGAGGCTCGGGCGGAGACGCTGGAAACGCAGAGGATAAGCCCGGGGATCTCCACGAGTACCGTCAGCGAGCGACTTCCCTACGCGGACCTCGCTGTGCTCGCGCGCGTGCTCGCTGCGTTTCGCGCCGCGGGTTTATCGGATTCGTAGCGTAGGGGTCATCCGCTTCACGCAACGAGAGAGGAAGGAGCCGTTCTGGATCTACACCCGCGATGCTTCAAACGCACCCTCAGGAGCCTCCGCCATGAATCATGGCACCGCCACCCAGACCGACAGCGGCTCGGTAACCGCCGCGATCACCTACGCGATCGATACCGGCATCAAGCCGGTCAACGAGACGTTCGAGACCGGGCAGGTCATTCGCCGGCGCACCGGAGCGACCGAGCAGCGGCCGATGCGCATCCACGATGGACGGCCGCTCGTCGGCCAGTTCTCGCTCGACCAAAATGGGTTCGTTCTAGTAGACCACGAGACGGCCGTCGCAGACTTCTTCGACGCGGCTCAGCTCGAGTCGATCTACTACCCGGAGATCGAGCGGCTGGTGCAGAGCGTCTCGGGTGCCTCGCGGGTCGTCGTCTTCGATCACACGCTGCGCACCGGCGACTCGGCCGAGCAGCAGGCGAGAAAGATTCGCGAGCCGGTGGCCTGGGCGCACAACGATTACACGGAGTGGTCCGGCCCGCAGCGCGTCCGCGAGATCCTGCCAGACGAGGCGGAGCAGTTGCTTCGACATCGCTTCGCCATCATCCAGGTCTGGCGGGCGATCAACCAGCCCATCCAGTCCAACCCGCTCGCGCTCGTGGACGCGCGTAGCGTCTCGGCAAGCGACCTGCTTCCCGCCGAGCGCCGCTACCCCGACCGCGTGGGCGAGACCTATCAGCTGCGTTACAACCCGGACCACCGCTGGTTCTATTTCCCGCGCATGCGGCGCGACGAGGCTCTGGTGTTCAAGGTCTACGAATCGCAGGCCGACGGCAGGGCGCGGTTCACGCCGCACGCCTCGTTCGTCGATCCCTCCTCCCGCGCGGACGCACCGCCGCGCCAGAGTATCGAGGTGCGGACGTTCGCGTTTTTCGCGCCGGCGGGACGCTGAGCGTTCGGTCACGCGGTTCTGGCGCTGCAGCGACCAACTTCACACCGCGGTTCCGTAAATGGGCACGCCGGGTCGCTTCGCGGCGACGGTGTAGTGGCGCTGCCATCTCAGGGTCGCGATTCCGCTCCGCGCGTTTAGTCCGAAAGAACAGTGCCGTACCCGTGAAAGTGAGGGCTTCGCACGAGCTGCGAATTGTGAACTGCTGCTGGCCCGCGCGTTGCAATCAACAAGGGGTCGCGGGTCTGTGAGGCTGCTACGCAGAGCGTCCGGCCCCGCCCGATTGCAAGCCGGAACCGGGAGCACGTCAATGCTTGGATCACTCTACATCTGGCCGCAAAGGCCTTTGCTGTCGCTGCTCGCTCTGCTCGTGCTGGCGATGCCCTTCCTGTATCTCGCACGCGAACCGATGCACATCCTGCTCCGGCGCACGAGCCGTGCGATCGTTCGCCCGCTGCGCCTGGGCGCGCACTGGCTGGGTGATGCCGCCGTCAGGCTGCGGACCCGTAACCGCGAGGTGCTGCTGGCTCACGGCTCGCGCGAACTGCGCCTCTCGATCGAGCGCGAGTTGGAGCGCGTCACCATCCTGGTCCAGCGTGATCTCGAGGGTTATCCGGCGCTGCAGCGCAGGCTGATGGACGAAATCACGCGCATTGAAGAGGATTACAAGCGCAGCGCAGAAGTGCCGCCGCCTTCTCCCGAGTGGGTGAAAGCGATCGAGGCGCTCGCGAAGATCCGAGCCACCGGCGACGGCGTGGTCGAACGCATCTTGGCCGACATCCGCGATTCGCTCGACGACATCTACCAAAAGGTCGTAGCCGAGTACCGCGCCTCTTACCAGGGGCGCCATAAGATCCTCAGCACGTGTGTGCCGTTCTGGCGCTCCGCCAGCCAGACTCTGGCGCAGGTCGAGCGCAACATCACCAGCCTGAACGACAGCGCCGCCAAGATCGACGCGAACGTGGCAAAGCTGGAAAGCATCTTCGCGCGCCGCACCGAGGTCGAGAACACGCTCACCTCCTCGGCTTCGACCCAGTTCTTCATCTCCTCGCTGGTGATGCTGATCGCGTTCGGCGGGGCATATGTCAACTTCAAGCTGATCTCGCTGCCGATGTCGGCGATGGTGGGCGGAGGCGATTACATCACGGACACGCTGCGCGCCTCGGAGATCGCGGCGCTGGTCATCATCCTGTTCGAAACGCTGATGGGCCTGTTCCTGATGGAGACCCTGCGTTTCACCAGCCTGTTCCCGCTGGGCAATATCACGGAGAAGATGCGCAGGCGGTTGATGTGGGTATCGCTTGCGATCCTGCTGGTCCTGGCAGGCGTCGAAGTGGCGCTCGCGGTGATGCGCGATTCCATCATCGCCGCCGACGTTGCCCTCAAGCAGAGCCTCGGATCAGGGGCTGCGCAAACCGAAGCGGGCTGGGTTACGCGCATCCCGACCTTCGGCCAGATGATTCTGGGCTTCACCCTGCCGTTCGCGCTCGCGTTCGTGGCGATTCCGCTCGAGTACTTCGTGGGCTCTGGACGCATCGTGCTCGGCGCCGGCCTGACGTTGCTCATCCGTGGCGCGGCGTTCTCGCTGAGGGTTGGCGCAAGCCTCACCAACGAAGCCGGCAAGCTCGCGGTGAACTTCTACGACGTGCTGATCTTCGCGCCGCTCGCGATCGAGCGCTGGGTGAATAAAGTGCGAGGTGCGTCGGCGCGGCGAGACGAGCTGCAAAGCGCACCTGCGTTCCCAAAGCCCGCCGCGAGCGGCGAGGAGGTCGCATGAGGACCACGACATCCGCCTTGGTGCTTACCGTACTCGTCCTGTCCGCCGGCTGTGGCCCGGCCGTCAACCACAACCAGTCCGTCTATGTCCTGGTGGACACATCTGGCACGTACACCAAGGAGATCGGCAAGGCAAAGGGGGTGGTGAACTATCTGCTCGGCAACCTGGAGCCGGGCGATTCGCTCGCAGTGGCGACGGTCAAGAGCCGCAGTTTTACCGAGAAGGACATCGTCGCCAAGGTCAGCCTGACCAAGGACCCGATCCAGGTCAACAGCCAGAAGAAGGCATTCAGCCAAAAAATCGCGGAGTTCGCCCAGTCGGTCCAGGGAAACAAGGGCAGCGCTTACACCGACATCACCGGCGGGCTGGTCCAGGCGGCAGAGTTCCTGAATGAAACCGGCGCGGGCAGGAAAACCATCATCATCTTCTCCGACATGCAGGAGGAGCTCGATTACAAGACGGTGCGCAACTTCCCCATGAAGCTAGACGGCATCCGCATCATCGCGCTCAACGTTACCAAGCTCGGCACCGACAACGTGGACCCCCGCCGGTACATGGGCCGTCTGGAGTGGTGGGAGCAGCGCACGCGTGCTGCCGGCGCCGTTGAGTGGCGCGTGGTGAACGACATGGAGCACCTGGAGCGCGCGTTCTCGCGCCGCGGCTGACGAACCAGACCACGCTCAGACATCACGCGCTGAGCGCACCGCATCCGCCTCTGACGTTGGGCAGGG
>JBGPOV010000063.1:0-19622 GCA_041488255.1 Gammaproteobacteria bacterium | reverse complement strand
CAACGACTCCAAGGGCTATGGCTTCATCACTCCCGACGATGGGGGCGAAGACCTGTTTGCCCATTTTTCTGCCATCAACATGAGCGGCTTCAAGACTCTCAAAGAAGGTCAGAAGGTCTCGTTCGAGGTGACGCAAGGCCCGAAGGGCAAGCAAGCTTCGAACATCCAGGCCGCCTGAGCAAACACTCCCGACCGATTCGATCTTCCGCCAGGAGCTGTCAGTCAGGGGACACAGAGGAAGCGTTAGGATTTTCCGGCCCAGCGTCAACCCGCTGCGCCTCACAACAATAATCCGAGCCCGCCCAAAAGGCGGGCTTTTGTTTCCTGGCCGAAGGCCGGGAAACGCGATTCGTGACTCGTGATTCGTGACTTGCTGTCCGGGCATGGCCTGACGGGTTTCAAGCTTGCCAATGGCTTGGACAACGGCATCGTGGTCCGCCTTCGGACCAGGGCGCCGGCCCAAGGAGTTCGGGTCAAGAATCGCGAGTCACGGTTGCTTCATCCGCTCGATCATCGCGTTACCGAACCCGGAGCAGGACACCTGTGTGGCGTCCTCCATCAAGCGGGCGAAGTCGTAGGTGACCACTCGGTCCAGGATGGTCTTCTCCATGGAGGCGATGATCAGGTTGGCTGCTTCCACCCAACCCATGTGGCGCAGCATCATCTCGGCGGAGAGGATCAGCGAGCCGGGGTTGACGTAGTCCTTGCCGGCATACTTGGGCGCCGTGCCGTGGGTGGCCTCGAACATCGCCACTGAATCGCTGGTATTCGCGCCCGGCGCGATGCCGATCCCGCCCACCTGGGCGGCTAAGGCGTCGGAGACGTAGTCGCCATTCAGGTTGAGCGTAGCGATGACGTCGTACTCGTCAGGACGCAGCAGGATCTGCTGCAGAAAGGCGTCGGCGATGACGTCCTTGACGATGATCCCGCCGGCAAGCTTGAGCCACGGGCCGCCGTTCAGGAGCTGGCCGCCGAACTCGCGTTGCGCCAGCGCATAGCCCCAGTCGCGAAACGCGCCCTCGGTGAACTTCATGATGTTGCCCTTGTGCACTAGGGTCACCGACCGGCGCTGGTTCGCGATCGCGTACTGGATGGCCTTGCGCACCAGCCGCTCGGTGCCCTCGCGCGACACCGGCTTGATGCCAATGCCCGAGCTCTGCGGGAAGCGAATCTTCTTCACCCCCATGTCCTCGATGAGGAACCTGATGACCTTCTTCGCGCCTTCGGTCTCCGCCTGCCATTCGATGCCGGCATAGATGTCCTCGGAGTTCTCGCGGAAGATCACCATGTCGGTCTTCTCGGGTTGCTTGAGCGGGCTGGGCACGCCGCGGAAGTAGCGCACCGGCCGCAGGCAGACGTAGAGGTCCAGCTGCTGCCGCAGCGCGACGTTGATCGAGCGAATGCCGCCGCCGACGGGCGTTGTCAGCGGTCCTTTGATGGAGACGACGAACTCCCGGGCCGCCTCCAGCGTTTCGTCCGGCAGCCAGACGTTTTCGCCGTACACCTTGCAGGCCTTCTCGCCGGCATACATCTCCATCCACTGGATCTGGCGTTTGCCGCCGTACGCGACGTTGACCGCGGCGTCGACCACCTTCCGCATGACCGGAGTGATGTCCACGCCCGTGCCATCTCCCTCGACAAAGGGGAGGATTGGTTGGTCCGACACCTTGAGCGAGAAGTCCTGGTTGACGACGATCTTCTCGCCTTGGGTCGGCACTCGAATGTGCTTGTACATGGCCTTCCTTCGTGTCTGGCAAACGCGCTTGCTGTGAGCGGCGCCCCAATGCGCGTCTTATCGCGTTGAAAAAAACGGGGATGTTACATCAACGGCAACGGGGTCGCGAGCTGCACGCGCCGGGCGGGCATGCGTGTGGCCAGCTTCCGGCTCGCCCTATGTTCCTTGCAGTGCAGAAACGCTGACCTCCGACGCCAGTAGCCACCAGGCGGCCTTTGCCTGCGGCCGAACGTTGGCACAGTCGCGTTTTTGTTGCAATGCGTCATGCGCTTGTTATACTGACCGCAGGCCGTGTCCAGGCCGCCCATAGGCAGACATTGAACACCGATCGAACAGGGAGCAAACCCGTGACCCGAGATCAGCAGATCGCGCAGATCAAGCAGGAATGGGCGGAAGACCCGCGCTGGAAAGGCGTGCGCCGCCCGTATGCAGCCGAAGACGTGTACCGCTTGCGCGGCAGCGTAGCCATCGAACACACGCTGGCTCGCCGCGGCGCCGAAAGACTCTGGAAGCTGCTGCACGAACAGCCGCTGGTCAACGCGCTCGGCGCGCTTACCGGCAACCAGGCGGTGCAACAAGTGCGAGCCGGGCTCAAGGCGATTTACCTGTCCGGCTGGCAGGTGGCCGCCGATGCCAACGACGCCGGCGAGATGTACCCGGATCAATCGCTGTATCCAGTGTCCAGCGTGCCGAGCGTGGTCCGTCGGATCAACAACGCGTTTACCCGCGCCGACCAGATCGACCACGCCGAAGGCAAGGACGAGGTCGAGTGGTTCGCACCGATCGTGGCGGACGCGGAAGCCGGCTTTGGCGGCGTGCTCAACGCCCATGAGCTGATGAAGCACATGATCGAGGCGGGCGCCGCGGGCGTGCACTTCGAGGATCAGCTCGCCGCCGCCAAGAAGTGCGGCCACATGGGCGGTAAGGTGCTGGTGCCCACCCAGGAGGCGGTGCAGAAACTGGTGGCCGCGCGCTTGGCCGCCGACTTGTCCGGAGTCCCGACCGTGCTGTTCGCGCGCACGGACGCCGAGGCTGCCAACCTGCTGACCTCGGACGTCGACGACAACGACAAGCCCTTTCTCACCGGAGAGCGCACGGCGGAGGGTTTCTACCGCGTGACCCACGGCCTGAGGCAGGCCGTGTCGCGCGGATTGGCCTATGCCCCCTACGCGGACCTGATTTGGTGCGAGACGGGCAGGCCCGACTTGCACTTCGCACGTCAGTTCGCGGAGGCGATTCATGCCGCCCATCCCGACAAGATTCTGGCCTACAACTGCTCGCCATCGTTCAACTGGAAGAAGAACTTGGACGACGGCAGCATCGCGCGTTTCCAGCTCGAGCTGGCCGCCATGGGCTACAAGTTCCAGTTCATCACCCTGGCCGGCTTCCATGCCCTGAACTACAGCATGTTCGAGCTGGCGCGCGGCTATGCGCGCGAGAGCATGACCGCCTACGTTCGTCTCCAGCAGTCCGAGTTCGCGGCCGAACCGCAAGGCTATTCCGCGACCAAACATCAGCGCGAAGTCGGCACCGGCTACTTCGACGACCTGACGCAGGTCATTCAAAGCGGACGATCCTCGGTGACGGCGCTGAACGGCTCCACCGAGCAGGAGCAGTTCGCCTAGCCCGCCTTCCAGCCCCACGGAGAGCCTGCCCACCTGCGCGGTGGGCGGCTTTTTTGTGCGACAATTTGGTGCATCCGACCAGCGGGCGACACACGAGGAGAGACATGAAGCGCGAGCAGGGGCTGCCGGACGGCGTGCAGGTCTTGGGGCCAATGACGCCCGAATACGCCGAGATTCTGACCTTCGATGCGCTGAGCTTTCTGGCCAAGCTCCACCGCAGCTTCGACGCGCGTCGACGCGAGCTGCTCGAGCGCCGCACCGCGCGCCAGCAGGAGCTGGATGCCGGCAAGCTGCTCGAGTTTCTACCCGACACGCGGGGAATACGTCAGGCCGACTGGAATGTGGCTCCGGTCCCTGCGGATCTGCAAGACCGCCGTGTGGAGATCACCGGTCCCACGGACCGCAAGATGGTGATCAATGCGCTCAACTCGGGGGCCAACATGTTCATGGCCGACTTCGAGGACTCGAGCACGCCCACCTGGGACAACCAGATCCAGGGCCAGATCAACGTGCGCGACGCCGTGCGAGGCGCCATCGCGTTCACCAGCCCGGAGGGCAAGCACTACAAGCTCAACGAGAAGACGGCGACGCTGCTGGTCCGGCCGCGCGGCTGGCATCTGTCTGAGAAGCACCTGCTGATCGATGGGCAGCCCATGTCCGGCTCGCTGTTCGATTTCGGGCTGTACTTTTTCCACAACGCAGCCGCACGTCTGGCCAAGGGATCGGGAACTTACCTCTACCTGCCCAAGATGGAGTCGCACCTCGAGGCGCGCCTGTGGAACGACGCCTTCGTCCTGGCCCAAAAGGAAATCGGCGTGCCGCAGGGCACTGTCAAAACCACGGTGTTGATCGAAACCATCCCGGCCGCGTTCGAGATGGATGAGATCCTTTACGAGCTGCGCACGCATTGCGCCGGGCTGAACTGCGGTCGCTGGGACTACATCTTCAGCTGCATTAAGAAGTTCCGTAATCGCCCCGGGTTCGTCCTCGCGGATCGCGCACAGGTCACCATGACCGCGCCGTTCATGCGCGCCTACTCCCTGCTGCTGATCAAGACCTGCCACCGACGCGGCACATTTGCCATGGGCGGGATGGCGGCTCAGATCCCGATCAAAAACGACGCGAAAGCGAACGAGGAAGCGATCGCCAAGGTGCGTGCGGACAAGGAGCGCGAAGCCAATGACGGCCACGACGGCACCTGGGTGGCCCACCCCGGGCTGGTGCCAGTGGCGAAAGAGGCTTTCGACAAGGTCATGAAGACGCCCAACCAGATCAGCCGGCAGCGCGCCGACGTGAAGGTTACGGGTGCAGACCTGCTCAATTTCCAGCCGCAGAGGCCCATTACCGAGAACGGGCTGCGCATCAACATCAACATCGGGATCCAGTACCTCGGCTCATGGTTGGCGGGCATTGGCTGCGTGCCCATCTTCAACTTGATGGAGGATGCGGCCACCGCCGAGATCTCGCGAGCCCAGATCTGGCACTGGATCCGAAGCCCGCTCGCGGCGCTGGACGACGGCCGCAAGATCACGCGCGAGCTGTTTCAGGCGCTCCTTCCGCAGGAGCTCGCCAAGGTGCGTCAGCTCCTGGGCGAGCAACAGTATGGCGCGGGCCAATACGAAGAGGCGGCGCAGATGTTTGCGCAACTCACGCTGGACGACAGCTTCGTCGACTTCCTCACTCTCCCCGCCTATGACTACCTCATCGCGCACGAGCATCGCTGACGGCGCCTACGGGCGGCGCGAGCATCCGGTTGCGACGGTCTACGGGACCGGCCTGGGCGCCCCCGCCTAATCCCTGTCTAGCGTCTAGCCCTGTCAACCGGCGCGGGTACGGGGCCGTTAACGCAAGCCGGGACTGCTCCAGTTGGTGTCCCTACACGAGCATTGTTAACCCTGCAACGGAGATATCTGATGAAGAAGTTGATCGCTGTTTTGGTCGCCAGCCTGTTCGCGGCCGTAACCTACACCGCTTTCGCTGACGACAAGCCAGTCAAGTCCGGCCCGATGGACAAGCCCGCCGGGCGCGCAATCGATGACGGCACGGTCAAGTCGGGCGGTGCGACGGAGAAGCCGGGCCGGGCCGCTGACGAACAGAAGCCGGCCACTACCACCCCGAGCAAGAAAAGCACGAAAAAGCACAAGAAGACTACTACTCCTCAGTCGTAACCCGGTCGCTGCGACCGGACATGAAAAAGGCAGGGGGCGACCCTGCCTTTTTTGTTGCCCCACCTGTCTGCACGGATGGTGAGCACCAAGCTCGGCCCGCCTTATAGGGCTCGGTCAAGCTCGACCCGAAGGTCCTTCAAATGGGCGGCGGTGTCCACGTCTCGCACCTTGGCCATGGCCGCGTCGATTCTTGCGGCCAAGTCCTTCACGCCTCGGCGAAGGGCGGCGCGGAACTCACTAGGCCGCCCCTTCGCCGATTTGTACTGCTGCGCAGTTTCCGCCAGCGGCGAAGATAGGTAAGCCAGATCGCGGGAGGCCGCCCGCGGGAGGCGGGCGCTCGCGCCCTGCGCCTCGTCGAGGTTGCTCGATGCGCCCTGCGGGTCCTCGATCGCGCCCGAGCCCACCAGCAGGAGCATGATGTAGTTGCGCTGCAGTGTCCGCCGATAGAAGTCGATGGAGGGGCGGCTTTCTTTGAGCTCCGCGAACAGGCCTTCGTTCAGGTCCTTGAGCATGTCGATGCCGGTGTAACTGGGCTTGTCAGGGGACAATGCCTTGGCCTCCGCCATCCGGTGGAAGACTCCGGGCTTCAGGAGCTGCGACAGCACTCTCACGTTGGACCCCTGCAGTGGATCGGCGCCGCCCGTGGGCGCGATACGCAGCAGCACTTCGGGGTCGAGCAGCGCGGTGGGTCTGATGAACGCCTTGTCCACCAGGAACTTCACGGCCTGCCGTTGCCGCTCCGGCGGGACCGGGCTATAGGGCACCGTGCCGCGCCCGCCCTGGTAGCGCGTTTCCTCGACCCCGCCCACCACCTTGGCGACTGCGGTCAACTCGTTGTTGCGTTTCGTCAGCAGCGCCTGATACATCTCCGCCAGCCGAGTGTAATCCTGTCCGAGCTGGGTCGTGGCCGGAATCAGCATGGCCATCACCCGATCGATGTTCTTGAGGCCAAACTCAGCGCCTTCCATCGGATCGGAGGCAAGGACCTGCGTGTTGACCGTGGGGTCGAGTGGGGCGACGGCGTCCTCGCCTCCGAAGCGCAACAGCGGGTCTTCGATCTGACGCGCGGCTAACCGGTCCAACATCGGCCATTCGCTGTCCGGGGTCATGCCGTCGCCGAACTGCCGGTACCCCCATTCGATGGCGAAGTAGTCGTAGGGGCCGAACTTCGGGATCAGATAGGCCCCGTCTCCCGGCTGGGCCACGTAGTTGAAGCGCGCGTAGGACATGATCGACGACGACGTCCCCCACTTCTTCGTCCATTCCGGATCGCGCAACTGCTGCACCGAATACGCGGAGTGCGCCTTGAAGTTGTGCCGCAGGCCTAGCGCGTGTCCCACTTCGTGACAGGCGACGTAGCGCAGCAACTCGCCTATCACCTCGTCGGGGAGCGGAAGCTTGCTGGCGCGCGGGTCGAGCGGACCGACCTGCGTGAAATACCAGGTCTCGGTCAACTTGAGGACGTCATGCCAGAAGATCGCGTGCGAGGAAATGACCTCGCCGCTGCGCGGGTCCACCACCGCGGGGCCCATCGCGTTCTGCCGGCCGCTCGGGGTCCAGCGGATCACCGAATAGCGCACGTCCTCCGGGTCCCAGTCCGGATCTTCCTTCTCGCTCGGGGCATCCCGTGCCACGATGGCGTTGCTGAAGCCGGCCTTCTCGAACACGACCCGCCAGTCTTCCACGGCGCGCTTCAGATAAGGGCGCCACCTGTCCGGCACCTCATGGCTCAGATAAAAGACGATGGGCGTGACCGGGTCTGACACCGCGGCCCTCGGGTCCTTCTTCTCCAGCCGGTAGCGGTTGATGAATGCCCGCCTGACTTTGCCGTGCTCGTCGGTGCCATAATCGTCGAAGGGGGTCGAAAAATACCCGACACGCTCGTCCTCATAGCGTCCGAGCATGGGCTTATCCGGCAGCAGCAGCATGCTGGTGTGGAAGATGAACCCCAGCATCGACGGAACTGGATCGTCCTCGCCGGACTTGAGCAGCTCTTTGGCATCGGGAACCCAGGTCTGATAGAAGCGAATCTCGACGTTGCGGGGGAACGCCTTGACGCTTTGGATGTACGACCGCTTGGGGTCCACCGCGGTCATGTGAAAGTGCTGTCTGTACTCGCGCCCGAAGCCGTCGGGAACGTCGGTGGCAAACAGGCCCGTGACGTCGATGATGGGTGTGCCTTCGTTGCCTTCCGCAACGGCGTCGAAAGCCCGGATCACGGTGCGCAGCGATGCGTCTTCCACACCACGCTGCAAGTTCGCCATGTTCGGCGCCCACATCTCGTAACGCACATTCTCCAGATAAACTTTGTTGCCTCTTCTCACCCAGCGCACCACGCGGCTGTCCACCACCGAGCCCGGCGCCACATAGTCGCTCCCCGTGGACAGCGCGGCGAACTCGGTATTGAGCAGCATGTCGCGCTCCAGCATCGTCAGCGGGATTTCGAACAAGACGTGGTCGCACACGACGTGTACCGTGAATAGCCCGGGCAGGGACACCATCCGCTCGGGCATATTCGGCCGGCACGGCGCCACTTCGCTCGCCTTCATCGCATGCGCCGCCGCGGCGCAGCCGAGAACGACCACAGACACCACGACCTGTAGCCAACGCTTCATCGCTTCGTACCTCCTGCGGCTTCTCCCGGGGCGCAAGCCATGCGCCGCTGGGAAAATAGGCACCCTGAGAAGAACTCCAATCATACTGAACCGGTGGCCTGGCAGCGCAGGCTTGGGTCCGCACTTATCCCGCGTAGTATCGACAGCGGACAGGCAAGCCGGTTCCATCCGCCCCCTTGGCCCGGGCCGGCGCTCCGGCCGCGGAGGTCTGGAACCGTTGCGCGGCCTAAAATTGACCGGGCCCCGGGGCTCGCCTTATGCTTTGCGCCCTTTCGCGCCGGCCTGGCCACCTGCGCTACCGCCAGCTCTGCCGGCGGTGCGAGCCAGCTGTTCCCCGACCTCGCCTAGGAGCTGAATGTGGCACAACTGAGCGTCACTGTTGCCGCGGTGATCCAGCACCACGGCCGCTACCTGCTGGTGGAAGAGCAGACCGATGACGGCATCCGGATCAACCAGCCGGCCGGCCACTTGGAGCCCGATGAGTCGATCCTCGAGGCTGCGGTGCGCGAAACCTTGGAAGAGACCGCGTACGGGTTTTCGCCGAGCGCTCTGGTTGGCATCTATCGCTGGCGGCATCCGGCCAGCCATTTGACCTATGTCCGGTTCGCTTTCTGCGGTGAGTTGGGCTCACATCACTCCGAGCGCGACCTCGACCGAGGGATCCTGCGCACGCTCTGGCTCACCGCCGAGGAACTGCGGACCTGTGCACCGTCGCATCGCAGCCCGCTCGTGCTTCGCTGCGTCGAGGACCACCTGGCCGGACGGCGTTACCCGCTCGATATCCTGGTTCACTACAGCTGAAGTGCGCTAGCGACAATGGCACGCGAAAAGGCCATCGTCGGCATGTCCGGTGGAGTGGATTCCTCGGTTGCCGCCTGGCTGCTCAAGGAGCAGGGGTTCGAGGTCGTCGGCTTGTTCATGAAGAACTGGGAGGACGACGACACCGACGAGTACTGCACCTCCCGGGAGGATCTGATCGACGCCGTGTCGGTGGCCGACTGCATCGGTATCGACATCGAGGCGGTGAACTTCTCCGCCGAGTACCGCGAGCGCGTGTTCCACAACTTCCTCGCGGAATATCGCGCCGGGCGCACACCGAACCCCGACGTGCTGTGCAACGCCGAGATCAAATTCAAGGCATTTCTGGACCATGCGCTGAGCCTGGGCGCGGACTGGATCGCGACCGGGCACTATGCACGGATACGGCGGCCAGAGGGCAACCCGCGCGGGGAGGCGGGCTCCGAGTTGTTGAAAGCGGCGGACGCCAGCAAGGACCAGAGTTATTTCCTCTACCGCCTGAATCAGGCGCAGCTGTCGAAGACCCTGTTCCCGCTCGGCGACTGGCTCAAGCGCGACGTGCGTCGGCTGGCGTACGAGCTTGGCTTGCCCAATCACGCCAAGCGCGACAGCACGGGCATCTGCTTCATCGGGGAGCGCCCGTTCCGGGAGTTTCTCATGCGCTACTTGCCGGCTTCACCGGGCCCGATGCAGACACCTGAGGGGCGCCTGGTCGGGACGCACCAGGGGCTGATGTACTACACGATCGGCCAGCGGCAGGGGCTGGGCATCGGCGGCCCAGGACAGCCCTGGTACGTCGTGGCCAAGGACCTGGAAGGCAACCGCCTGCTGGTGGCGCAGGGCCATGACCACCCGGCGCTGTTCAAGGACCGGCTGCGGGGCACGTCTGCGTCCTGGGTTTCCGGGACGATACCGCGCAGCCGACAGGCGTACACGGCCAAGACCCGCTATCGGCAGCCTGACGCGCCCTGTACCCTGGTACGCGCGGACAGCGAGACATGCGAACTGGGCTTCGACCACCCCCAGTGGGCGATCACGCCCGGGCAGTCTGTCGTGCTCTACGAAGGGGAGGTGTGCCTGGGCGGCGGCATCATCTGCTGACCCTGTGCTGAGCCAAGTGGGTTCGCCGCCGAGAGATCGGCCCCGCTGTTATCCCGGCGGAGGATCCCTGGGTTCGGTGGCCTCGAACGGCGGCCGCTTGAAAAGTTTTCCCGCGTGCCGCTTGAGGTTCGGGTACTGGGCGCGCCAGGCGAGGTCAGCGAAACGGAAATCAAGGTAGCCGAGCGCGCAGCCGAGCGCGATGTCCGCCAACGTATAACTCTCCCCGGCGCACCAGGTCTTCTCCGCGAGCTCGTGTGAGGCGGCCCGCAACCCCTGGCTCACCTTCCTGCCCTGGCGCTCGATCCACTCGCGGCTTTGCTCTTTGGCTGGCCGACGGCTCTCGAGCACGCTCAGCACGGCGGCGTCCATGAGGCCGTTCGCCAAGGCCTCCCAGCGTTTGACCTGGATCCGTTGCCGGCCCGGCTCGGGAATCAGCCTTCCGACGGGGGAGACCGTGTCCAGATACTCGACGATCACGCTCGAGTCGTAGATGGCCGCACCGTCGTCGGTCACCAGCACAGGGATTTTCCCCAGCGGGTTGAAGTCGGACACGCGCGACGCCACATCGTTCGGGTTGTCCACGACAAAGTCATACTCGATGCGCTTCTCGGCGAGAACGATGCGCGCCTTGCGCACGAACGGGCTGGGATAAGAGCCGATCAGCTTCATGTTCCGTATGGCTGTGCCTGCCTTATGCTGCGTGAGCAATTATACCACTCGCGTGTAGCTCTCCCGGCCGGACGAGAAGCGGACACGCGACACTGGCATGTTAGAATCCGCTGTGCAACACCCCACGCAAACGCCGCGCGGTTAGCGCAGGGACGTCATGCCACTCACGCCTCTCAACGCGCTCTCGCCTCTGGACGGGCGCTACTACGCCAAAGTCTCGCCGTTGCGCAACGCGTTCAGTGAGCTTGGCCTGATCCGCCTGCGTCTGCGCGTGGAGATCGAATGGCTGAAGGCGCTCTCTGCCGAGTCGTCCATCCCCGAGCTACCCGGCTTCTCCCCGGGCATGCTGACGCAGCTCGATAGCGTAGTCGCGGGCTTCTCCGAAGGCGACGCCCAGGCGGTCAAGGACATCGAAGCGCGCACCAATCACGACGTCAAAGCGCTCGAGTACTGGCTCAGGCAGCGCCTGGCCGACAGCAGCGAGGTGCAGCGGGTGGCCGAGTTCATCCACTTCGCCTGCACCTCCGAGGACATCAACAATCTGTGCCACGCGTTGATGGCGCAGGAGTCCCGCGCACAGACCATGCTGCCCGCGTTGGACCGCATCGTGGAGAAGCTCTCCGCGCTGGCCCACGAGCTGGCCGACTTGTCGATGCTGTCACGCACGCACGGCCAGTCGGCCACCCCCACCACACTGGGCAAAGAGCTGGGCAACTTCGCCGCGCGCTTGCGCCGTGCGCGGATGCGCATAGCCGGGGTGCGCCTCACCGGGAAGATCAACGGCGCCGTGGGAAATTACAACGCGCACCTGGCTGCCTACCCAGACGTCGATTGGCCCGGCTTGTCGCGCCGCTTGGTGCAAGGGCTGGGCCTCGAGTTCAACGCCTACACCACCCAGATCGAGCCACACGACAGCCTGGCCGAGCTGTTCGACGCCTATGCCGCGGCCAACACCGTGCTGATCGGGCTGGACCGCGACATGTGGGGGTACATCTCGCTGGGCTACTTCAGGCAGCGCGCCAAGGCCGGCGAGGTCGGCTCCTCCACCATGCCGCACAAGGTGAATCCCATCGACTTCGAGAACTCCGAAGGCAACCTGGGCGTCGCTAACGCGCTGCTGCAGCACTTGTCGGCCAAGCTCCCGGTATCGCGCTGGCAGCGCGACCTGTCGGACTCCACGGTGCTGCGCAACGTGGGCGTGGCCCTGGGGCACACGCTGCTCGCCTTTGACGCCTGCTTGACCGGGCTGTCGAAAGTCGAGGCGAACCCGGCGCGCCTGCGCGAGGACCTCGAGCAGGCCTGGGAAGTCCTGGCTGAACCGATCCAGACCGTGATGCGGCGCTACGGCGTCGAGCAGCCCTACGAGCAGCTCAAGGCCCTCACGCGGGGCCAAGACGGCATCACGCGGGAGACGCTGCACGCCTTCATCGGCAGGCTGGATATCCCCGACGGCGAGAAACAACGCTTGCTCGAACTTACGCCCTCCAGCTACATCGGGCTGGCCGCACGGCTTGCGCGGGAGGTCTGACAGGGTCTTGATTCCGGCTGGCGCGGCCTTCATTTTTCCGCAGTTCGAGGTGCAAGCTGAGTGAACATGTCAACCTTTGCCCGAGAAATCACGAGCGCCGACTTCGACCATGGCGTGATCCAGGCGTCGAAGCAGGCCCCGGTCCTGGTGGACTTCTGGGCGCCCTGGTGCGGACCGTGCCGCGCGCTCACGCCGGTCCTGGAGCGGCTCGCGGAAATATATCAAGGCAAGTTCCTGCTGGCCAAAGTCAACTCCGATGAGAACCCGGACCTGGCGCGCGAGTACGGCATCCGCAGCATCCCTAACGTGAAGGCCTTCGTGGATGGCCAGCTGGTGGACGAATTCCTCGGCGCGCTGCCCGAGTCGGCGGTACGCGAGTTCATAGACCGGCTCCTTCCTACACCCGGCGAGCTGATCCGCCGCGATGCTGCTACCCAGGCCGCGGCCGGCGACCAGGAGCGGGCGCTCGCCCTGCTGGAAACGGCGGTCGACATGGAGCCGAACAACGACGCCGTCCGTTCGGACCGGATCGAGATCCTGCTCGACCTCGGGCGCATCGCGCAAGCGCGGGAGGCTGCTTCCCGCCTCAGCCCGCTGGCATCACAAGACCCGCGTGCGGGGCGGGTGCTGGCGCGGCTGCAGCTCGCCGACACCGTACCCGGGGAGACCGATGCGGGTGCGCTCGAGACGCGGGTGCGCTCCAACCCCGACGATCTGCAGACCCGGCTGCGGCTGGCCAAGCTCTACGCCAGTCAGCAGCGTTACGAACCAGCGCTGGAGCAACTGCTGGAGATCACCCGACGCGACCGCGGCTTCGGCGAAGATGCAGGGCGCAAGACCATGCTGGCGATCTTCGACCTGCTGCACGGACAAAGCGAGCTGGTGGGCAGATACCGCAGGCTGCTTGCCGCGGCGCTGCACTAACTCGCCAGGTGCGCTCACGCGCGCCTGAGCCTGTGGCGCACGACCTCGATGATCCCGGGGGAGATGGATACCAGGATGATCGCGAAGACCACCAAAGTCAGGTTGTTCTGCACGAGTGGGACGTTGCCGAACAGATACCCGCAGTAGGTGATGAGCGCCACCCACAGGACGGCCCCGCTGACGTTGAAGAACAGAAAGCGCCGGTAATCCATCGCGCCGATGCCGGCCACGAACGGAGCGTAGGTGCGCACGATCGGTACGAAGCGCGCGATGATGATGGTGCGTCCGCCGAAGCGCTCGAAGTAGCGGTGGGTACGCTCCAGGTAGGCCTTCTTGAACAACGGCGAGTCCTCGTAGCGGAACACGCGCGTGCCGAGCCAGCGTCCGACGGCGTAGTTGAGGGAGTCGCCGATCACCGCGGCCAGCGTGAGCACCACCACCAGCAGATGCGCGTTCATGGCGCCCGCCCCCGCCAACGTCCCCGCCACGAACAGCAGCGAGTCCCCCGGCAGGAACGGCGTGACCACCAGCCCGGTCTCGCAGAAGACGATCAGAAACAGGACCAGGTAAACCAAGCCTCCTGAGCTCTGCGCGAGCCACAGCAGGTGCTTGTCCAGGTGGACAAGCAAGTCTAGGAAACTCGCGAGGAAGTCCACGTGCGGCGCCTCGAACCTGCAGCGCGGCCCTAGATCACCGCCTCCTGCTTGGGCTTCTCGGGCTTGACCAGGTCCTCGCGCGAGACCCCGAGCCACATCACGACCGGGCTCGCGACCAGCACCGACGAGTAAATGCCGAACAGGATACCGATGGTCAGCGCCAAGGCGAAGAAGAACAGAGTGTCGCCGCCGAACAGCAGGATCGAAGTCACCATCAGCTGGGTGCAGCCGTGGGTGATGATGGTGCGCGACATGGTGCGGGTGATGGCGTTGTTGATGATCTGCGGCACGGTGGCCTTGCGCAGCTTGCGAAAGTTCTCGCGGATCCGGTCGAACACCACCACTGACTCGTTCACCGAATAGCCCAGCACCGCCAGCACGGCGGCCATCACCGGCAGCGAGAACTCCCATTGGAAGAAGGCGAAAAAGCCGAGGATGATCACCACGTCGTGCAGGTTGGCGATGATGGCCGCGACGCCGAACTTCCACTCGAAGCGCAGCCACAGGTAGAGCACGATCAGCGCCGACACCAGCATCAAGGCCAGCGCGCCGTTGTCCACCAGTTCCTTGCCGACTTGAGAGCCAACGAACTCGACGCGCTGGCGCTCGGCCGTGGGATCGTCCTGCTTGAGCGCCGAGAACACCTTCTCGCTCAGCTCCGAGCCCGAGACATCCTGGCGCGCCGGCAAGCGCACGAGAGCGGACTCCGAGGTCCCGAAGGTCTGGACGGTCGCGTCCGGCAACCCGATGCGCGTGAGCGTCGCGCGCATCTTGTCCAGGTCCACCGCGTGCGCGTAGCGCAGCTCCATCACCATCCCGCCGGTGAACTCGACGCCCAGGTGCAGACCGCGCGTGACGAGGAAGAACACGGCTAGTAAAAACGTGATCGCCGAGATCACGTTGAACACCAGCGCGTGACGCATGAAGGGAATGTCTTTCTTGATGCGGAAGAATTCCATGTCGCGTTCCCTGAATACCTTGCGTCAGCGGTGGAGCTTCAAGCGGGCTTCGCCGCCCGCTTGTGCCAGTCCACGTTGCCGATCGGCAGCCCTTCCAGTTTTTTGCGCGCGCCGAACACAAAATTTACGATGGAGCGCGATACCGCAACCGCGCTGAACATCGAGGTCAGTATGCCCAGGCAGTGGACCACGGCGAAGCCACGCACCGGCCCGGACCCGAGCAGGAACAAGGCGATACCCGCGCACAGGCTGGTGATGTTGGAATCCAGGATGGTGGCCCAGGCTCGGGTGTAACCCTCCTTGATGGCGGCTTGCGGCGTAGTGCCGTTGCGCAGCTCTTCTCGGATACGCTCGTTGATGAGCACGTTGGCGTCGATCGCCATGCCCAGCGTCAGGGCGATGGCGGCGATGCCGGGAAGCGTCAGCGTGGCCTGAAGCATGGACAGCAGAGCCACCAGCAATAGCAGGTTGATGGCCAGCGACAGTACCGATACCACCCCGAACACGACGTAGTACACGACCATGAACGCCGCGATCAGCGAGAAACCGACCCACACGGCGTGGAAGCCCTTGCGGATGTTGTCGGCGCCCAGGCTCGGGCCCACCGTGCGCTCTTCCACGATATCCATGGGGGCCGCCAGGGCACCCGCCCGCAACAGCAGCGCCACGTCTCGGGCCTCGGTAACGGTCATTCGACCGCTTATCTGAACACGACCGCCCCCGATCTCCTGGCGAATCACCGGCGCCGTAACCACCTCCGCTTTGCCCTTCTCGATCAACACCATCGCCATGCGCTTACCGACGTTCTCGCGCGTGATGTCCTTGAAGATCCGGCCGCCCTTGCCATCCAGCGTGATGTGGACGGCCGGCTCGCCGGTCTGGTTGTCGAACCCGGGCTGGGCGTCGGCGATGCTGTCGCCGGTCAGCACCACCTGCTTCTTGAGCAGCAGCGGCTGGTTTTCGCGATCGTAGAGCAGCTCGTCGCCAAACGGCACCTGGCCCGCCAGCGCGCTCTGCAGCGACTGCAGGTCCCGGTGCTCCTCGTCCACCATGAGCACTTCCAGCGTGGCGGTGCGGCCGAGTATTTCCTTGGCCCTGGCGGTGTCCTGCACACCCGGCAGCTGTACCACGATGCGGTCGGCGCCGGCCTGTTGCACGATGGGCTCGGCCACGCCCAGCTCGTTGACGCGGTTGCGCAGCGTGGTCAGGTTCTGCTGGACGGCGAAGTCCTGAATTCGCTTCTGCGCGTCCGGCTTCAGGGTGCCGACCAGCACGTATTCGCCGCCCCGCTCCTCGCGCGCTAAAACGACATCGGGGTAGGCGCGCTCGATGATCTGCTGCGCCTTGTCGCGGTTGGCTACCTCGCGGAAGCGGATGACCACAGTGCCGCCCTCGCGGCTGATCCCGCTGGAGCGCGCCTCCTCCTCACCACGCAGAGTGGTGCGGATACCGGCCGCGGTGCTGTCCAGATACTTGGTGACCGCCCCCTTCATGTCCACCTGCAGCAGGAAGTGGACGCCGCCGCGCAGGTCCAGGCCCAGATACATGGGCTTGGCGCCGATGGCGGCCAACCAGCGCGGCGAGTTGGAGAGCAGGTTCAGCGCCACGACATAGTTCTCGCCCAGGTCCTGTTGCAGGACATCCTTGGCCTTGAGCTGCGTGTCGGTGTCCTTGAAGCGGATCTTGATGCCGGTGAGCTCGAGGAAAGCCTCGTCGTAAGCAATGCTCGACTTCTTGAGCGCGTCTTCCGCGCTCTTGAGCACCGCCTCGTCAACCTTCAACGTGGGCTTGGCCGAGGACACCTGAACGGCCGGCGACTCGCCGTAGAAGTTGGGCAGCGCGAACAGCAGGCCGCCCAGCAGGACCACGGCGATGACGATGTTGAGCCAGAGCGGATAACGGTTCATAGCATTCGGGCTGCCGGCACAAGCCTAGGAAAGATCCGCGGCGCGGACCTCGATGAGCTCTCGCCTACCTTCATGTTGTGCTCTTGATCGTGCCCTTGGGCAGCAGCGTCTGAATCGACGGCTTGGTCACCGTGATCTCGACGTTGGGCGCGATCTCGAGGCTCACGTAGCTGTCGCTGACCTTGGTCACGCGCCCGAGCGTGCCACCGCCGGTGACCACCTCGTCGCCCTTCGTGAGCGACGCGATCATCTGCTTCTGATCCTTCGCGCGCCTCATTTGAGGCCGCAGGAGCAGGAAGTAGAGCAGCACGAACATCAAGATGAGCGGGAGCAGGCTCAGGATGTCCATCCCGCCCGTTCCAGCCGGGGCCGTCTGGGCAAACGCTTGGCTGATCAGCATGTGTGTCCTCCAGGGGCTTCGATCCGCTGCTGGTGTCAGGTGTTGTCGGCGCGGCAGCGCGGCCTCTGGCGGCCGCCAGGCCTTTGGAAAGACGCGGATTTTAGCACTATTGACCAAGTTCAAGACGCGGCTATGCGCACGCCCTGTCCGAACTCGGCGAGCCGACCCTCACCGATGGCGTCGCGCAGCCCCGCCATCAACTCTTGAAAGTAGTGGAGGTTGTGGATGGTATTGAGGCGCGCGCCCAGCATCTCGTTGACGCGCTGGAGATGATGCAGGTAGGCGCGGGTGAAGTGGCGGCAGGTGTAGCAGGCGCAGGACTCGTCCACCGGCGAGAGGTCAGAGCGGTAGCGGCTGTTGCGCAGCTTGATGGTGCCATGGCGCGTGAACAGCCAGCCGTTGCGGGCGTTGCGTGTCGGCAGAACACAGTCGAACAGGTCGATCCCCGCTTCGACCGCGTCCGCGATGTCCCTTGGCGTGCCCACGCCCATCAGATAGCGCGGCTGAGTTTCCGGCAGCTGCTGCGCGGCGCGGCGCAGGACGCGGAGCATGTCGGCCTTGGGCTCCCCGACCGAGAGCCCGCCGATGGCGTAGCCGTCGAAGCCGATCTCGCACAGGGCGCTGACGGACTCATCGCGCAGGTGCTCGTACATGCCGCCTTGCACGATGCCGAACAGAGCGTTGGGGTTGCCTTCGTGCGCACGCCGGCTGCGTTCGGCCCAGCGCAGCGACAAGCGCATGGAGTCGGCGGCCTGACGCTCGTCGACCGGATAGGGCGTGCACTCGTCTAAGATCATCGCCACGTCGGAGCTCAGCACGCGCTGGATGCGCATGGAGTCCTCCGGAGAAAGGAAGCAGCGGTCGCCGTTGACCGGCGAGCGGAACTGAACGCCCTGTTCGCTGATCGTGCGCAGAGGGCCGAGGCTGAAGACCTGGAACCCGCCGGAATCGGTCAGGATCGGTCCCTCCCATCCCATGAAGCGGTGCAGCCCCCCGTGCATCTCGATCGGCTCGAGCCCGGGGCGCAGCCACAGGTGGAAAGTGTTCGACAGGACGATCTGCGCGCCGATCTCTTTGAGCTCGGCGGGACTCACCGCTCTGACCGCGCCATAGGTCCCCACCGGCATGAACGCGGGAGTGTCGACGCAACCGTGCGCGAGGGTGAGGCGGCCACGCCGTGCCCGCCCGTCGCGCGCCAACACGTCGAAGCGCACGCTCACGGCGGCGTCGCGTCGCCGCGGCCGCGCACCTCGGGCGACGGCTCGATCAGCATGGCGTCACCGTAGCTGAAGAAGCGGTAGCCTTGCGCCACGGCGTGGCGGTAGGCGCGCAGCACGTTCTCCATCCCGGCAAAGGCGCAAACCAGCATGAGCAGCGTGGAGCGTGGCAGGTGGAAATTGGTGAGCAGGCGATCGACCACCCGGAAGCGGAAGCCGGGGCGGATGAAGATTTCGGTCTCGCCCGCGCCGGCACGCAGCGTTCCTTCGCGTCCGGCCGACTCGAGGCAGCGCAGCGTGGTGGTCCCCACCGCAGTGACCCGGCCACCACGGCCGCGAGCGCGAGCGATGGCGGCCACCGTCGCCTCGGGCAACCGGTACCATTCGCTGTGCATCCGATGCTGCTCGATGTCGGCAACGCGCACCGGGTGGAACGTGCCCGCGCCCACGTGCAGTGTGAGAAAGGCAAGCCCGATACCACGCCCGCGCAGCGCCGCCAGCATCTCCTGATCGAAGTGCAAGCCCGCGGTGGGAGCAGCCACCGCGCCCGGTACCTCAGCGTAAACCGTCTGATAGCGCATTTCATCCTCGGGCGACGCAACACGCGTGATGTAGGGCGGCAGCGGCACAGTGCCGAAGCGCTCGAGCAACTCGAGCACGGTGCCTTGCGTTTCAAACTCGAGGAGGTAAAACTCGCCCCGGCGTTCCAGTACCCGCACCCGATTCTCGCCCGCCACCTTGAGCACTGCGCCGGGCTGAGGCGGATGGCTGGCGCGCAGCAGCGCCAGAGCATGGTTCGAATCCACTATCCGCTCGATCAGCAGATCGACCTTGCCGCCGGTGCTCTTCTCCCCGAACAAGCGCGCTTTGATCACCCGCGTGTCATTGAACACGAGCAGGTCGCCGGGGGCGAGCAGCTCGGGAAGATCCCTGAACGCGGGGTCGCGTACCTTGCCATTCGAACCGTCCAGATGGAGCAGCCGGCTCTGCCCCCGCTGCTCCGGCGGATGCTGAGCAATCAACTCCGGCGGCAGGTCAAAGTCGAACTGGTCGAGCTGCATGGGGCGGCATTATAGGCCCGCGCCATCCCCGTCCCGCTTCATTGCCGGAGTGATTGAATTCGCGGATAATTCCGCCTCCTCTACGCGTGCCGGGATGGCGGAATTGGTAGACGCACGGGACTCAAAATCCCGCGGTGGCAACACCATGGGGGTTCGATTCCCCCTCCCGGCACCAGCGGCCATGCCGATAAAGAGCTGCCCCGCCCTGAAGAGACTGGCCTTGCGACTGCTGATCAAGAGCATCGACGACGACGGACGT
>JBGPOV010000062.1:0-20310 GCA_041488255.1 Gammaproteobacteria bacterium | reverse complement strand
TGCTGAAGTTCTTCGCCAACCTGCCCGCGTGCCTGATCGGCATGGAAGCGTGCGGGAGCGCGCACCACTGGGCGCGTAAGCTGATCGAGCTGGGGCATACGGTCAAGCTCATGGCCCCGTGTCACGGATCGGCGTAATGGAGCCAGGGATGATCGGCATAAAGGAGCCAGTCAGAAGGGTTGGGACGGGCATCCTGGCGGGTTAAGAATGCGCGGTTTTGGAACCGCTGGCAACCTTGGAGTTGTGCGCTGCGGGCGCGCTCCTGGGCATGCGGTAGGACTGGCCGTCGAGGACGAGGCAGTAGGCGTTGTGGCGAAGCCGATCCAGCGTAGCTGAGGCGAGCAGGCGGTTGGAGGGGAAGGCCTGGTCCCATTCGGTAAAGTCGAGGTTGCTCGTCACGATCGTTGCCGTGGTCTCATAGCGCTCGGCGAAGCAGCTCGAGGCAAACCAGCCGGTTGATCTCCTGCTAAGCGGACGTTCAACGCCCGCGCTCAGCGGCGCGTGACAGCAAACGCAGCCGCGCTGTTGCGCGTCCCCCGCAGCGCCATGTTGGGTGCCAAGCTTGTCCTGCTCCGCATCTCCATACGCTTTGCCCCCCACTCATTGGCGCTGCACGGCTTCAAGGTTGCGCGCAGCCATATCGAACCCCTGGTCGGCCGCCTTCTTCCATAACCTATGGTGGTGGAGGCGTCATTGCGGACTGCCGCTCGGAATCCACTCCCGGACCTCAGCTGCCCGGGCCACCCGAAACAGGTCGGATGCTGATCGACTTGACCAAGCCGCCCGCGACCACAACCGATATGCCCGAAGCGAAGTAGGTGGTCGTCTGTCCCTCTTCCTTGATCACCAGCTGCCCCTGCAGCTTCGCGAGCCCGGCCTTCACGGCGAGATCTGTCAGTCCGACCTTGAGGCCATCCGCGGTGGCGTAGTTGGGCGATTCCGTCGAGACCATCACCACCGCGCCATCGGCGTCGTCCACGACGACCTGAAGATCCTCGAAGACGTAGCGCTCGCTGTCGCGCCCCTTCAAGGATTGAGTCGGCTCACCCATCACGTCGTAAAGTTGGGACACGGGCATGCCGACGGTCACTGGACCGATCCGCTTGCCGGCAACGATCAGGTTGTCTTTCACCACCGCCTTCGCCCCTGCCGACTTCTTCTTGGTGACAGTCTTGTTGTCGTTCTTGG
Source organism: Gammaproteobacteria bacterium (assembly GCA_041488255.1). GTDB lineage: Bacteria > Pseudomonadota > Gammaproteobacteria > Burkholderiales > SHXO01 > SHXO01. The sequence goes on along the minus strand of JBGPOV010000062.1, from coordinate 19,122 downwards.
CGACGGACTTGTTGTCGGCTGCGGGCTCCCCTTCGCCTCCCAAGGAGCCGGGGAAGCCAGCGCAGCCGGCCAGGGAAAGCGCAAACAAAATAACGATTGCACGGAGCACGGGAGGAATTCTCATGTTCACCTCTTAGTGGATTGAAATGTGCGCCAGGCGCTTTTGGCAAGTATAAGCGACAGGACAAACCGCCAGTTCGTTGCACAACAAGCCCCCGGGGTGGCATTGTCAAATTCATCGGTAGCGTGATCGAATACTGACATGGACACGTCACCCTCGTCCCCTAAGCTGATCCTGAACCCATCGACGCGGTTTGATCCAGCGCAAACGCGATCATCGCCATGCAGGCGCACGCATTGGTCCCAGTAGAGAGGAGCGCTCGTCCCGCGCCGAAAGTTATGGGCGGTGAGCCGGAGGATCCGGAGCCAGGACGGGAACCAATACTCGAGATCGGTCAGGCTGATTGACGCAAATCAAGGAAGCGCTAGCGTGCCAGAGTAGATTGATCGTACGCACGGTTGCGGAGATACGCATGACCCCTCAGCGAGATGATGACCGAACCGATGGCGTGTGGCCCCCGATTATCACGTGCAAGCAGTGTGGGTTCGCGATTACCGAGAGTGCGAAGATATGCCCGAGCTGCGGCGCCAAAGTGAATAGGTTCCGCAGAATTTTGCTTTGGTCATTTCTTGGGCTAATCATATTCATCATTGCAATCTGCGTTTTGTGGGAGTCTTTCATAAGAAAAGGGATTAGGGAATGGGGCGGTATCTGACCCTGGGCGGCACTAAAGCCGGTTGAGAGAAGGAACACGCGCTGCATAGACGCGCCGGAGCTCGGTGAGTTGGTCAAGGTTGTTGATGCAGGTTTCGATCTCACTATCTACGGTGTTTCGAGAGGAGGCAAACATGAGCAAGGTTGCGTACGTTACTGGTGGTATGGGCGGAATCGGCACCGCCATCTGCCGGAGGTTCCACGGCATGGGCTACAAGGTGATCGCCGGGTGCGGGCCGACGCGCAACTTCAACAAGTGGTTGGCGGGGCAGAAGGCGACCGGATACGACTTCTACGCCTCGGTAGGCAACGTGGCCGACTGGGAATCGACCAAAGCGGCCTTTGACAAGGCTAAGGCAGAGCACGGCGCTGTCGACATCCTGGTGAACAACGCCGGCATCACCCGCGATGGGCTGTTCCGCAAGATGTCGCTCGAAGACTGGTACGGAGTGATCAACACCAATCTCAACAGCTTGTTCAACGTCACCAAGCAAGTGATTGACGGCATGCTGGACAAGGGCTGGGGCCGGATCATCAACATCTCCTCGGTTAACGGAGAAAAGGGACAGTTTGGCCAAACCAACTACTCGGCTGCCAAGGCTGGCATGCACGGCTTCACTATGGCACTGGCGCAGGAGGTTGCCAGCAAGGGCGTAACGGTGAATACCGTCTCGCCCGGCTACATCGCCACCGACATGGTGATGGCGGTGCGCGAGGACGTGCGCGAGAAGATCATCCAGACTATTCCGGTCAAGCGACTCGGCAAGGCGGAGGAAATCGGCTCAATCGTCGGGTGGCTGACCACCGACGACGGGGGCTTCACCACCCGGGCGGACTTCTCTGGGCGCCTGGGGCGAGACCCAGTACGTGTAGGTCGCGCCGCTTGAATACGGTTTTCCCCTCGGATCGATTCCGGAATACGATTCGGTTGCCGCGGCGCATCGGGGTCCTCCTCGTAACCTTCTCGCCCCAGAGCAAGGAGGCACAAGAGCTCGCAGGCCTGCTCGCGGTCGGGCTGATACTTGCCGCCTGCGCCACTCCGAGCTCGGACCAGTCCGGACAAGCCGCGCGTCCTGCGATGAACAGGAAGAATCCGGTGGCAGCGGAGCGAATTCGGTGCGATCATTACGATGCCTTAAGGACTTGAACCTACGCGGTTCACTATCAATGCACCTGCGTCCGCAGGAATACTCGGGATGGATGGGAATTGGCGGATCATCCAAAAGTTCCCGCACTGCCGGGAGATTTGTGTTGCCACAAAAGTCCAGCGCAACCTCTTTGGTTCCGGCTATGCCGGCTTAGGGGTTGTTTGCAATCCCCCCCCCGTGCTAAATTGCTCAGTATCAAAGCTGGAAACCGAAGTATGCAAACATGTCTCCTAACGGCCAACCGGCGCTTCCAACTCATACTGATCAAGCCGTCGCACTACGACGAGACGGGATATGTGATCCGGTGGTGGCGCGCGATGATTCCGTCGAATTCGCTCGCGGCCGTATATGGCATTGCGGCCGACTCCGCCGAGCGGCGAGTGCTTGGGCCGGACGTCGCTATTGATATCGAGGCAATCGACGAGACAAACACGCGTATCGACGTACCGGCACTCATTGCACGATTTCGGCAGCACGGCGATTTTGGGCTGGTTGCGCTCGTCGGCGTTCAGTCGAACCAGTATCCCCGCGCGCTCGACATCGCACGACCGTTAAGGGAGGCCGGAATCCACGTCGCCATCGGAGGCTTCCACGTGTCGGGATGCCTCTCGATGCTCGATGGACGCGCGGTCGAACTTGACGCGTGCCGCGACATGGGTATCGCCATGTTCGCGGGTGAGGCCGAGGGGCGATTCGACATCGTGTTGCGCGACGCGGCCGAGGGCCGCCTCGCGCCTGTCTATGACTTCATAAAAGACCTTCCTGGTATCGAGGCTACGCCCGTACCGTTTCTCCCCAAACGGTATGTGGCGCGCACGCTCGGCGCCAGTTCGAGCTTCGACGCCGGCCGCGGCTGCCCGTACCAGTGTTCGTTCTGCACCATCATCAACGTGCAAGGCCGCAAGTCGCGCTTTCGGTCGGCGGATGACATCGAGCATCTGGTGCGGCACAGCTGGGCGAATGGCATTTTCAAGTTTTTTATCACCGACGACAATTTCGCCCGGAATAAGAATTGGGAGGCGATTTTTGATCGCCTGATCGAGCTGCGGGAGAAAGATGGGATTCCGCTTGCCCTCATGGTCCAGGTCGATGTGCTTTGCCACAAGATCCCGAACTTTGTGGAGAAGGCGAAGCGGGCCGGCGTGACGCGTGTATTCATCGGATTGGAGAACATCAACCCGGACAATCTCGCGGCGGCGAAGAAGCGTCAGAACAAGATCAGCGAGTACCGCAAGATGCTGCTTGCTTGGAAGGCGCAAGGCATCATGACGCTCGCGGGATATATTCTGGGCTTTCCGGCGGACACGTCAGCGACGATTAGACGCGATATCGCGATCATCCAGCGGGAACTGCCGATCGACGTTCTCGAATTCTTTTATCTGACGCCGCTCCCCGGCTCGGAGGATCACCAGACGCTATGGAAGACCGGCGTCGCGATGGAGCCAGACCTCAACAACTACGACCTGGAGCACGCCTGCACCGCCCACCAAAATATGAGCATGACGGAGTGGCAGGCGATTTATCACGAAGCGTGGTCTCTCTACTACACCCCGGAGCACATGAAGACCCTGCTGCGGCGCACGGCAGCGACCGGCGGGCCGATCGGCAGTCTCGTCAAGCTCCTGTTCACGTTCTCGACAACCGATCGCATCGAGAAGGTACATCCGCTCCAGAGCGGAATTTTTCGGCTTAAACATCCGTCAGAGCGTCGGCCCGGCCTGCCGCGTGAAAGCTCCTGGGTTTTTTGGCCGCGCTTCGTGTGGGAGACTCTCCACAAGCACGCACGTCTTGCCGGTGCGGCCGTTTGGCTACTGGCGTGGAAGAGGGTTATCGCGCGCAATGCCGACGCCAGGAGCTACGTGGATCAGGCGCTCATGCCAGTCCGCGACGATGATGACATGACACTTGACCTGCTGACCAAGACGACGGGGGCGCGCGCCGCCGTCGCACGCGTCAAGAAGGTTGCCAAGCTGACTGGCGTCGGCCCAGTCGCGTGACGGCCGTCGCCTGGATTGCAACAGCACGGATGCGTTGCAGCCCGCATTAGTCTCTTATCAGCCAAGTGTTGACAGAATTGGCGAAGAATCCGGTGGCAGCGGAGCGCCCGCCTCGGCGTAGTTCTTCAGCACCAAGCGATCCCAAGCCTTGCAACAGTGAGTTGCGGCAGATCCCGCTTTCGAACTGCCGCTGCACAGCGGCCAGCGCATCCTCAAACTTGGGGAGACGGCCCACCAAGGAAGAAAGGCAATGATCGTGAGCGATTCGCCCGAGAACGTCGCCCATGACTTCCTCGGCGAGCGGCGCTCCCCAGTTGTGGCTGAATCCAGCTCCGAGAACGGCGATACGCCCCACCTCGCCTCCTTGGCCGATTCCTGTGATCGTGCAAAATTGTCGGCGCAAATATGCTGAAGTGTCCTCTCGGCCACGCGGGGCCGCGCTGGTGTGCGTTCGAATGTCTGCTTAGCGGCGAAATGGGCGGCATCCACGAACGTCGGTTCATGGCCGCACCCGGTCGCTCGCGTTACCGTGTGCTGCCCACTTCGAATACACGGATGACCGTAGAAACAGTTGTTCAGCATTATCGCCGTGGTAGGCTCGGCAGAATGCACGAAAGTCTACGAAAGACATAGCACCCGCATAGCACGGCAGAAATGAGAAAGGGCATGGATCTCTCCAAGCCCTTGGTTTTGTGGCGCGCCCGGCAGGATTCGAACCCACGACCCCCTGGTTCGTAGCCAGGTACTCTATCCAACTGAGCTACGGGCGCGCTGCGGGGCGAATTGTAGCAGAGTGCTGCTAGGCGGACCAAAGGGACAGTGTGTTGCACGGTGTTTGTTCGCCCTTCGACAGGCTCCCTTCGATAGGCTCAGGGCGAACCGACGCGGGGCGACACGTTTTGGGCGAAGGATCCACAACAATGGGCCCTTGCTTCTAGAGGGCTCGATGGCGCGGCCGAGAGTAGAATCCCTAGCGCCGGAGTCTCCTATCTCCGCACCCCCCGACGTGACCATCGAAGCCTCCTCTCCCACGAGCACCGCATCTAAGCAGCAGGTGTCGCCGCTCAGTGACTTCACCGAGCAGGCCTTCCTGCGCACCACGGGCGCTCCGCTCACGCCCGGCAACGGTCTGCGCATCCTGAAGGATTCCACCGAGAACTACCCCGCGTGGCTCGAGGCGATTCGCAGCGCGCGGCGCAAGATCTACTTCGAGAATTACATCATCGGCGACGACGAGGTCGGGTCCCAGTTCGTGGCCGCCCTGGCCGAGCGGGCGCGCAGCGGGGTGCGCGTAAGGCTGATCTACGACTGGCTCGGCACGTGGGCGTCGAGGCGGTTGTGGCAGCCGCTAGTGGAGGCCGGTGGCGAAGTTCGCTGCTTCAATCGGCCGCGCTTGGACAGCCCACTCGGGTGGCTATCGAGGGACCACCGCAAATCGATCAGCGTGGACGGCCGCGTAGCATTCGTAACGGGACTGTGTGCGAGCCGGCTGTGGCTGGGCGATCCGGCACGCGGTATCGACCCTTGGCGCGATACGGGAGTCGAGCTGCGTGGCCCCGCGCTGGCCGACGTAGAGGGGGCCTTCGCCCAAGTGTGGGACGAGATGGGCAGCCCGATCCCGGAGGACGAACTGACTGCCGCAGAAGAGATTCCACGCGCCGGTGACGTGCCGGTGTCGGTGGTGGCGAGCGCGCCAAACACTGCGGGCCTTCTTCGGCTGGACCAACTCATCGCCACCGCTGCACGCAGAACATTGTGGCTCTCCGATGCCTACTTCGTGGGCGTTGCGCCGTATGTTCAGGCGTTGCGTGCGGCGGCAATGGATGGTGTGGATGTGCGCTTGCTCGTCCCCGGCTCCAGCGACATTCCCGTGCTGGCGCGTCTGAGTCGCTCGGGCTATCGGCCCCTCTTGGAAGCGGGCGTGCGCATCTTCGAGTGGAACGGTCCCATGATGCATGCGAAGACCGCAGTGGCCGATTGCCGTTGGGCGCGAGTCGGCTCATCGAACCTGAACATCTCGAGCTGGATCGGCAACTACGAGCTGGACGTGGCGGTGGATCACGAGCCTTTCGCCCGCCAGATGGAGCAAATGTACCTGCAGGACCTGGAGCGCGCGACCGAGATCGTGCTCAATCCGCGCAACCGCGTGCGGCCGAGCGTGCCTGCGTCTTATGTTGAACGGCGGCGCACTCCGCGTGGCCGCGGCAGTGCGGGCCGCGCGGCCGCCAGCGCGCTGCGTATCGGAAACACGGTAGGCGCCGCGCTGACCAACCGGCGCATCCTCGGGCCGGCAGAAGCGGGCGTGATGGCCAAGATGGGGGTCGTGTTGCTGGTGCTCGCCGTGCTGGGCGTGATTTGGCCGGAGGCCGTGGCGGTGCCGGTGGGACTGATCGCCGGCTGGATCGGGCTCGCGCTGCTGGTGAAGGCACGCAGGCTGCGTCGGGGCGAATCGGAGGAGCGCGAAGATAGCGGCCCGGGAGACGCGGGCCCGACATGAGACGCACCGCTCAGAAGGTCGTCATGCGTCTTGTGCGCCTCGCCCCTGTGCTGCTGCTGTGCACCCCCGCATGGGCTGACGAACCGACCGCCATCCCTCCCACGGAGGAACAATCCCCCACCCTCGTGGAGGAGGCCACTCATATGGGCGTTGCGCTCGGCGCGGCCCAGCGCTGCGGCATGGCGTCCCAGGACTTGGCCACGATGAGGAAACTCGCGCTGGAGCGGCTCCAGACGCTGGCGCCGGACACGGCATCGTTCGAGAAGGCCGCCGACATAATGCAGCAATTGGAGCACTATGGCGCCATTGAGATGCGGAAGCCGGCGGGCGGGTGCACGGCGTTGCTGATGGTGACCTCGAGCGTACTGGGAAGGCTGACCTATGTCGTCGCGCACGCCGAGCTGGATGTGCCTGACCTGCGCAGAGGCACGCCGCTTGAGAACTTCGCCGCCTGGGCCGGCCAGCTCGCCGTCATGGCTTCCCATTGCGGGGCGGCGGACGGAATCGTGAACAAGGCCGCCGCCCTCTCCACGCAGTACATTGCCCATCAGGCCCCGAGCCAGCGCGTTCAGATGCGCGCGGACGCCGAGCTGTCCTCGATGATGTTGCAAGGAGAGCTCGAAGATTGGGGTGACCGGGCCAAGTGCACGGAGATCCTGACGACGTTCGGCAGTTTCTTCGGCAACCTGGAGTCGCGGTTGCAGAATTGAGGCCCTGACCCTGCCCTCTCCTGAGCCCTCACCCTACCCTCTCCTGACCCCTCACCCTGCCCTCTCCCAGAGGGAGAGGGATCTTACGTCTGCTGGGGAGAGGGACTTCATTTTCTGCTGGGCGAGGGTTCTTGCTTCTGCATGGGAGAGGGAGTTGCTGTGTGTTGGATCACAGGCAGGTCCGACGGCGCCGCGTGGGTCGCTGTGCTATAGTCTCGCTCGCCGCGGAGAGATGACCGAGTGGCCGAAGGTGGCGCCCTGCTAAGGCGTTATACGGGCTTAAACCTGTATCGAGGGTTCGAATCCCTCTCTCTCCGCCAACTCCACGTTGTTCCGCTGTTTCGCGTCGAGGCGGGCTTCGAACCCAGCGGTTCGGTTGGTTCCGGCCGCTGCGCTTAACTTGCCCGAAGGCAAGTTAGCCTCCGCCGAAACCCGGCCAAAGAGACAGCCGGGTTTTCCCTCTCTCCGCCAACCTAAGCTGTTGTCCCGCAAAGTCCCGCAATACAAATCAGGTTCTGGGAACCCGCTCGTGGCAAATCCCATGGCGACTCTGATCTTCGTCACGTCCTTGTTGGTCGAACCCGTTAGCCATTTGGCATAGACCTTCAACATCACTGCGACGCTGCGCTGTTGATGCGCTCCTGGCTTTGCCGGTTCCCTACCCCCCGCTGAAGACCTCACACCGCGGCTCGGGGCGGGCGTGCGGCACGTCTAGATCATCAGGTACTTCGTTTTGACTTCCTCGTTCGCCGCCAGCTCCTGCATGGTGCCGTGGAAGCGGATGCGTCCCTTCTCGATTACGTAGGCACGGTCCGACACTTCAGTGGCGAAGTGCATGTTCTGCTCGGCGAACAGAATGGTGAGACCCATGCCCTTGAGCCTCTTGATCTGTCGCGTGAGCTCCTGCACGACCAGCGGGGCTACGCCCTCGACCGGCTCGTCGAGTAGCAGCAGCGAAGGGTTCCCCATCAGCGTGCGGCCGATGGTGAGCATCTGCTGCTCACCGCCCGACAGGTAGCCGCCGACGCGCTTGTCAAGCGGTGCCAGCATCGGAAACAGCTCGTATACCCTGTCCACGGTCCAGGAAGTCCCGCCGCGACGGTCTTTCTTGACGGCGATCTCGAGGTTCTCGCGCACCGTAAGGTCGGGGAATATCAGCCGTTCATCCGGCACGAAACCGACGCCCAGGCGCGCGATCTCGTAGGGCTCGCGGTCCCGCAGCGTCTCGCTGTTGAAGCGGATGGTGCCGCTTCGCGCCCGAGCCAACCCCATGATGGTCTTGAGCGTCGTGGTCTTGCCTGCGCCATTGCGCCCGAGCAGGCACACCGACTCGCCCTCGTTCACCTCCAGCGACACGTCGAATAGAATGTGGCTGGTGTCGTAAAAGGTGTGGACATTCCGGACTTCGAGGTAGGCCATCCGCGTCACAGGTGGTGCTCGCCCAGATAGACCTTCTGGGCGGTTTCGTTGGCGCGGACCTCTGCGGGCGTTCCCTGGACGACGATTTCGCCCCGGTGCAGCAGCGTCAGCCTGCGCGCGTGGTTGAACACAATGCCCATGTCGTGCTCGGTGAACAGGACGGTCAGCTTCAACTCGCGGTTGAGGCGGTCGACCAGATCCATCGTCGAGCGCGCCTCCTCGATCGACATCCCGGCCGTCGGCTCATCGAGGAACAGCAGGCGCGGCTTGCCCGCCAGCGCGATCGCCAGCTCGAGCCGCTTCTTGTCGCCCTGCGCGAGCTCCCCGGCCATGATGTCGCGCTTGCCCTCCAGAGCGCACAGCGTCAGCGCGCGTTCGGTCTCTTCGGCGCCGAGGCTGCGCGCCGGCACAAACAGACGGAACGTCGCGCGCATTTGCGCGTGCACCGCCGCGCGTACGTTCTCCGCGACCGTCATGCGCCGGAAAATGCTGCTGACCTGGAAGGCGCGCGAGATGCCGAGCCGCGCCACCTTGTGCGGCGGCAACCCGGTGATCTCCTCGCCGGCGAACACCACTTTGCCCGCATCCGGCCTGTGGTAACCGGTGAGGAGGTTCATGAAGGTGCTCTTGCCGGCGCCGTTCGGGCCGATGATCGCCGATTGCTCGCCCTCCTGCATGGCGAGGTTGATGTTGCGCGCAACGTGCACACCGCCGAAATGCTTCTCGAGCCTGGTCACTTCCAGGATGTTGGCGCTCATGGCCGCGGCTCCGCGCCCCGCGCGGCGGCTTCGGCGTCGCCGCCGTTCGCGGACTGGCCCGAGCGCCCCGCCCGGATCCGCTTGTCGATGACGCCGAGGATGCCGCCGGGGGCGAACAGGACGATCAGCAGGATGATGGTGCCGATAGTGAGCGGCCAGTACACCGTGTACATCTTTACCATCGCCTGCAGCATGGTGTAGATCACCGACCCGATCATCGGCCCGATGAACGCGCCGGCGCCGCCGATCAGGGTCATGAACACGGCGATCCCCGATTCGCCCCAGCCGAGCAGTGCCGGGTTCACGCTGCGCGAGAACGGACCCCACAGCGCGCCGGCGAGCCCCGCGAACGCGCCGGCAATCACGAAGTTAGCGAGCATGTGGACCATGACGTTGGTGCCGAGGAACGCCGCGCGGCGCTGGTTGTCGCGCAGCGTGCGCAGGGTGTAGCCGAACGGCGACTCGGTGATGCGCCACATCACGACGGCCGCGGCCACGACGATGACGAGCGTCAGATAGTAGAAGTTCACCGCGTCCTGGAACAAAGGCGGCGGCAGCAGCCCCTGGATGCCGTCGTCCCCCTTGGTGAAGCTGTACCAGGAAAAGACGATGTAGAACAGCAGTTCGCCGAACGCGAGCGAGAGCATCGCGAAATAGATGCCGGTCAGCCGGACGCAGAAGAACCCGACGATCAGCGCCGCCACCGGCGGACCGATCAGCAGCGAGAGGAAGAACTGCGGGATGCCGATTTGCCCTGCCGGGGTCTTCAGCGCCGTGAACAGCATCGCGGTGGCGTACGCCCCGACGCCGAAGAATGCCGCATGCCCGAACGAGATCTGGCCCATGTAGCCATACAGCAGGTTGAAGCTCATCGCGAACAGGCCGAGGATCAGGACCTCGGTCCCGACATGGGTCCAATACTCCCCCGGCAGCAGAGGAACCCCGAGGAGGAGCACGAGCAGCAGCAGCGCGACGGGTCCGGAGATTCCATACCTCGCGTACACGCGAGACAACCAGCCGGCCCCGTTGCCCTCGCCGCTCATGGCGGGATCAGTAGCGCAGCTCGGTGCCGAACAGGCCCCACGGCCGCCAGATGAGGACCGCGATGACGATCAGGAAGATCATCGCGAGCGCGCCGTCGGGCCAGAACAGGATCGAGAACGAGTACACCACCCCGACGACGATCGAGGCCACGAAGGTGCCGAGCATGCTGCCGAAACCGCCGATCACCACCACCGCGAAGCACTGCACGATGATGTCGAGGTCTTCGCCGAGCGCCATCGGCAGCAGCGGAAGGAAAACGCCGCCGGCGAGCGCCGCCAGCCCGACCCCCATCGCGAACACCATCGCGTAGATGGCCGGGATCGGGATGCCGAGCGCGCTCACCATGCTGCGGCTGTACACCGCGGCGCGCACGATCTTGCCAAAGCGCGTGCGATGCAGGAAGTACCACAGGCCGGCGGCGACTGCGACCCCGGTACCGACGATCACGAACTGATATGGATTGACCAGCGAATCGAGCATCTCGATCGGCTGCACGCCGAGGTTGATGCGCCGGTTCTCGAGACCCCAGACGAGCTTGATCAGGTCGCCCAGGATCAGCACCAGGGCGAAGGTAAGCAGCAGCTGCTCGGGCAGCTCGCGCTCGTAGGTGCGCCGGATCAGGAAGCGCTCCAGCGCGAGGCCGGCCAGCATCATCAGGGCGACCGTCCCGGCGATTGCCGGGAGCAGCATCCACGGGCTGGCGCCGAGCCGCTCGCTCAGGAAGGTGAAGATCGAGAACGTGACGTAGCCGCTCAGCAGCCACAGCGTGGCGTGCGCGAAGTTGAGGATGTTCATCACGCCGAAGATCAGCGACAGTCCCGCCGAGAGCAGGAACAGCACCATGGCGCGGGACAGCCCGCTGAAAAGCTGCAGGACGTAAGGACCGATATCCATGCGGAATCCGAAAAAAACGGCGCGGCGGAGCGCTCCGAATGTCCCCGCCGGTTCGCGCGGCGCGCCTCAGGCGCGCTTCTTCTTCAGCTTCTCGACCTCTTCACAGGTCGGGGTCCAGACGTCGTGGCCCTCGACTACGATCATGGTGTCCGGCTTGTAGATCGGGAACGGATAGTCGGGCGAATCCCATACCTCGCCGACGTACGACGGCACATCCAGCTGGTTGCTGCAGTCGCGGAACGTGCGCTTGCCGCGGCAGGTATCGATGGTCGCCCCCTTGAGCGCCTTGATGATCATCTCGGTGTCGATGGAGCCGGCCTTCTTCGCGCCCTGCTCCAGAGCGCCGAGCGCGTCGTAATGCATGCACGCCCAGTCGTCGGGATAGCCCTCCGGGCCGAAGGCTGCGCGGTCGCGCTTGATATACGCCTGCATGATCGGCTCGTTAAGGTGTGCGAAGAAGGGGCAGCGCGCCAGGCCGATCAGGCCGCGCGGCAGAGTCTTGCGCTGCGCCTTGAGGTCGTTGACTGCGACCAGCCCGCCGGGGAACGGCACGCGCTTGAACAGGCCCATCTGGTTGCCCTGCAGCATGAAGGTTTCCGCGTCCTTGCCGGCGAGCGCGCCGAACATGAAATCCGGCTTCGCAGCCATGATCGCGGTGATGTACGAGGTGAAGTCCGTCTCGCCGAGCTTGAACCAGAGCTGGCGCATCTCCTTGACGTTTGGCGCCACCTTCGCGAGGCCGGTGGTGAAGCCTCGGTGCGTGTCCCGCCCCCACTCGTAGTCCTGCCCGAGCGACACGAACGATTTCCAGTTGTTCTTCTGCGCCATGCGCGATACCGCGACCACCACCGCTCCCGACTGCATGTTGCTGTCCGGGCAGAGCTGATAGGTGTAGGGCGTGTAGTTGTCCTGCGTGATCTTGGAGCTGTTGGAAGTCGCCGCGAGATGCAGCACCTTGTGCTCGTGAATGATCTCCTGCACCGCGAGCGCGACCGCGCTGGAGTAGGTCGCGAACACGCAGTTCACCTTGTCGTTCAGGATCAGCGACCTGGCCTCGCGCGCGCCAACGTCGGGCTTGGTCTCGTCGTCGCGGTATACGATCTGCACCGGATGTTTGCCGAGCAGGCCGCCGCGCTTGTTCAGTTCGTCGACTGCGACCGGCAGCCCCTTGATGCAGTGCGCCATGTAGTTGGCTCCGGTGCCGGTCGAGGGCAGCAGCACGCCGATCTTGTACGGCTGCGCCGCCTGCGCGCCGGCAAAGCGCGGCGCGAGCATGAGCGCTCCCGTCGCGAGCGTGGAAAAGATGAAGTCGCGCCGGCTCAGCTTGAGACGGTCGATTACCCCATCCCACCGGCGAACGTCGCTGCTGCTGTGCATGTTGCATCCTCGGGTGAAGTCTGCGCGCAAAGCCCGATTATCCGCCTCGCGGCGCTTTGCGGATGCATCGAAAAGGCCATGATCTGCGGCGGGGCGGGTCAGATGCCTTCATGGGCTGTCGATACGAATGTGCGGCGCCGGTAGATTACCATGATCCCCAACCCGGACGGATGCCTAAGCAGCGCTCAGTTCGCCAATCGCTGGCTCACGGCCGCTGGCGCATCCAGCCGCGTGCCGGCCTATGACGCAGCGGTCGAGCGCGCTATCTATGCCGCCGATCCGCTTCCGGTGCCCAGTAACCCTTGGACTTCGGTCGACGGCCCTGCGCGGCGATCAGGCGTCGAGCCGGCCCCAGGGAACGCGCCGCACGGCGATGTCCGCCAGCAGCAACAGCAGCGCTGCGGCCACGAGCACCGGCCATAACGGCGTTGCGACAATACCGCCGTCCGACGAGCGCGCAAAGATCTCTTCGGTCTTCGGCGCGAACTTGCCTCCGGTGCGCTCGCTCAATGCTTTCAGCAGTCCGACGTCGGCCGGCCTCGCGCGAAATTCGTCGCTGTGCGGGTAATACAGGACACGCGCACCGATGCGCGCGATTTCCTGCGCTGACAGGCCAGGGCCGGCGAGCAGTTCGAACCGATACGGTGCCGCGGCCACGGTTCCGAGCGGTGTACGCGCGCCATAGGTGCCCGGTGCGGACTGGCGCAACACGACCACAGTCGATTGCCCATCCGGTCGTATCACGCGCGCGTTGGGCCACAGATCATCGCGAAAGGTGCCGTCCGGGTGCAATGCGGTGAGCTTGAGCCACGCTTCGCTTCCATGCCGCGTGACTTGCCACGCGAGCTCCTCAGCCGCCGCGCCGCGCGCCGCATCGCGCACGACTTGCGCCCAGAACTTCCCATAGCCGGGCCAGGCGACCCAATCGACTGCCCAACGGTTCTTGACGTCGGAGAGGAACGCCACCGTCTTGCCCAGCCCGTAGCGGGTCTCGGCGAGCAGCGGCTGATCCTGCTTGGCCAGAAGCAGCACGTCCGCGAAGCGCTTCGCCCTGCCGGCGACGAAGCCCTTGAGCTCGGGCCCCGATGCGAAATCGATGCCGGCCAGCATTTCGCTGCGCGCCTTGACCAGCGGGCGAAACGGCTCCTCGATCAGCGACTCGCCGAGCAGCCGACGCGCCTCGGCGACGAACAGGGCGGGAATCTCGCCGTCCCGCTGCGCGACATAGCTCTTGCCGTTGCCCCACTGCGCAAGCCCGCTCATCAGGCTCAGATTGGGCTTGTCGCCGACTGCGACTGTAGAGAGCGTGATGTTGGCCGCGGCCATGTCCGCGACCAGGTCTTCGAATCCCCCGGTCGCCGAGGGCGGCCGTGCCGGCTCTTCCTGAACCAGCAGCCGATCGACCGAACCGAAGCCCAGCTTGTGAATGATTGCCCACACCCCGTCGCTGTCGGACGTGCGCTCGGCGGCGCGCGGTGCATTCGGCGGCGGGGCGGTTTCGCCGTCCGAGAGCAAGATGACGTGCTTGGTCTTGGCGCGGGAGTCCTTGAGCAGCTCGCGGGCGCGCCACAATGCGTTGTATATGTCGGTCCGGCCGGCGGAGGTCATGCTGCTGATGAAGTCCTCCGCGCGCCGTTTGCTGCCGACTTCGGCAAGCGGCACGACGTCGTGCGGCTGGGAGTCAAAGGCGACGACTGCGAGCCGGTGCTGCTCTTCCATCAGATCCAAGGTCGCGAGCGCCGCCGACTTCGCGAGCTCGAGCTTGCGCCCGTGCATGCTGTAGGAGCGGTCGATCAGCAGAACCAAGTCCAGCTCCTTGCGCTTGCGCCGCGCCTCGAACTTGACCGGGAGCAGCCGCTCCACACCGCTGCCTGCAAAGCCGGACTTGCCGTAGGTGTTCTCGCCGGCCGCAAAGATCAGCCCGCCGCCCAGATCGCGCACGAAGGTTTCCAGACGACCCGTCGTTTCCGCGTCCAGCCGGTCTGCGGGAACATCGCTCAGCAGCACCGCGTCAGCGCCGCGCAGCGCGGCAGCGGCTTGCTCCGCGAACTGTTCGGGCGTCATGGCCTTGACGTCGATGCCTTGCGACGCGAGTGCATCCGCCAGGTAACGGGCAGCGCCCCGGCTTCCCTCGACGTACAGCAGGCGTAGGCGCGGGCCCACCCAGACGCTCTGCAGCACGCTTTCCGCGTGGCCATCCGGTGTTGCGAGCCGTGCCACCACGGGGTTCGCCCCGGCGCGCTTGAAGCGAAGCTCGAACGGCACTTCGCCTTCCCCGGACGCGAGCTTGACCGTTCGATCGACCAGCACCTCGCCCGCTACGGCGATCTGCAGCCGCGCTTGCGCCGGCGCGCTGGAGAACAGGCGCACGCGCAGCGTCACGGGCTGCTGCTGACGCACGCCTTCGGGCGCCTCGAGCCCGTCAATCCACGCTTCAGCAGATAACGCCGTCGGCGCCGGGAGCGCGAAAACACGCACGCTCTCCGACTGCAGCCGCGGCAGCTGGCGCCACACGTCGCCTTGCGTCTGGTTGCCGTCGGTGATCAGGACCAGCCGCTTCGCATGCTGCGGGAGGAAGCCGAACACCGAAATGGTTACCCCCTGCTCGAGGTCCGTTGCGCTTTGGTCCAGCGCCGCGGTGCTGTCGATCTCGCCGGCCTGGCGCACGGATACCGATGGGATGTCATCCAGGTCCTTCAGCAGCTCGGCGCGGTCGGCGAAGACGACATAGCGTGTGTGCGCGGGACGGTATTGCGCGTTGGCCTGGCGCATCCAGTCCAGCGCGCTGCGCAGGAACTCGGGCGGAACGCTGCGCGAGATGTCGAGCGCGTACACCACCGAGACCGCGTGCGTGCGCATGTAGAGCGTGGGGCCGGCAAATGCAAGCGCAACGAGAGCGAGCGCGAGCGAGCGCAGCACTGCGGCCAGAACGATCCGCCGTCGGCTGATCGTACTGCGGCTGTGCCGGACCAACCACCATACCAGCGGGATGGCCCACAACAGCCACAGCGGCCACCAGGTCGCGAACCCCAGGTGCACGGCTACACGGTGATCCGGCGGCTGAAGGTCGCCCACTCGACGGTGAGCAGGACCGCGGCGAGCGCGAGCAACCACATCCACGGCTCGGGCCATGAACGGCGCGGCCGGCGCGCGGGCTGCAGATCCGCCGGTTGCGGCCCGAGGCGGCTGTGATTGATCTGCGTTGCGCGCGGGTCGATCGCGTTGGCCACTACGATGAGCCGCTCCTGCCTGCCGCTGGCGACATAGACGCCGGGCCTCTGCGCTTCGAACAGCGTGCCGCGTGCCGTCGGGGTGGTGGCGACGCGGTTGTCGCGGCTGTCGCGGACTTGAGCATCGGCGATCGGCACCTCGATCCGGCCGAGGTTTTCGCTCACCACCCGTGTGGTCTCGGTAAGCCAGCTCAAGGCCGAGCCGAGAAACACCGGGAAGCCGGATTGCAGAGGGAAGTTGGAGTCCTGCAACGCGAAGCCGACTTCGACCCAGCGTGCGCGTGCGCGACCGGCCATGACCAGTGCGCCCGCTGCGCTATGATCGCCGCCCGCGCCCCTCGCCGTAACGATTGCAGCGGATGGCTCGGCATCCGCAAGCTGCGCGCTCTCCAGGCGCAAATCACGCCACGTGACGCCGGCTGTGAGCGTATGCGACTCGTCCCAGCTCGCAACCGTCGGACGACTGACGGGCCGCAAGTTGGTGTAGAGCCAGGCGGCGCCGGGCGGACGGAACAGGAGCGCACCGGCGGTGGGCGGTTCGCGTGGCGCATATCGATCGAACACGTACGCGTCGAAGGCGGGCAGCGCAGTGAGCTCGGCCGGGCTGCGAACGGTCACCGCGACTCCGGGCAGCGCACGCAGGGCGTCTTCGAGAAAGACGTTGCCGTTGGTGACCAGCAAGATGCGCCTGGTCCGATGCGGCGCCACGACGCAGTAGGCGGTGTCGTCGAGGTCGAGGGCATCGCCGTTGGAACGCACCTGCGCGCGCAGCACCCCCTGGTCGAAATGGCTCACATCCAGCAACTGGTTCACGGTAGCGGCGCCGGAGACCTGCAGCTCGCGCTCGAGGTGAAACCCGGCTACGCCGACGATCTCGAGCGTGACGCGCTTTTCGCTGGCGGAGGCGTTGACGATCTGGATGAAGGCTTCGTAGCGGGTCGGGTCGCCCGGGACCGGCCGTGCCTCGAACCCGGTGATGGCAACGTTATCGGCTGGCTCGAAGACGGAATGCACCACGGTCCCAGGCGGCGCATCGTCCACTCCGACACCGTCCGTGAACAGGTGCGCGCCGGTGATCGCCGTGCCGACCGGCAGCGGCGGCATCCGCCCGCTTGCCTGCGACGATAGCGGGACGCGCCCCACCTGCTCCAGCGCCTGCTCGGGAGGAAGGAAGCCGGTAAGCGGCGCGCGGCCGGCGGTGTCCAGCACCAGAACTTCGCTGCCGGGCCCCGCACGCTCGATGACCCGGCGCGCGCCCTCGAGCGCGTGGCGCCAGCGCGTGCTGCCGTCGCGCGTGCGTGCCGCCATCGATGCGGAATTGTCGAGGATCACGACGATGCGCTGGTGCACGGCGCCCAGAGCGCGCAGCTCCGGCCTGGTGAGCGCCAGCGCCAGGCTCATGCCCGTCACCAGCGCGAGCAGGAGCGAAACCAGCCAGCGCCACCAGTCGTCGCGGGCGCGCCGGTCGCGCAGAACGCTCCGCCACAGCAACGTCGAGGCGATTACCACCCGCCGCGCACGCGGCTTGATGAGATACAAGAGCCAGATCAGCACTCCAACCCCGGCGAGAAGCGCGTAGGCGATGAGCGGCGAGACCCCGAGAAACGTCAATCCTTCCTCTCTCCTGTGGCGCAGGCTTGCGCCATCGCGTTTTCGCCGCGCGTTGGACCGCCGAGTTGCGCGGTCCGCGCGCGGGCCTGCACATCAGCGTTCTTTAGCGTGCTCGATCAGAAAATAGCGCTTGACCGACGCGCGGTATGCAACGGGGACCTGCTTGCGCATCAGCGCCATTTCGCTGGCGGTTCCCGCCGCAGCTTCCGCGGCTGCAAAGTCGAGACGCGCCGCCTGCGCCCGAGTGGCGGCGTAAAACGCTTCGCGCGTGCCCGGATCCGGATCGTTGTGCACCGCGCCGGCGCCCAGGTGCTGAAGCTGTGCCGCAAGCCGCAAAGTGGGCTTGCCCAGCACGGGCTCACCGCCTTCGCTCGGACTGTTTGGCGGCGTGTCCTCGCCTCCCGGCCCCACCTGGCTCACATCCACGCGCACGCCCATGGCGCCGCCGTTGATATTGGTCCTGCCGTTGTCCTGCGAGGACTGGCCCTGAGCGCGTTCCGCCTGCCGCTCGCCGGCGTCGGCTCGCGAGAGCGCCCGCAGCGCATCGTCCAGCGCGTCCTCGCTTTGCGTGTGCCGTGCCGTGTCGGGGCGTTGTGGCTCTTGCGCCTCGCGTTCGCGCGACGCCGTTTGAACGCTTCCTGGGTCGTGTACGGTCTGGGCCGGCGCCTCGCGCTTCGGCTCGTCGCCCTGGCTCAACAGCTCCTGCAGCCGCTCGAGGATGCCCTGCGCCACTTCGGCCGAGACTCGATTGGTCTGTGCAAGCGCGGCAGGTCCACCGGGGCTGGCCAGCCTCGCTTCCTCGGCGGCGTCGACGAGCTGCTGCGCCCGCTTCACGTCCCCTGCCTGTATGGCGCGCTGCATCTCTGTGCGCTGTTCCGGGCTGCCCAGGCTGCGCGCCAGTTCCTCGGCCTTCGCCCACAGCGCGCGCTCCTCCCAAGCTTGGGGCGTGGACGATGGCGCGGGCTCACCGCCGAGGCGAAACGCCGAATCGTCGCCCGTGTTTCTCCCGCGAGAGGCGGCACGTTCTTCGACCTTCCCGTCGCCGGCGGACTGGAGGTCGGTTCCCACCGAATGAGCTGCATCGCGCGGCAGGAAGGCGAGCGTAAGCGCGACTGCACCCAGCGCGGCCGCGGCGGCGATGTTGGCCGGCATCCGGATCGGAAAGACCTCACGCAGATCGAGGCGCCGCACCGTGTGTGCCGCCTGACGCAGCATCAGCGCCTCTGCCGCAGACGCGGCGTCCTGGCATGCGAACCAGTACGCGCTCTTGAGCTCGTCCTTCAAGTCGGCCCGCGCGTCCGCCTCACCCGCCGCAGACGAAAGACTTGGCCGGCGAGCGCAGCGCCAGCCGAACAATGCAACCGCACCGCCTGCAACGAGCAGCAACAGCGGCGAGAATGCGGCCAGGACTGAACCCGGTGCGCGCAACCCCTCGAGCAGGAGGTAGAGTGCCAGCGCCGAGAGCAATGTACAGACGATCCAGCCCACCTCGCGCAGGCGACGACGCGTGCTCATGCGCCAAGCCGCTCGGCCGAGCCATTCAAGCAGGACCTCGCGCTCGGGCACTGGGGAAGAGGGGACTGGTGTTTCCACTTCGGGGCGTCGAGGCGACAGGGTGGTCGTCATCCGTTTCGCAGCGTGAATCGATGCGGCTTGCCTTGC
>JBGPOV010000061.1:0-20342 GCA_041488255.1 Gammaproteobacteria bacterium | reverse complement strand
GGCTCGGCATGCTTATTGCATCGCAGCAGCCTGGATCCGCAGCGGGAGGTTCTGCCCTGCGCCGACCTGACAGTATCTCTATACTGCGATGCAACAAAACCAGAGTCTTACGGTCCAACGATCGTACCTACCAAAGAAGGAGTTTGTCGTGTTAGCTCTACTGAAAAGTGTCCTGACCCCTGCCCACTGCGAGATCGAGCCGCGGGACAGGGTCAACCGCATCCATACGGTGATCGGCCCGGAGCGGGTGGACGGTTTGGTGATCAACGTCAGCGGGGGTCTGGCCTACGTCGCCTGGCCCAACGGGGATACCACCGTCGAGAGCACGAAGCATCTGGTCCCGATCATCGCCTGACCGTAACTGCGCGCCGGTTATGACAGCTGCGGGACAACCCCGCCGTCTATGGCAGTCCAGCCGGCATCAGCCAATACTGTAGTCGCAATCAATCCCGGCGCAGCCGGGCCAGTCTCGTTGCCCGGTCGGCATTGACCGCGCCCTTCGGAGCACGGCCCTGCAGGATCTCGGCCACCTGTGCCACCGTCTCGAGCGCCTGGTGCGCGATGGCCTCGGGCGTGAGGCCGCCGATGTGAGGCGTGGCGATAACTTGCGGATGGCGTGCGAGCGCGGGCGTCGGCATCTGGTCTGGCGCGCGGCCCACGTCCATCGCGCAGCCGGCGATGCGGCCTTCGTCCAGTGCCCGCTGCAGAGCAGCCTCATCCACGAGATTGCCGCGCGACGCGTTGACGAAGAACGCTGTCGGCTTCATCCGCGCGAAAGCCTGCGCGTTGATGAGATTCTCGGTCTCTTCGTTGGCGACCGCGAGGCATACGACGTAGTCCGACTCGGCGAGCAGCTCCGGCATTTGCGTTTGGCTGAGCGACGTGTTCGCGAGCCTTGCGTGGGGATCGGAGACGAGCACGCGCATGCCGAACGCCAGTCCGAGCTCGCACAGATAGCGTCCGATCTGCCCGTAACCGATCACCCCCAGGGTCGAGCCCTTCAGCTGCCGTCCCATCGATGCAGGCGGCACTTCCCCGATGTGGTAAAACTGTGTTGCCGCGCTGATATTGCGGCTCAGGTCCACCATGACCGCGATGATCCACTCGGCCACCGCGGCGATGAAGCCGGCGCTGGCCTGCGTAACGAGGATCCCGTTGTCGCTGGCGGCCGCCACGTTCACGGTCCGGATGTCGATGGCGCAGCGACAGAACGCGACGAGATCGGGCAGGCTGCGGAACAAATCCGGCTCGGCCGTCACCCCGCGGTGCGAGACGATGATTTCGCAGCCGCGCGCAGCGTCGATGAGCTCGGGAGTGGTGAGCTCCCGGCCGGCGGGGTTGAAGCGGAGCTCGGCCAGCGCCTGGAGCCCGGCGACAGCCTGCGGGCCGTAATAGCTCTCCAGGGCTCCCGGTGGATGGGTCAGAAAGATTCGTGGCATGAGCCATCTCCTAGACCGACGTACGCATTGATTTTCCAATCTCCGCGATCGTGCGCCGTCATTTGAAGCCCATCCGGTACGGGAGCCACAGCGAGAAGGCGGGAACGAAGACCAGCACCATCAGCACCAGGAACAGGACCGCGAGGTATTTGAGCATCGGCCTGGCAACGTCCTTCACGTGGGTCTCGGTGATGGCGCAGGTGGCGAACAGCCCCAGCCCGATCGGCGGCGAGAACAGCCCCAACCCCATGGCGATGACCATCACCGTGCCGAAGTGCAGCGGACTGACGCCGAGCTGTTGGGCGATGGGAGTCAGCAACGGGCCGAAGATGATCAGCGCGGGCGCGCCTTCCAGCACGGCGCCGAACGCGATCATCAGCAACGCAGAGACAACCACGAACATCTGGCTGCCGTACTGGTGCGCAAGCGTCACCAGCCAGTCCGACAGGTACTGTGGGATCTGCTGCAGGGCCAGTGCGTAGGAAACACTCGACGCGGCGGCCACGATCAATAGAATACTGCCGGTCATCGATGCCGAACGCACGAACAGTCTAACGATGGACTTTAGGGTCAGCTCACGAAACGCGAGGCCGCCGATGATCAGTGCGTACATGACGGCGAAGGCCGAGACTTCGGTCGAAGTCGCCAGCCCCGATGTAACGCCTTTGCCGATCATGAGCACCATGAGCAGGCCGACCATGGCCCCGCCGATCAGCTTAAGCAACGGCGTCTGTATCTCGAAGGCATCCTTTGGGTCGATGCGCCGGCCGAAGTAAACCGCCACGCCAGCCAACGCTGCCGCCAGGACGCCCGCCGGCACGATACCGGCGAGGAACAGCCCTCCGATCGAGATGTTGGCGACGAACCCCATGATGATCATGTTGATGCACGGGGGGATGGTTTCGGCCATTACCGCCGTGCAGGCCAGCAGGCCGGCGGCCTCGTTCGGATCCTGCTTCGTCCTGCGCACCGCAGGCATGAGGATGCCGCCCACCGCCGCGATGTCAGCCAGCTTGGACCCGGAAACACCGGAGAAGAACGCGGTGGCGGTGATCATGATCAGGTTCAACCCGCCTCGCACGCGCCCCATGAGCCGCAAGAGCAGCTCGATCAGGCGCGCCGACATGCCGTTCGCCTCCATGGCCAGGCCGGCCAGCACGAAGAACGGGATGGCCAGCAGGACAAAGTGGTCCATCCCCGCCAGGATCTGCTGGGAGTACACCAGCATCGGCAGCGAGGGCTCGGTCAAGAAATACAGGAGCGCGGAGAACGCCAGCGCGAAGGCGATCGGCACGCCGATGACGACGCTGAGCACGAAGGCGACGCTCAGCAAGACGATCGGCGCGATCGGATGAAGGGGCACTAGTGTGTTCCACCCCCAGACCGCCAGCGCCAGCATCAGGCCTCCTGCCAGCGTGGTCCACACGCTATCCCGCGGACCGGCAAGCGCCGCCGCCGTCCCATACAAGATCATCAACAGGCTGCCCGCCACCAGCGGGAAGACATAGATGGATTGGGGCAAACCGAACGGCGTCGTCTGCGACCGCGAATCGGCCAGCAGCGCACAAGCAGACAGGAACAGGGCGACGGACACCGCCACGATGACCCAGTGGCACAGCTGGACCACCGCTGGGCGCCAGAGCGCCGGAAACAGGCCGCGAAAGCTGTCGATGCCCACGTGTTGCGCTCGCCCCAACGCCGCCGCCGCACCCAGAAAGGTCTGGGTCACCATCAGGGCACGCGCGATCTCCTCGGCCCACAGCAGCGGGGCGTGCAGGAAATAACGCCAGATCACCGACGCGAACACCACCAGCACGTCCGCCGCAAGCACGAACCCGGCGACGTGCTCGCACGCAACGAGCAGCCCTGCCAACAGTTGACGAACGGCCCTTAGTGAGACGCGCGTGCGGTCACGCCCGCGCAGCCGAGATGGCATCGAACAGCGGTTTGGTCACGGGATATTGAACGGCGAATGCAGTCCACAACCGCGTCTGCATCTCGCGGCGGACGTACTCCCTCTCGGATTTGGCCATCGGATGGAAGGTGATGCCCAGGCGTTTCAGCTCTTCCACCGCGGCTTTGCCTTTTACCGCGGCTTGCCCTCGCTCGACTCGCGTTGCCTCGGTTGCGGCCTGGACTACGGCTGAGCGGATGTCGGCCGGCATCTTCTCCAGTCCGCGCTTGCCGACAACGGCGATCATTGGACTGAACAAGTGCTCGGTGAGCCAGCAGTGGCTGGACACCTCGTAAAGCTTGGAGGCCAGCACGGTGGCCGCGTCGTGCTCGTAGCCGTCGACCACGCCGGTCTGCACCGCCGTGTACAGTTCGTTGAACGGGATCGGCGTCGGGGTCGCCCCCATCAGCTTGAACGTCTCGATGAAGGCGGGCGTCGGCAGGACCCGGAGCTTGACCCCTTTGATGTCCGCCAGCGAGTTGACCGGGGTCTTGGTGTAGACGCTGCGCGCGCCGAAATGCGACGCCCAGCCGAGAACCGTGCACCCGGTGCGATCGTTCAGGATCTTGGCCAGCTGGTCTCCGACCCCGCCGTCCAGGGACTTTGCCACGTGCGCGTAGCTGTCGAACATGTAGCCGAGGTCGAGCATGCCGAATTCGGGCGCGACCGTAGCCCAGATCGACGACCCGGTGATCATCATGTCGATCGACCCTACTTTCACCTGCTGGACGACGTCGGCTTCCTTGCCGAGTTGGCTGTTCGGGAAGAACTCCAGCGTCACGCGCGTGCCCACCGCGCCCTTAACGTTGGCCGCGAATCGCTGGTACCAGATGTAATGTGCCGAATTCTCGTCCGCCGCCAGCGAGGACGAGACGCGCAGCACCAGCGCCGATTGCGCTGCGCTGCGGCGCGGCAACCCCGTCGCGAGCGCCAGCGCCGCCGCTGGGGCACAAGCGAGGAAACGACGCCGCGTGAGAAGACTCATGCAGGCCTCTGTTCTCTTCGGATGATGGATGGGCCACTTTTCAAGTTGCCGAGCCGACCCCGAGCTCGGGTGAAACCTTACGCTGCGCGGCTGCTGGTGTCCATTGACCGCCACTTCAGCGCCGCTTAACATGCTAGCCAGGCTCTCGGCGCCCTCGACGTCAACCTGGCAGAGCAACAGCGCGCTATGAGCGCGGGCAAAGCGCTCGCCTTCCATGCCCCCGACCTCCAGTTCCACGAGATCCTGTTGAACGCGCTGGCTCTGCCTCGTGTCAAAGCCGTCGTCGGCACCGCTCGCGGCCGGACCTGTTCGAATAGCGGAAAGGAGGGACAAAGCATTGCAGTGACGCAAGCCAGTACACGCTGTGTTTGAAATCATCTCGCAATTCACGTCGGCTGAGAGGCACGCGCGCCAGCGTTGCGACAGAAGAGGCCGCCTCGATGCCGCGCCAACAGGAGGAGAAGCAAGAATGGCTGCACACGCATATCTCAAAGCACTGTCCACGGTCACTGTTGCGGGCGCCGTGCTGCTGTGGGCATCGGCGGCGTTCCCGGCGAAGCCCTATGACGGAGTCACGGTTAACGTCATGACCTTCACCGGGCCCCAGATCGCCGAGCCACTACAGCGCCGCGCTCCGGATTTCGAGAAGATGACCGGGGCCAAGATCAACGTCGTCACGGTTCCCTTTTCCGACTTGTACCAGAAGCTGCTGACCGACTGGGCGACCGGCACCAATTCGATCGACGCCGCCGTGTTCGCGCCGCAATGGATGGTGGACTACGTCACCGGGGGCTATCTGGAGGAACTGACCTCGCAGGTGTCCAAGGACCAGGCGCTGAAGGAAGACGATGTGGCACCCTTCTTCCGCAACTTCTCTCAGCGCTACAACGGCAAGGTCTATCTGGTCGCGCTCGACGGCGACTATCACATGGTCTATTACCGCACCGACGTCCTGCAGAAGCTGGGCATGAAGCCGCCGCAGACCTGGGACGAATATCTGGCTATTGCGAAGGCCGCGCACGGCAAGGACTGGAACGGGGACGGCAAAGCCGACTTCGGGTCCTGCATCTCGAAGAAGCGCAACGCCCAGGCCTACTGGTGGATCACCTCCATCTCGGCTGCTTATATCCAGTCGGGCGGGACCTCGCAGGGCGCATTCTTCGACCCGCGCAACATGAAGCCGCTGGTCAACAACGAAGGCTTCGCGACTGCGCTGAAGTTCTATAAAGACTCGACGCAGTACGGCCCGCCCAACGAGATCAACCTGGACGTGGGCGATACGCGCAAGCTGTTCATCTCCGGACAGTGCGCGCTGACGTTGGACTGGGGTGACATCGGTACGCTGGCGATCGACCCGACCGAATCGAAGGTCAACGATAAGGTTGGCGCGGTCATCCTGCCCGGTTCGCCCACGGTGCTGAATCGCGACACGGGCAAGCTGGTGCCCTGCAACCAGCAGATATGCCCCTACGCGGTCAACGGCATCAACCATGCGCCTTTCGCTGCCTTCGGCGGATGGTCGGGCGGGATCAATGCGCACGCGAACGCCAAGACCAAGGAGGCAGCCTACGTGTTCTTCTCCTACATGAGCCAGCCGGCGCAGTCCAACGTCGACGTCACTATCGGCAAGACCGGCTTCAACCCCTACCGCATCTCGCAGTTCAAGGATCTCTCGGTGTGGACCAAGGCGGGGATGAGCGTGCCGGCGGCGAAGAACTACCTGGGCGCCATCGAAGCCAGCCTCAACAGCCCGAACATGGTCCTGGATCTGCGCATCCCGCAGAACCAGCGCTACCAGCAGGTGGTGCTGGATACGGCGCTCGCTCGGTTCCTTGCAGGCGAGCTCGACATCGCTCAGACCATGAAGACCATCGAAGACGGCTGGAATGAGCTGAGCGGCGAGCTCGGCAAAGACAAACAGCAGGCCGCCTATCGCGCGTCTTTGAGCTGGAAGTAGGCCAACACCGCGTCATGGACCGCACAGCGGGCAGGGTGGCATTCCACCCTGCCCGCTTTCGCTGCCGGCTTGGACACTGTGAGTCTTGGGGCAATGACTGACGCAACCCTCCCCCGCTCGCGGGGGAGGCGAGGGAGGGGGCATGAGTGCGCTTCCCTCTAGCGCGTTTCTCGACCGGCAAGCGCGCACCGCGTTCATTCTGCCGACCGTCGTCATCATCCTCGCGTTCGCCATCTTCCCGCTGCTGGTGTCCGCCTACCTGACGCTGGTGCGGTTCCAGCTGGCACCCGGGGGCTATCTGCTGACCTTCGTCGGCTGGAGCAACTTCCGCAAGCTTCTCTTCGGCAGCGAGCAGTACCACTTCCTCGGCACCTTCGACACCGTCAGCCCGTTGGAGTGGCTGCTGATCGGCGTGCTCGGCGTGTTCCTCATCTTGCGCATCGCGCGCTATGCGTTGGGCCCGAGCGCGAGCGTGATCGGGCTCATCGGGCGCCTCATCGCGGTGGCAGCCTTGGTCGCGGCGCTCGTCTTGTGCGCGGTGAACACTGGCGGGACCGCTCGGCTGGGAAGCTTGAGCGTCACGTTGTTCTACGTCACCGCCGGCGTCACGGCCCAGTTCCTCATCGGACTGGGCCTGGCCTACCTCTGTACCCTGCCGGTGCGCGGCCGAGATTTCTACCGCCTGGTGTTCTTCCTGCCGCTGATGGTCACACCGGTGGGCATCGCGTACATGTTCCGGATGCTCGCGGACACCACCGTCGGCCCGCTAGCGCCGCTGTGGGACGCCGTGGGACTGCGGGCCACCTCTTGGGCCGCCGACCCCTGGTCCGCCCGCATCGTGGTGGTGGTCGGCGACACCTGGCAATGGGTGCCGTTCATGTTTATCGTGTTGCTCGCGGCGCTGGAAGGTCAGCCGCGCGACCAGGTCGAAGCAGCGCAGATCGACGGCGCCAACGGCTGGAAGATCTTCCGCGACATCACCTGGCCGTCGATCGCTCCGGTGGCGGCAAGCGTCATCCTCATCCGTCTGATCGAGGCATTCAAGATCGTCGACCTGCCGAACATCCTGACCAACGGCGGACCGGGCATCGCGACCGAGTCCATGACGCTGCACTCGTTCATCGCCTGGCGCACGCTCGACCTGGGCGGTTCCGCGGCAGTGGCGTACATGTTGTTCTTCGTCGCCACGATCGGCTGCGTGTCGTTCTTCCAGTTCGTCGTGCGTCGCGCACGCGGCGAGCCGGCACGATGAAGCGCATCCCGGCCCTGTTCGTCCCCAGGCGTCTGAACGAGCTGGCGTACGGCGTCAAGCTGGTCGTATATGCGCTGCTGCTGTTGTGGACGGCAATCGTCCTGTTCCCGCTCTACTGGCTTGTGATTACCTCGTTCAAGCTTCCGATCGACGTGGCCGACGGCCCCAACTACCTGCCCTTCGTCGACTTCACGCCCAGCCTGCACGCCTGGAAGTACATCTTCTTTGATCTCGGCCGAGATACCTTGCGGCCGTATGTGAATTCCGTGGTCGTTTCCTCGGTGGCCACCGTGGTTGCCGTGCTCATCGGCTCCATGGCCGCATACGGCTTGGCGCGGATCGAATATCGCCCCTCCGTCGGGGCGGTGGCGATGTTCGTGATCTCGACTGCTGCGGCGGCCAGCCTCATGTTTTGGGGCGGCGCGAACTGGCTTCTTGCCATCGCTTCGGGCGCAGCGGTCTTCTTCATCCTGCTGCGAGTGTTGGCCAAGCGCTTTAGACGCCGGCTCGGAAACGACGACATTCTCTTCTGGGTCATCTCCCAGCGCATCCTGCCGCCGGTGGTGACCGCGATCCCGATCTACCTCATGTTCAAGCAGCTCGGGCTGCTGGATACGCGCACCGCGCTCGTCATCACGTACGCCACCGTAAACCTGCCGATCGTGGTGTGGCTGATGTTCGATTTCTTCAGCGCGGTCCCCAGCGAACTGGAGGAAAGCGCACAGATCGACGGTGCCTCGCGCTTCGGCATCTTCTTCGACATCGCCCTGCCTCTGGTCAAGCCGGGGCTGGTCGCCACCAGCCTGCTGGTGCTGATCCTGTGCTGGAACGAGTACCTGCTGGCGCTGTTCCTGTCGACTGCCGAGGCGCAGACCATGCCACTGCTGGTCGCCGCGCAGAATGCGACGCGCGGGCCACAGTGGTGGTACATGTCGGTGCTGATCGTCATCATGATCTGCCCGGTCATCGTGCTGACGGTGACACTCCAGCGCTTCATCACCAAGGGGCT
The DNA here is from genome assembly GCA_041488255.1 of Gammaproteobacteria bacterium. GTDB lineage: Bacteria > Pseudomonadota > Gammaproteobacteria > Burkholderiales > SHXO01 > SHXO01. Next base: position 11,746 of record JBGPOV010000061.1, on the reverse strand, counting down.
TCTGGTCGGAGCGATCAAAGGATGAGCGCGACCGTCCCGGTCCGCTCGAAAAGCGTTGCACTGCTTGGGATCGGGAAGACCTTCGGCACTGTGCGCGTGCTGCGCGACCTGAGTCTCGAGGTGCACCCGGGAGAATTTCTGGTGCTGCTCGGGGAGTCGGGTTGTGGAAAGACCACGGCGCTGCGCATCATCGCGGGGCTGGAAGCAGCCTCGGAGGGCCGGGTGCAGATCGGCGGCGAAGACGTGACCGAGCGGTTGCCGAAGGACCGCGACGTGGCCATGGTATTCCAGTCCTACGCGCTGTATCCGCACAAGACGGTCGCGCAAAACATCGCCTATCCGTTGACCATCCGCCGCATGGCGCATGCAGCCATCGACGCGCAGGTGAAGGAAGTAGCGCAGAGTGTCCAACTCGCGCACCTGCTCGACCGCTATCCGCGCCAGCTCTCCGGCGGGCAGCGCCAGCGCGTAGCGCTCGCGCGCGCGATCGTGCGCCGGCCTTCGGTGTTCCTGATGGACGAGCCCCTGTCCAACCTGGACGCGAAGCTGCGCGGCCACATGCGGGCCGAGCTCAAGCACATGCAGTACGAACTGGGCATCACCACGATCTACGTGACGCACGACCAGATCGAGGCCATGACGCTCGCGCACCGGGTGGCGCTCATGGATAAGGGGGTGCTTCAGCAGCTGGCCCCCCCCGCGCACATTTATTCGGACCCCGCCAACCTGTTCGTCGCCGGCTTCATCGGCTCGCCGCCCATGAACTTCCTGCGCGGACGGCTCGCGGACGGCATCTTCCAAGCGCCCGGGGTGCGCGTCACGACCAGCCGAAGCCTTGACGGCGCGGAGGTGATCCTCGGCGTGCGGCCGGAAGACTGCACGCTCGCCGACCCGTCCCGAGCACAGCTGCAGGGGCGGATCTATTCGATCGAGCTGATCGGAGACCACACGCTGGTCACGCTCAAGGCGGGCGAGCAGGAAGTGGTCGTCAAGGCCCCGAATATTTTCTCCGGGGAGATGGGGGGATCGATCGGGCTTTGCGTCAATCCCGAGCGGGTGTACCTGTTCCGCGCGCAGTCAGGCGAGCGGATCCGTGGATGAACCGCCGCGCCGGCGCCGCGGACCAGGGATCAGGTGTACGGCAGCGGCAGCTCCGGCTCGAGATCGACGGCGCCCATGTGGGCGCGGAACAGGCACTCGTCCGCGACGCGGAGCCGGCGGCTCACTTCCCGCCCGATGTTCATCTGCAGCAGGGCAAACTGTTCGAGATTCTTCTCGTAGATCTTGTAAAAGCTCGCCGTCGACAGCTCGATCGCCGTGCAGTCCTTGACCGCCATCACCGAGGCGCTCCTGGGACCCAGATCCATGAGCGCCATCTCACCGAAGCAGTCGCCCTGCCGCAGATGTCCGAGCAGGCACTGCTGCCCCTCCCACAGTTTCAGGACCGCGACCTCACCGGCTTCCAGAACGAACATGGACTCGGCTTTCTCGTGCTCGTGAAAAAAGAACTTGCCTTTGGCCAGGCAGGTCACTGCGGACGCTTCCAGAAGGAAGTCGAGCACGTCGGCCCGCATACCACCGAAGATCGGCATCCGCTGCAGCGTTTGTATTCGTGTCTCTTGCATGACCGCCCCCGCGAAAGACCAGACGCGTCGCCCATCGTACTCGCAGCTTCGGGCCAGACCAAGTGCGCATGCGTTGCTCCGCGCCTCGACCGGGCCATGTCGGCGAGGGCCAACACTGCCCTCGGGGCCGTGCATGAGCTCGGAACGCAGACTGGCACACCCGGCACCGATCCCGCGCCTGGGCTGAAGCCGCAGGCATTCCCCCGCTCCATACTGAAGCCGGGAGCGCGGCTCTGCTATGATTATCGGCTCTGGCGCCGATGTTTGTAGCTTCGAGTTTTCTTGCCTGCAAGGCAGCTTTCCGACGATCGATTTTCCTAGAATCTCCCCGAACAACCATGGACGATAGCAGCGGCCGGGCCGCCCGAGCCTCGGCGTCAGCCGAACCCCTGCCCCGGTTCGTGGTCTGAGTCCCACACCATGTGGATCGTCCAACTCGCGCTGCGCCGCCCCTACACGTTTATCGTGCTGGCGCTTCTGATCCTGATCGTCGGCCCGCTCGCCATCATGCGGACGCCGACCGATATCTTTCCGAGCATCAACATCCCGATCGTCAGCGTCATCTGGCGCTATACCGGCCTGTCGACCGAGGAGATGGAAGGGCGCATCGTCTCGCAATTCGAGCGTGCGATGACCGCGACCGTCAACGACATCGAGCGCATCGAGTCGCAGACCTACAACGGGGTGGGCGTGATCAAGGTGTCCTTCCACCCCAGCGCCAACATTCAGACGGCGCTGGCCCAAGTGGTCGCCATCGCCCAGACCGTCCTCGCCTCTTTCCCGCCGGGCGCACAGCCGCCGCTGATCCTGAGCTACAACGCCTCGACCGTGCCGATCTTGCAGCTGGCCCTGTCGAGCAAGTCTCTGGCCGAGCACGAGCTGTTCGACCTCGCCAATCAGTTCATGCGCACCCAGCTCGCTACCGTGCAGGGAGCGATTCTGCCTTTTCCTTACGGCGGAAGGTTCCGCCAGGTCATGGTCGATATCGATCCACGTGCGCTGCAGGCCAAGGGGCTGGCGCCGCAGGACGTGGTGAATGCAGTCAACGCCCAGAACCTCATATTGCCCACCGGCACGGTGAAAATCGGATCGCTCGAATACGACGTGACTCTGAACGGCAGCCCGAAGTCCATCGTCGAGCTCAACGATCTGCCGATCCGCACGGTGCAGGGCAACACGATCTATATCCGCGATGTGGCGCACGTGCGCGACGGGTTCACGCCTCAGACCAACATCGTGCGGCACGACGGCCAGCGCGCGGTGTTGCTGACCATTCTCAAATATGGCAAGGCCTCCACCCTCGACATCGTGGACCGAGTGCGCGCCGAGCTGCCGCGTATCAAGGCGGCAATGCCGCCCGCGCTCGAGATCCAGCCCACGCTGGACCAGTCTCTGTTCGTGCGTGCGGCGGTGGACGGGGTGATCCAGGAGGCGATACTCGCAGCCTGCCTGACCGCCCTGATGATCCTGCTGTTCCTGGGGAGCTGGCGCAGCACGATCATCATCGCCGTCTCGATCCCGCTCGCGATCCTGACTTCGCTCACCGTGTTGTCGGCGCTGGGTGAGACCATCAACATCATGACGCTGGGCGGGCTCGCGTTGGCGGTCGGAATCCTGGTGGACGACGCGACGGTGGCGATCGAGAACATCAGCCAGCACATCGAACAGGGCAAGCCGCTCGACGACGCGATCCTGGACGGCGCACAGCAAATCGCCATCCCCACCTTCGTGTCCACGCTCTCGATCTGCATCGTGTTCGTGCCGATGTTCCTGCTGACCGGAGTGGCGCGGTATCTGTTCGTGCCGATGGCTGAAGCGGTGGTGTTCGCGATGCTGGCTTCGTATTTCTTCTCCCGGACGCTGGTGCCGACGCTGGCCAAGTATCTGCTGCACGCGCACGAAGAGCACGTTAGCCGCAGGGCGAGCCGCAACCCGTTCATGCATCTGCACCTGGCGTTCGAGCGCGGATTCTCGAGGGTGCGCGAGCACTATCGGACGTGGCTGGCGAGCAGCATGCAACACCAAGGCCTGTTCATCACGCTGATCCTGGCCGGCTGCATCGGCTCAGGCCTGCTTCTGCCCTGGGTGGGTCGCGATTTCTTCCCGTCCGTGGATGCCGGCCAGATCAAGCTGCATTTGCGCGCGAAGACCGGCACGCGCATCGAGGAGACGGCCAGGCTGTGTGACCTGGTCGAGACCCAGATCCGCAGCCTCATCCCCCCGAGCGAGCTCAGCACGATCATCGACACCATCGGGTTGCCGTCGAGCGGGACCAACCTGTCTTATAACAACTCGGGCACCACCGGACCGGCCGACGCCGACATCCTGGTTTCGCTGAACCAAGGCCATCACGCGACCGAACAGTACATCCGGCTTCTGCGCCAGAACCTGCGCGAGCAGTTTCCCGGCGTGACTTTCTATTTCCTGCCGGCCGATATCGTCAGCCAGATCCTCAATTTCGGCCTGCCGGCGCCCATCGACATCCAGGTCATCGGCCGCAAGATGGAGGAGAACCGGCAGTTTGCCCTCAAGCTGCTGGAACGCCTGAAGTCGGTGTCCGGCATCGCCGATCTGCGGGTGCAGCAGCCGTTCGATCAGCCCAAGCTGGACGTCACTGTAGACCGCACCAAGGCGCAGCAAGCCGGCCTGTCGCAGCGCGACGTGGCGAGCAACCTTCTGATCGCGTTGAGCGGCAGCTTCCAGACCAGCCCGAACTTCTGGCTCAACCCGAAGAACGGTGTGAGCTATCAGATCATCACCCAGATGCCGCAGTACCAGATCGATTCGCTGCAGGCGCTGGGCAACGTTCCAGTCACGGGGGAACGTGGGGCAAAGCCGACAATCCTGGAGGACCTCGCTCAGGTTAGTCGTGGAGCCGAACGCGCAGTCATCAGCCATTGGAACGTGCAGCCGGTGCTCGACATCTACGCCAATGTCCAGGGCCGCGATCTCGGCGGCGTCGCCGACGAGGTGACCAGGATCGTCCGTGACAGCCTCAAGGACTTGCCGCAGGGCTCCACGCTCATCGTGCGGGGGCAGATCGAGACGATGCAGTCTTCCTTTACCGGCCTGCTGCTCGGGCTGATCTTCGCGATCGTGCTGATCTATCTGCTGATGGTGGTGAACTTCCAGTCGTGGCTCGACCCGTTCATCATCATCACGGCGCTGCCGGCAGCGCTCGCCGGAATCGTCTGGATGCTGTTCGTGACTCACACCACGGTCAGCGTCCCGGCGCTCACCGGGGCGATCATGGCGATGGGCATTGCCACCGCGAACAGCATCCTGGTGGTGAGCTTCGCGCGCGAGCGGCTGCGGGGGGATGTAGACGCGCTCGCAGCGGCGCTGGAGGCGGGCTACACCCGCTTCCGGCCGGTGTTGATGACCGCACTGGCGATGATCATCGGCATGGTGCCGATGGCGTTGGGGCTAGGCGAAGGCGGCGAGCAGAACGCACCCCTGGGCCGCGCGGTGATCGGCGGGCTGTTGTTCGCGACCGTCGCCACGTTGTTTTTCGTGCCCGTGGTGTTCGCAGTCATCCACGGGTGGCGCGCACGTGGCCGCCCGCTCGCGCCGGTCCCTGCCTGAGACGATAGCTCGTATCATCGTCGAACAACAGATGAATTCGTCTCCGTCCTCCCCAACTGACAAGCGCCGAATCCGGCGCCGCTGGATCGCGGCGGCTCTCATCCTCGCGGTGTTTGCGGCCGTGCTCGTGTGGGGCATTCTCCCGCGGCTCGATGCCACCGCGGCGCTCAAGAAAGAGACACAGGCACTCAATATCCCCACCGTTTCGGTCATCAAGCCCAAGTCGGGGGACCCGAGCCGGGAGCTGGTTCTGCCCGGCAACATGCAGGCATTCCTCGACACCCCGATCTACGCTCGCACCAACGGCTATCTCAAGCGCTGGACCGCCGACATCGGCGCGCACGTCAAGGCCGGGCAGTTGCTGGCCGAAATCGATACGCCAGAGGTCGACGATCAGCTGCATCAGGCGCGGGCCGACCTGGCCACCGCCGAGGCCAACTTCCGGCTGGCACAGAAGACCGCCGAGCGCTGGCAGGAGCTGCTCAAGACGGGCGTGGTGTCGAAACAGATGGCGGATCAAACCTACGGTGAGATGGAAGCAAGGAAAGCCGCCCTGGACTCGGCGCGCTTCAACGTCGCACGCCTCGAGAAGACGCAGGCTTTCAAGAAGATCTTCGCACCGTTCGACGGCGTGATCACCGCCCGCAACACCGACGTTGGCGCGCTGATCGACGCCGGCAGCGGCGGTGGGCCGGCAAGAGAGCTGTTCCACGTCGCCTCCACCAAGAAGCTGCGCGTGTACATCAACGTCCCGCAGTTCTATTCGCGCGACGCCGTGCCGGGCGTGGAGGCGGAGTTGACGCTGAGCGAGTTTCCTGGTCGAAGCTTCAAGGGTTCGTTGGTCCGCACCACTCAAGCCATAGACGCGGCGTCGCGCACGATGTTGGCCGAGGTGGCCGTGGACAATCCTACCGGCGAACTGCTGCCCGGCGCCTACGCGCAGGTCCATCTCAAGCTGCGCTCTAGGAACATGGTACTCGTGGTGCCGGTCAACACGCTGATCTTCCGCTCTGAAGGTGTCCAGGTCGCAGTAGTGCAGCCCGACCAGCGCGTTGCCCTCAGGAAGATCATGCTCGGCCGCGACTTCGGCACCGAGGTGGAAGTGGTGTCGGGGCTGGAGCAGGGTGAGGCCGTAATCCTCAACCCTTCCGACTCGCTGGCCTCCGGCACCCAGGTCCGCGTCGTCAAGGAAGTCGCCGACAAAAACCCGGGGTAGCGCGTGCCGTGGCCGCTGCCAGGTCTCGGACCTTCCTTATGGCGAGGACGTCCTGGCACGCAGCGCCAAGGTCACTCCAACGCCGCGACCACCATGATCTCCACCAGGTTGCCCGGGCGGGCGAGCGTCGACTGAACCGTCGCGCGCGCCGGAGTGTTGCCGGGCGACACCCAGGCATCCCAGACCTGGTTCATCTCGTCGAAGCGCGTGATGTCGGCAAGCCAGATGTTCGCCGACAGCAACCGCGATCTGTCGGTCCCCGCCTCCTTCAGGAGCCGATCGATCTTGGCGAGGACCTGCTTCGTCTGGTCGGCCACGGAAGGCACCGGCGTGTCCGCCACCTGGCCCGCGATATAGACGGTGTTGCCGTGGACCACGGCCTGGCTCATGCGCGGTCCGGCTTGAAGGCGCTTGATCGACATGTTTCCTCCACGTTGCGAGATGCTGTGCTGCCTGCTGGCTAGCGGGGCAAGCGATACGCTTCGAACGGCAGCAACTGCCACGCATAGTTTACCGCCGCTTGTCTCTTCCAACTCGCTGACCCGCTCTACCGAGCTCAGCTCAGCCAGCGCTCCAGGTTGGCCCGGATGAAGGCGTCGTCGGCGAGCTCGGCATGGATAGCGCAGACGCGATCGATCGCCTCCTTCTGCCCTGGGCTGAGGGTCTCGTTGGGATCCAGGCACCAGATACCGTCGAGCAGGCCTTGTCGACGCAGTATCTCATGGCATCCGGCGATGCAGCCGCGGAAGTCGTTGGCGGCATCGAAAAACGCGGCGTTGCAGTCGGTCACGCGGCTGTCGAGCGCGAGCAGCGCCTCGCCCACCGCCCCGGCGCGCGTCTCCTGCTTCACCCGCGCGAGCAATTCCACCGCCGAGCGCACCCACACGGACCAATGTCCGAGCAGTCCACCCCGAAACCGCACCTTCACCGCAACGCCATCGCGCATCACCGTGAACGGCGTGACGAGATCCAGCACGATGTGGTCGTCATTGCCGGTATACAGGCTGATGCGGTCCTCCGCGCGCGCCTCGACGACGCCGCGTATCACGTCCAGCGTCCGGTAGCGGTTGAACGGCGCGACCTTGATCGCGACCACGTTGTCGATCTCGGAGAACCGGCGCCAGAAGCGCGCGTCGAGCAGGACACCGCCGACGCTCGTCTGCAGGTAGAAGCCCACGAGGGGAATCTCGGCCGCGACCGCGCGGCAATGCGCGACGAGCGCATCCTCGCTCTCCCCTTGGAGGGCAGCGAGGCTCACCAAGCCGGCGTGATAGCCGAGCCGGACCGAGGCGCGCGCCTCGCTCACCGCTTGCGGCGTGCGCCCACAGACCCCAGCGATCAGGGCCATAGGGCGTGTCGTCCATCCGCGGCTGTCTTCGACCGCACTGGCGAGCACCGTCTGGTAGAGTCCGGCTTCTCGGATCGCGAACTGCGTTGTGTGCACGCCGACCGCGAGTCCGCCGGCGCCGGCGTCGATGTAGTACCGCGTGAGCGCACGCTGACGGCGACGGTCGAAGCGGCGCGCTGCGTCCAGCGCGAGCGGATGCGCGGGAATTACCGCGCCTTCAGCCAGAGTCGCGAGAACCTCGCGCGGCAAGTCCTTCCGGTGCAGGGCCATCATCGACTCCTAACCGTACTCCGGCCCCGCGATCGCGAACAGGCGCGCCGGATCACCGTACGGCGCGTCCCGGCCCAGGGCCATCCGGACAAATGGGCGCTGGACCGCGAAGCCGCGCGCGTCCAGCCACGCGGCGATCACGGTCCACGCATCCGGCACGTCGAGAAAGATGGCGCCAGATGTTGCCGCCACGGCGGTTTCGATCAGCGCGAGAGCGTCGCTCTCGCTAGGTGCGACCACCGGACCCACGTGCGATGCCACGCGGCCCCGCCGCACCAGTGCGCAGCCACGCGCGTCCTCGAGCGCGAACCCACGGGTCCCGTCGCGCGCCCAGTAGTCGGCCAGCAGCGCCTCACGCCTCGCGCCGAATGCGACCGCGTCGAGCGCGGCGATCTGCCCCAGGCTCGATGCTGCGACTGTCCGCACCGGCTCGCTGCGTGCCGGGGACACGCCGCCGCTCCCTTTCCAGCGGTCGAGTCCGAAGAGCGGTTGGAAACCGACCTGCGTATACACTTTCGCACCAGCCGTCGTCGCGTCGAGCACACCGATCAGGCCTTGTCTGCTTAGCGTCGCAAGGCATTCGTTCAGCATCCGCGTGCCGAGCCCCCGCCGGCGGTGCGATTTTGCGACGATGACGAGGCTTACCCAGGCAAATCCCCCCGAGTAGGCAAGCACCGCGGCGGTGGCGACGAGCCGCCCCACGGCGTCGCGTGCACCGAACACGGTGCCATGCGAGATGAAGAACGCCCAGTCTTCGGCCGTCTGGTTCCAGTTAGTCTCCACCGTGAGCGCCAACCCTTCCGCTGCCGCGTCTGGCCCGATCGGCCGGATTGCCAGCCCGTCAATAGGCGCCATCGCGCACCTCAAAACCGGTCGGTTTATTGAGCGTAGGCATCTCGCGCGCCACCCAGTCGGCAGTCCAGTCCATCATCCGGGCGAGCGGGACGGACGGATACCCGAACAGTTTGTTGGCCGCGGCCGTGTTCGTCAGCCACGCCGAGCACGCCTCAGTGCCGACGACCTGCACCTTGCGGCCGAGGCGCTCAGCGAATTCATGCGCGAGCCAACGGATCGACACCGTTTCCGGCCCGCTGATGTTGATCGGTGAGGTGGGTACCGTGCAGTGTGCAAGGCAGCGGAGCGCGCGTGCATTCGCGTCGCCCTGCCAGATCACGTTGACGTGGCCCATCGTCACGTCCACCGGAATCCCTTCTCTGACCTTCAGAGCGACGTCGGTGAGGACGCCGTAGCGCAGGTCGATCGCGTAATTGAGGCGGAACAACCGCCCGGGCGTGCCGCGCGCCCGAGAAAAATGCTCCAAGACCCTTTCTCGTCCGATGCAGGAGTTGGCATATTCGCCTGGCGGCGCGAGAGGCGTCGACTCCGTCGCTCCCTGGCTCGTCACGTCGACGAACTGGTACACGCAACCGGTCGAGAACACCACGATGCGGGATTGTCGAAACGCTTCCGCGACCAGCCCGGGAAGATAGGCGTTCATGGCCCAGGTGAGCGCCGGGTCGCCGCTTGCGCCGAACTTGCGTCCCGCCATGAAGATCACGTTGCGCGCCCGCGGGAGACGTTGGAGCGCGCTGGGGTCGAGTAGGTCCGCCGCGATCGTCTCCACGCCGTGCGCAGCGAGCGACTCCTGCAGCCGCGGCTGGCTAAAGCGCGCGACGCCGATTACGCGGCGGTCTGGCGCGGCATTGCGAGCCAGCCGTGCGAGCGTCGGCCCCATCTTGCCGCCCACGCCCAACACCAGGATGTCCCCGTCGACTGCGGCGAGGTCGGCCACCAGATCCGGCGTCGGCCTGCTCAGCAACGCTTCCAGCTCCTCGACTCCGGCCAGGCGTTCCGGCAGCTTTTCGCCCGCAGCGGTCATTGCATCCTCGCATCCCAGACGGCTTATGGGGTAAGCAGCTCAAAGGCACGGATCAACCCTTGAGCCGCCTAAAGGCGGCCGCAGCTCACTCCTCTCCCGGCGGGAGAGGGGCGATGGCTGCAACGTGGGCGGCGTCGATGGCCTAGAACCGGCCGTCGGGCACCTCGTAGCGCGTGGGCTTGTCGTTCACTGGCCGCGTTGTGGCCGCGGCAATCGGCTACCTCGGACCACGCTGACGTGCGGCGACCCGCGGGCGCGCCATCGGAACGCGCTGTCCCTTGGCTCCGGAGCGCAGCGGTTTCAAGGGCGGTTGCCGCGGGGCGGCCGGGTGATGGGCGAGACTCGAATCCGGCTGTTGCGCCTTCTCCGATGGATCGGGTGTCGTTGAACGTTTAGCTGTAGCCATGGCTTCTCCGCGAGGCTGCATGGGACGTCTATGCTACCCTGGCCGCGCCTGACTGCTCAAGCCATTCGGACACCGCGGCAGCACGCGCGCAGTCCATCGCTTCGCCCGAGCCGGACCGGTCGACAGTGGGTGCAGTCGGAAAACGCGCATGTTTGCGCGCTCAAAACGTGTATGCGGCGGTTACGCCATAGACGTTCATTGAGCTCTTGGGCTGATAGATGTAATACAGCGTCCCGCCAAGAGTGGCTTGCACGGGTGGCGATTGTTGGAACCGGTACGAGTCGTAGAATCCGGCCACACTCCAGTGGGCACCGATCCGATACCCAAGGCTGGCATACGCGCTCCAGCTCCCGCCGGGCCGGAGCGTGGGATTTTGGTCGAACCCGGTGTCGTTCAGATGCCCGTCTTCGTAGGTGTAAAAGGGATACTTGACCCCGACTGCCCCGATCCACCCGGCTTTCCCTGCCTGCGGGCCGAGCTCCACGCCCAGGCGGGCATAGCCAACCGCCCAGTCCTCCATTTGATCAGCTGAAAACTGGCGACGCCAGACATCCACGCCAGCCGCCAGCATGCCATCCACGTGCTCGTTGGACCCGACCGGGAACCGATAGCGGAGCTGGCCCTCGTTTAGCACACCGAAGTATTGAACCGTCCCCGTCAGGGGTGCGCCGGTGAATAACTCCGCCCCGTTGTAGTCCACTTCTCCGGTGTAGATCTGGCCTCTGTAGCCGAACAGCAGGCCGCGCTCTTTGTCTTGGAGCCAGATCAAACCGCCGAGCACCAGAGGCCCTGTTTCCTGTACTGAAGGCGTGGTGTATTCCTTCCAGTAGAAGTATTCCACGCCCGCGTAGAGAGTAAGCTCGGCGCGGGCCGCGGCTGATACGACGAACAACAGAAGAGCGCTGAAAGACTTCATGGCTCGCTCCATTTGAGTATGAGATGACCCCCTGCAGACTCGCGCAATCTCGAGCAAAGGCTGCCCTCTGGTATGCTGAACGCTCGACAACGCCGTCGACAGTTCGGCGTCAATGCAGGCCTGCACGCAAGCCTCGCGTAAGGATCGCATGCCAAGACATTGATCCGGCGTTGAACATCTTCCGGGTACGCTTCTCGCAATACAAGTTCGCGAGTGAACTGAACAACGCCAGCGACCGGTTCTACCCGACACGACAGCGTACTTGATGGTTTGACGTGGCGGCGGATCGCGGCTTTCCCCGCGCAAAAGAAGGAGGTTACGAACATGCGAATGCTATCGAAGGGCTTTACCTTGATCGAGATCGCCATCGTGCTGGTCATCATCGGCCTGCTGCTGGGCGGCGTGCTCAAGGGGCAGGAGTTGATCACAGGCGCCCGGGTGCGCAACTTGATCTCGCAGCAGGACGGCATCAAGGCCGCCTTCTTCGGCTTCCAGGACCGC
>JBGPOV010000060.1:0-20917 GCA_041488255.1 Gammaproteobacteria bacterium | reverse complement strand
TTCGTTACCGTACACCAGGAACGATCCTTGGTCGTACGAACATCGGCGTCCCAAACGATCCTCGAGCAGTGCTCGCACTGGCGGGAGTAGAGAGGCCTCGATCGTGATGACGTAGATCGGCTGTTTCCCGCCAGGCACCAGCTGCACGTCCACAAACGCATTCGGCCTGTGGCTGTGGAAAACAAGGTGCGCTTTGATCGCTGCCTTGACAGCCGCAGGGCTTACAAAGTCACTCATCCGACCATTGTGCCAGCAGCCGCAAGAGCTGGTGAGACAAACTCTGCCCTGGCATATGTTTCACAGTTCGCTAACACCACTTGGCAAAGCTTGGCGCTACACGTTGGTGGGTGTAGCTTCGTAGCCGACTAGCAATGAGAGCACACCAACTAAGCTGACAGTAGGGGAGACCCCACGTGATCGTCCGCCAACTTCTAACAGCCGCTGCTGCCGGCGGTGCTATTGCGGCTGCAACTCCAGCTGCTGCCCTTCCCACGTTCGACTTCGATGGGGTGCAACTGAACGGTGGGACTGGTAACAATGCTGCGGTCCAGACCTATCTCAACAATACCGTGGGCATAGGAGTCGTCACCGTATACGGGGCGGTCGCCCAGCAGACCTACAACGGCGATGGCCACGCCAATACCGATAACCACAATCGTTCGGTCACCCTTGGCACCACCAATGGCGCCACCAGCGCGACCGACTACGCGCGCTTTCACACCGGATACGATACGTTCATTACCAACGTTGGCGGGGATAACCCCAACTCAACGTACGGCCAGACGGGGAACGAGAAGATCGTATTTGTGTTCAGCTCCCCCATTTATTCTGTTTCGTTCGACTGGGAGATCTTCCCAGATGGGGCTTGCAACAGGTGCAGCCCCAGCAGTTCCAGTTATCCGGATTTCGAACTGTGGGCTGGTAGGGGAACGACCGAGTTGTATGACTTCAACGCCAGCTACTTTCCAGTCAGCGCGCCCAATGGGTATCCACAGGGACTGGGGCACTTCAGTATGAGTCTCCCGCAGGGGGTGACTCGCCTCGAATTTGTCGATTGGCCGCAGATGATCGGCATCGACAAGCTCGATCCTACCACCGTCCCAGAGGCTGAGAGCCTCTCGCTCGTTGGTGTTGCCTTGGCGGCGCTTGGCTTTACCCGGCGACGCAAGTTGGTCGGAACCCAGTACGGAATCACGAGATCGGGGGCAAAACCGGCATGAACACCTGACATCGCGGCAACAGCGCTCTAATCACGATCCGATGTGAGATGCACCAATAATGTCCAGCCACCCGGCAGTGTTCTGAGGGGGCCACGGGCTCCGAGCCGGTGCAGTGCGGCATTGAGTGTGCTCTCGCTGTGATCAGTCGCTTGTTGCTGTGCAACGTCAGCCTCGCGCGCTTTCCGAGAATGGACATCATCGAATCGGATCAATTGCTGTTGCTCGCTGCTGCCGTGACCGGGGTCACGCTTCTGTTAAGCGTTCTGATGGCTGTTCTCACTAGAAAAGCACGCGAGCAGTTGTTGGAACTATATGCACTGAAGCGCTCTGTCCAAACAGTCCAGAGCAAGCTCACCGAGATCGTTCGGATTGCGGATCGCACGTTTGTCGGGCTCCAGGAACTGTCGGGCTTTGGTCTTCATTTCCGAGAGATCAAAAGGGAGCAGTTACGTCTCTCGGAGAAGTTCAAGATGATTTCGAGCGCGATGGAGACACTTGGGGGGCTGCTGCAACTTCGAGACGAGATCAGAGGGCAGAACGAGGAGATCGAAGAAATCGTCAAGGCCTCAAGATCACTACAGGAATGGAGATCGAGAGTGACCGCCGTCTACTCGGACGCGGGCCACCTGTTCGAATCCGAACTTATCCGTGAACTCATTGACCGTTTCGGGCCGCAACCTACGTCGTATACGGCTGAGCCTCCCGGTAGGGGGAATGGCGCAGGCGATACTGCTGAGCCTCCCGGTAGGGGGAATGGCGCAGGCGATCGATGACCCAAGAGTGGGGTCGAACTAGGAACTAGGCGTCGGGGCGTGCGTCTGGGATCTGATGATCTTAGCTACCCCAATTAGAACTTGTAGTTCGCCTGCCGCAATATCTGAAACAGGTCCGGATCGCTCGGTACCGGAAAGGGATCGGCCGCATGGATGGCGTGCTCTACTGCGGCGTCGTATGCGGGCACACCGCTCGACTTCACAAGCCTTACGTCTTGGACTTCGCCACCAGGCAGCAACGTGACGCTGTATATCGCCTCTGGATTGCCGTTCAGCCCAGGTGGCAGCACTACCCGGCTCTTGATCTTCTGCCTGATTCGCTCCGTGAATTGGGCGAGTTGCCTCTGTTTCGCCCCCACAGCCTCCGCTGCAGCGCGAGCCTGGAACTCCTGGGCCTCCCCTTTCTGCTGTTCCAGAACTTGCGCGTCCTCCTCCATACCTGTTAGCTCTTTCCCTGCTGACTTAACTTTGGGCGGCCGTTTGAGTGACGCGGATCAGCTCGATGCTTGGGCCATCAGCTGGACCACCGCATCCGCCTGTTTCAGCTGAAGCGACGCGTTGACCGTCGGCGGGCCGGCACTATCGATGTGCGGCTGGTGATCGTCCTGGGTAGGGGTCGGAGCCGCCACGCAGGTCCCTTCGGAAGCCACGTACTGGTCGTGCACGATGCCCTGCGCGACGCGCGACACTTCCTGCAATTCGATTAGCCCTACGAGGATGGCGGCGGCTCCAGCTTTGGTGGTGTTGTTCATGTCGACACGCTAACCGTTCCCTGGATCGAGGCAGTCGCCTTCACCTGGAGCGCTACCGTACCCAGGTTGAACGCGGTGCTGCTGCCGACCTGGGTGTAGCCGCCCCACATCAAGGCATGGCCGGAGCTAACCGACGTGGTGTTCTCCGCGCCGTGCGGGTGTCGGTCCTGCTGGCTCGGCGTCCCGTTCCGGCACTTCGTGTCCCAGCCACAGCTATCGACAACAGCGGCGCCGGTTTCGCCTGAAAGGGTTCCGATGAGGGTGTAGACGACGATCTTCTGGTACGACATGGAAGTCTCCTATAAGTAAGAGCGCTCCCCTGGCGCGCATTGTAGCGCTGAACCTCCCGCGCTCGCTGAATCTCCTCGCGCGCCGATCCTCGATCTTCGCGCAGTCCGAAGTGGCGGGCGAGGGTGGTGCGGCCAACGCGGCTGGTGCCGTTGCCGCGGCCTGGCAGTGTACGCGGAAAGCGCACGCATACGCGCCGAGGAAAGGTAGGCAGTTGCCAGTGCCCGGTTCACCTGGACCGAATGTGATCGAGATCGCGGCAGCTCCGACGGCATTCACGCTGAGAGCGGCGACGACGGCCACCAAGCAAGTAATCGGTTTCCGCATGGCTTCCCCCGGACAATGGCGATGCGCGACCAACGTAAGCCTCGCGCAAGAAATCTGCCGGAACAGGGCGGCCTCTGGAAATCAAGAGCTTGGCGGGTGGTTGCTAACTCGACGTGCCTGAGGTGTAAAGAGGTACGACATCACACGCGCGAGAAGACCATAGCGGCGGGCACCATGACGAGATGACCGAGTTCGTAAGCCCCGCGGCTGTGAAGACAGCCATCAAAGGAGAGTGGGTCGCGCCATTGATTTGTCCACGCTGCCCAGCGCACCCGCGGCAGCAAACACCCCCGACTATGACCGCGCGCGCCATTGCGGTCGCCGCTGGTGTAATCGAGCCCGATCAGTGACCCGAGTCCCTCTCGTACAACCACGGGTTGAAGCAGTGGCAGATCGCTTGGTGACCGGCCATGGCGCGGAGTCCCTATGTGCGATATCGCACAGACAGGACGGTCTGCTGGCGTCTCAAATGGTGCTCCGCCTGGCACCTTGATGGAGAGCGTATCTACCATGCCTGCCGATGCCCGCTCGCGGGTGAGCACACTTCTAGAACTCGACGTTGTGGTCGACGTGCTTGAGAATGCATTTCGTCCATTGACGTGTACCGCCTCAATCTCCTCCGATCAGCAGAGCGTAACCTTTGTCGTCTTCGATTCCAATGGCGCGCAGATCCTGAGGCGCCAACGCGGACTTGAGTTGCGTGACCCGTCCTCGCTGCGCCTGACGATCAATGAGGCGCGTGCTCACCTTAAGGCGCATGGATTCAAGATCGACCCCTCGGTGCCGTCAACGTAACTGTTCATCCTGGACAGCACTCTCGACAGCCGGCGGAACCTAGTGGTGTTCACCGTGCTGGCAGAGGGCGGGACTGGGGAGGACGCGTTGTACTCCCGCGTCCAATCGGGCCGCAGGAAAATCGCCTGCCCGTCTTGCAGAGTGATGGCGCCGCGGCACACCTGCCGGCACACGCTGCTTTCGAGTTGATCCTTGACCTTGTCTGTCCACCTACCATTGACCGGCTGAGGCCACATGTTGCGCGGGTCCCTCGGGTGCCCGCCAAACGCACAGCGGGACCAGATGGTCCTCATGGTAATCGTGCATGCCGCCAGGTAAGCTCAGCTCGCGGATCTGCTTCGCCTTGAGCCGGCTGGTATACGAGCGGGGCGGCCGGATCGTTTTGGCGTAGCCGGACACGCACACGGTCCGCGCGATGTTCTCCTGCGTGATCTCTGGATTGATGGCGCCAGGCGTGCGGTTGTGGTCGGGGATGTAGACCTGTTGCGCCCAGGCGATGGACGCTGCCGGCAGCAGCGGAGCGACCAGCGGGCGGATGCGAATGGACATCTGACTCCTCCCCCGGGACTGTCAGCGAGCGGCCGCGAGATACGAAGCAGCGCGTCGTCATGTTACGCCCAACGCCGCGCGACGGCGTTACGCAGCGGAGCTGCGCGAGCTAAGCACCAAGATGTGGGAGCATCTTCAGGGCATGCCGTCTTTCGCAGGGAGGACACCCAGCGCGCCGTCGGCGTGAGCGGGGAAGTGCACGATTCCTTGACGGAGGGACAACCATGGACGCAGCAGTCGCGGCACTTCTTGGCACGCTCGTCGGGGCCGCCGGCTCCATCGGAGTGGTGTGGCTGCAGCAGGGCCACGAAACGAAGCGTGCGCGGTTGCGCACTGCTGTTGATCTTGCGCTACAGGATTGGAAGATTCGGCTGGAGGCGGCCGGGACTGCTTACCCGATTGCAATCTCTGTGCTGTACCAGACGCGCGTCCTGGAAGCAGTGGCGGACGGGAGGTTCTCAGCGGACACGGTTAGACGGCTCAACGTGGAGCAGGAACAGCTTATCGCCGCTTACGAGCAGGTGAACGAGGAGCGGCGTCAGGCGTTGAAAAAGCAACGGGAGGAGCGCCGGGGTTAGCCCTTGCTGGCCCGCTCAAGGAACCCCCTCGACAGCCGGCGGATACCTGATCGGCCCTCGCCACGGTCAAGCTGGTCAAGACCATCCCGAGCCCAGCGCCAGGCCGCTGCTGATTGGTGGCGCGCGCAGTTGGACCTGTGGCTGCGGAAGTGCATCAACCAGCCCGACGCGCACAACAGGAAGGCGCTGGCTGATCTACTGGCGCAGTACGAAGATCAGGCGAAGCACGGGCAGGTGGAACTGCCTAACTTGCCGATCTAAGCTTGCGGACGCGTGTCGTCACCTGTGGTGCCACCAGACCCGAAGCTTGGTTACAGCGTACCAGACAAGCCCAGCGACGATCATCAGGATTGCGATCATAGATACAACAGGAGATGGTGGCACTCCGCCGCTACTGGCAGATCGAACTATCACAATCAACCACACGATGCCGCCCCAGAATAGGACTGCCGAGATGAGGATGTGTGTCTTCAGCCCTTTGCTTGTCTGCTGAATCGTACGAAGCTTGACTCCTGCAGCCGCAGCCTCCAGGGCGGACGCTATCGGTGCGCCACACTGCGGACACGACTCCGCCTTATCGGACACTTGTCTCCCACACTCGGAGCATTTAATCAGTGGCACTAGTCATCCCTCCCTCGCTGATGTGATTCATGTTACCCCAACGCGACCGCAACCCATGCCGCTCACTCCCTCGACCTGCTCCCCATCTTGAGCCTTATTTGGAATGCCGTTATCGTGATTGGTGGCGCTATTGGGCAGGGATACGTTGATCGAATCTACCGCTTAATCAGGAGCACGAAGGACTTCCCGTTGGCGCAGGAGAGGTTCCAGATTGCGTCTCCGTTGGCGGCTGCGCCTTGATAGAAGGTGCGCGTTACAGCGCCGCACGCTTCGTCGCTCGCCCGCATGTATCGCGCAAGCATTGCGCGCCGGTCCTTCTCTGAGATGTTGTCCTGCGTGACTTCCGGGTTGATTGTGCCGGGCGTGCGCGTGTGGTCGGGTATGTCGGGCGCTGATGGGAGAGCGGGTACGGGCGCCGGGCTCTCGGGCCTGGGCGGCGTGCAGGTGGTCGCGGGAGCCAGAAGGGCCAACAGTTCCTGCTTATCGCGAAAGCTCTTGTTGGCGAACTGCCCGCGGTGGCAGTGATAACCACCAGCCTGGCGATCAGCGCGGCAGCCGCACTCATCCATCGCACCGCCGTGCGCAAGGGCTCCAACAGGACAGGCCAACGCGACGGCTGCAAGGATCAGCAGAGTGCGTCTCACGTCTCCTCCTTCGGTGGCCTCGGCGGCACCCCGTGTGGGACCACTCCCTCCACCTGCTTCTGCTCCGTGAACTTCTTCGGATCATCCTTAAACACAACGGAGCCAGCCGCCGCACTGGTACGCCTGCGTCTGCAGGATGGACCCGTCGGCGCGCAACACGCGCAGGCCCAGGTCTTGCATCCCTCCAACGCACGATGTGGTCAAAAGCTGAGTGGGTTATGTGGCTGGCAGCGGTAGCCGTCTTGCTTGGTGCTGCAGTGATTTACCTTCTGCAAGCGATAGCAGGCGCCTGAGGCTGATTGACTGAGGTGGGATGAGAAAGCGGCGGCTTCGGGCCGCCGTTTGCTTTTCAGCTGGGTGCGCATCACCGGCTCGCAGACGTGCTGCTCGCCGGCGAGCGCTCGCGTTCCACCACCCAAAGCGAGCATCGCGTCACCGAGTCCGCGGTCATGGCTTCGGAGATCGAGGAGCTACCACCCGACCAGGCGAAATACTCAGAGGCATACGGCTCAGATCACGAGCTTGCCCGGAGTCGGGGGTGTGCCATGGTTTCATGGTGTGCTAGGCTGGAACTGCGGCGAGACCAAGGGGATGAACGATGAAGGTTTTCATCGGCTATGGCTTCAACGAACGAGACCGCTGGGTAGAGCAACTAGTATTCCCCTTGGCGGAGGCGTTCGGCGCCGAAACAGTCACCGGCCATGAGCTCCAGGGGGACCAAATTACCGATGCTGTGCGTACCAGAATCAGGCAGTGCGACAAGCTTCTGGGCTTCACAACGCGCCGGGATGAACTCTCCAACGGTAAATGGTCGACACATCGGTGGGTGACCGACGAGCTCGCGCACGCGCTGGCCTTGACAATTTCGGTCGTTGAGATCCGGGAAGCGGGAGTGGAAGACCAGGGTGGTATCGTGGGTGATCGAGAGAGAATTCTCTACGATGGGGCGACACGCGATCAATGCCTAGTGGAGATCGCTAAGGTGCTGGGTCGTTGGCGCCGTGAGACGAACGTCCTAAGGGTGCAGCTTCTCTCCGCCGGTAACGTTAAGGAAACGATCGTCCCCTTGTACCGCAAGCCTGGTTTTCGGTGCATCTACAGATTGCTCCGAAACGGCGACGAGTCTCCCCCCACGGACGCCTAGCTCCTGCCGATGCCAGGCGGCCTATTCATCATGCCAAGAATGTCCCCCCTGCTTCACTAGCCATTTCACGCCATCCTCGACAACGTGGCAGTTTGTGATCACCTCGCCTGGGGCGATGACGACGCCACTGCCGAAGCCAACAACGTTTCCGGCCGCGTTGAGGGCCTCCACGGTTACGACGCTCGGGGAGGCCTTCTCAAAGACTTGCTCGGGTTCAAGGGCCTCGACGCGCAAGGAGACCGCGACCTGTGCCGCAAGGCAGAGAAACAGACCGTAGACGGAACGGCGCACCATTCCAGGTCTCTTACCTCTCATTGGGTGAGTGGCTGCGTGCCGTCGGCCAGCACTACAACATCATAATCCGAGCTGTGGTGTACGCGCACGTCCCCGACAACGCCTACAGCTGTGCGCAGTTCGGCGTCGGACAGCCGGGGGCCTGGTGGTAGGCCCGGAATAACAATTGACTCAACGTTCAGATCGAGGTTGGCACTTTCTCATCCTGCCCCCATAGTTGCCCCCACTCAAGGGGAACATGCATAGAGGACTACGCAGAGTCAATAAGTTAGTTCGATATGCACGTTCCACGTTATGACGACCATTTACTCCAAAACCTGATTGACCACGGAGACGCAGAGAGCACCCAGAGCAAGAAAATTCAACCGAGCCGCCAAGACGTCCTGGCGGCTAGTTTTCGTGGTTTGGGTTTCTCCGTGCTCTCCATGTCTCCGTGGCTAAAACGCCGTAGTCAGTCAACCAACGACTGGTAGATCAGATCGCGGAATAGGACACGATAGTGCTGCCGGCGGTTGGGCTCCTGCGACATGTACACCGGTACGAGCTGCTCCTTGGGGTCGACCCAGAAGTAGGTGCCGGCGTAGCCGGCCCAGAAGAACTCGCCCACCGAGCCCGGCCAGGTGGATTCGCCGGTCTCGCGCCGCACCGCGAAACCGAGCCCAAAGCCGTAACCGTTGCCGGGGATCCAGTTGCTGCCGCGCTCGATGCCCGAGCCCAGCACGTGATCCGATGCCATGAATGCGATGGTCCTGGGCCCGAGGATGCGAACGCCTTCCAGCTCGCCGCCGTTGGCCAGCATCTGCGCGAAGCGCAGGTAGTCGCTGGCGGTGGAGGCGAGCCCGTGGCCGCCGGCGAAGAGCGTGGCGGGCTGCGTGACGTCGATCAGCTCGGCTACCTTGCCGGTCTGCGGGTCCACCTGCGGTTGGGCGAGGCGGTTCTGCTTCGCCGGCGGCACCTCAAAAGCGGTGTCGACCATCTTGAGCGGCTTGAACACGCGCTCGGCCAGGAACTTGTCGAGCGGCTGGCCGGAGGCGACTTCCACCACGCGGCCGAGCACGTCGAACGAGTGTCCGTACTCCCACACCGTGCCGGGCTCGTACTGCAGCGGCAGCTTGGCTATCTCCTTGCAGAAGCTCTCCAGAGTCCACTTCTGCGAGAACACTCCGGCCTGCGCGTACAGCTTCTGGACCTGCGTCTTCGGGGTGGTCCCGTAGGTGAATCCCGAGGTGTGCCGCAGCAGATCCTGCACCGTGATCTGGCGCTTGGCCGGAACCGTGTAGAACAGTTGCACGCCGGTGCTAGGGTCGAAGCTCTCCACGCCCACCTTCATGTCCTTGAACTCGGGCAGGTACTTCGAGATCGGCTCGTCCAGGCTGAGCTTGCCTTCCTCGACCAGGAGCATGGCTGCCACGGCAACCACGGGTTTGGTCATGGAGTAGATGCGGAAGATCGAGTCGACAGCCATGGGCACGCCCTTTGCCTTGTCCTGCATGCCGAAGCTCTTCCGGTACACCAGCTTGCCCTGCCGCGCGATCAGGACCACCATACCCGCCAGCTCGCCGTTGTCGACGAGCCGCTGCATGGCCTGGGTCAGCCGCTCCAGCCGCAATGACGAAACACCCGCGTCCTCCGGCTTCGCCTCGGACAGTGGGCCAGCGCAAGCCAGGCCCGCAGCGGCGAGCAACGCAGCGGTGAGCGCGCTGCGCACGGTGCAAGGGTTGACGACAAGCTTCATAGGCTCCTCCTCGGGTGGTCTTATGGGGCGATGGCATCTCCGCTGCCGGCAGCGGGGCGACCAGAGGTCCCCGTATGCAGGATCCCCGGCGCAAGTCGCGGTCCACCTTTTGTTTCGTACTTTAACAGAGCGTGCGCCTGCAACACTGCGTTTCAAAAAGCCCTCTTGGAAAATTGCCCGCTGAGGGCATTTGATCCAAACTTGGCGGCTGCGGGTCATGCCGGCTGGATGTGCTGCGTCCGTACAGGGGGTTCGACTGGTGCGCCGGGAGCTGGCTCGGACACTTACGCCCCGGCACGCCGATTGCGCGTCGTTCGAATCCAATCCATTCCCTGAGGCCATGACGACGTCAAATCCACGCCTTCCCCAGAGCAAACGCCTCGAGCGGGCGCTGGGCGCCGGCTTTTTCCAGCCGCGATGGTTGATCGGCGTCGTGGCGCTGGCGCTCGTCGCGGTGGGGGCGTACCTGTTCTTCGCCCGGGATGGGGACGCTCAGTCTCCTGGCGCCAAAGCGGACAAGAATGCGGCTGCGCGCAGCTTTCCGGTGCTCGCGGCGGCGGCAAGGACCGGGGACATCGGCGTCTATCTCACGGGCCTGGGTTCGGTCACACCGCTGAACACGGTCACCGTGAAGAGCCGCGTGGACGGACAGTTGATGCAGGTGTTGTTCAAGGAAGGGAAGGTCGTGCGCGCGGGAGATCTCCTGGCGCGGATCGACCCTCGACCGTTCGAGGTGCAACTGACACAGGCCGAGGGACAACTCGCGCGCGACCTGGCGCTGCTGAAAAATGCGCAGCTCGACCTGGAGCGCTACCGCGTCCTGGTCGAGCAGGACTCGGCGCCCAAGCAACAGCTGGATACGCAGGCGTCGCTGGTGCGTCAATACGAAGGCGCGGTCAAGGTCGACCAGGGTCAAGTCGACAACGCCAAGCTGCAGCTCATCTACTCGCGGATCACGGCGCCCATCAGCGGGACGATCGGGTTGCGCCTGGTCGATCCCGGCAATATCGTTCACGCCACCGATACCAACGGCCTGGCGGTGATCACGCAGCTTCAGCCGATCACGGTCGTGTTCGCCATACCCGAGGACAGCTTGCCTCAGGTCATGAAGAAGCTGCACGCGGGCGAGCGCCTGACGGTCGAGGCCTATGACCGCGAGCAGAGGAACAAGCTCGCCACCGGGTATCTGCTGACGGCCGACAATCAAATCGATCCGACCACCGGAACCGTCCGGCTCAAGGCGCAGTTCGACAACGAAGACGGCGTGCTCTTCCCCAACCAGTTCGTCAACGCTCGTCTGCTGCTGGACGTGAAGAAGGGCGTCACCGTCATCCCGGTCGGCGCGATTCAACGCGGCACGCAGGGCGCATACGTCTACGTCGTGAAAGCCGACCAGACGGTCGCGGTGCGCCAGATCACCGTCGGCGCGACACAGGGGGATGACGCTGCCATCGATAGCGGTGTAGCGCCCGGAGACCTGGTGGTAGTGGACGGAGCTGACAAGCTGAAGGACGGAGCCAAGGTGGACTTGCAGCAGGGCGATGGCGGCCCGCGCCAGCGCGAGAAAGCCGGAAAAGCCAGCAAAGCATGAACCTGTCCCGCCCGTTCATCCTCCGGCCGGTAGCGACCTCGCTGCTCATGGCGGCGTTGCTGCTCGCCGGTGCGGTGGCCTACCGCCTGTTGCCGGTGTCGGCGTTGCCGCAGGTGGACTACCCGACCATCCAGGTGGTCACGTTCTACCCGGGGGCGAGCCCCGACGTGATGGCTTCCTCGGTGACGGCCCCCCTGGAGCGGCAGTTCGGGCAGATGCCGGGCCTGAACCAGATGACCTCGAGCAGTTCTGGCGGAAGCTCGGTCATCACGCTGCAGTTCAACCTCGCCCTCAACTTAGATGTGGCCGAGCAGGAGGTGCAGGCGGCGATCAATGCCGCCTACAGCTACCTCCCTCGCGACCTGCCCAGCCCGCCCGTCTACAGCAAGGTGAACCCGGCGGACGCGCCGGTGCTGACGCTGGCCTTGACGTCGAAGACGCTGCCCCTGCCCAGCGTCGAAGATCTCGCGGACACGCGACTGGCGCAGAAGATCTCGCAGCTGCCGGGTGTGGGTCTGGTCAGCATCGGCGGCGGCCAGCGTCCCGCCGTGCGGGTGCAGGCCAATCCGACGGCGCTGGCCTCCTACGGCGTGGGCCTCGAGAACATCCGCAGCGCGATCGCGGCGGCGAACGTGAACCAGGCCAAGGGGACCTTCGACGGCCAGCTGCGGGCCTTCACCATCGCCGCCAACGATCAGCTTCTGACCAGCAGCGAGTATCGGCCGCTGATCGTCGCCTACCGCAACGGCGCTCCCGTGCACCTGTCCGACGTGGCCGATGTCATCGACGATGCCGAGAACGTGAAGCAGGCGGCGTGGATGAACGACGCGTCCGCGGTGATCGTCAACATCCAGCGGCAGCCCGGCGCCAACGTGATCCAGGTCGTCGACCGCATCAAGAAGCTGCTGCCGCAACTGCAGAGCGCGCTGCCGGCCGCGGTGCAAGTATCCGTGCTCACGGACCGCACCATCACGATCCGGGCGTCGGTCAGGGACGTCCAACTCACCCTCATGCTCTCGGTCGCGCTGGTGGTGTTGGTGATCTTCCTGTTCTTGCGCAACCTCGCCGCGACCGCCATCCCGAGCGTGTCCGTCCCCCTGTCCCTCGTGGGGACCTTCGGGGTCATGTACCTGCTCGGCTTCAGCCTCGACAATCTGTCCCTCATGGCGCTCACCATCGCGACCGGCTTCGTGGTCGACGACGCCATCGTGATGATCGAGAACGTCGCGCGCTACGTAGAGGCGGGAGACCCGCCGCTGCAGGCGGCGCTGAAGGGCGCCGAGCAGATCGGCTTCACCATCCTGTCGCTGACCGTGTCGCTCATCGCCGTGCTGATCCCGCTGCTGTTCATGGGCGATGTCGTGGGACGGCTGTTCCGGGAGTTCGCCATCACGTTGAGCGTCACGATCCTGATTTCGGCGGCCGTGTCGCTGACGCTGACCCCGACCATGTGCGCGAGGCTGCTCAGGCACCGAGCCGAATCCGAGCAGACCCGCTTCTATCGGATCACGGGCCGTGCCATCGATCGGTTGATCGAGTTGTACGGCGCTACCTTGCGTTGGGTGCTCGGGCGCCAGCCGGCGACGCTCATCGTGGCAGTGGCCACGCTGGCTGTCACCGTGCTGCTGTACATCTTCATCCCCAAGGGCTTCTTCCCAGTCCAGGACACCGGGGTGGTCCTCGGAATTTCGGAAGCCGCGCAATCGATATCCTTTCCGGCCATGGCGCAGCGGCAGCAGGCGCTGGCAAAGGTCGTTCTCGAGGACCCTGCGGTCGAAAGCCTGTCGTCTTTCATCGGCATCGACGGGACCAACGCGACGCTGAACAGCGGGCGCATCCTCATCAACCTGAAGCCGCTCGGGCAGCGGCACGTGAGCGCCACCGAAATCATCCGCCGGTTGCAGCCTAAGCTCGCTGACGTCGAGGGCATCACGCTGTACATGCAGCCGGTGCAGGACCTCGCGATCGAGGACCGCGTCAGCCGCACCCAGTATCAGTACACCCTGGAGGACCCGGATCCGCGGGAATTGGGCGTGTGGTCGGAGAAGCTGGTGGAGCGGCTGCGCACCGCCCCAGCGCTGCGCGACGTGGCGAGCGACCGGCAGGATCTCGGCCTGCGGGCGGCACTGACCATCGATCGGGCCACTGCGTCGCGGCTCGGCATCACGCCGCAGTTGATCGACGACACGTTGTACGACGCCTTCGGCCAGCGCCAGGTCTCCACCATGTTCACCCAGTTGAACCAGTACCGCGTGATCCTGGAGGTGAAGCCCGAATTCCAGCAGGGCCCCGCCGCCCTGCAGCACATCTATGTTGAAACGCCCGCCGGCGCGCAGGCTCCGCTCAGCGCCTTCACGCAAGTCGCGGAGGGGTCGGGGCCGCTGGCGATCAATCACCAAGGGCAGTTCCCGGCGGTCACCGTATCCTTCAACCTGGCGCCGGGCGCCTCCCTGGGCGACGCGGTCAAGGCCATCGAGGCGGCCAGACAGGAAATCAGCCTGCCGCCGAGCATTCAGGCCGGGTTCCAGGGCGCGGCGCAGGCGTTCCGCGCTTCGCTGTCCAACGAACTGCTGCTGATCCTGGCCGCGGTGGTGGCCGTGTACATCGTGCTCGGCGTGCTGTACGAGAGCTACATCCACCCGATCACGATTTTGTCCACGCTGCCTTCGGCGGGCATGGGCGCGCTGCTGGCCCTGATGCTGACCCGCATTGATCTAGGCGTCATCGCGATCATCGGCATCATTCTTCTCATCGGCATCGTCATGAAGAACGCCATCATGATGATCGACTTCGCGCTGGAGGCCGAACGCAAGGAGGGCAGGCCGCCACAAGACGCGATCTATCAGGCGTGCCTGCTGCGCTTCCGTCCGATCGTCATGACCACTCTGGCGGCTTTGCTGGGCGCTCTGCCCCTGGCGTTGAGCGGCGGCGTCGGGTCGGAGCTGCGGCGCCCGCTGGGCATCGCCATCGTCGGCGGGCTGATCGTCAGCCAGTTGCTGACCCTGTACACCACACCCGTCATCTACCTCGCCTTCGACCGGCTGGCGCGCCGAGTCGCTTCGCCCGGGGCGGGTGATCCCGGAGCGACCCCGCTGCACGCGGAGCGGCCGTGAACGTCTCGGCGCCGTTCATCAATCGTCCGGTCGCTACGACGCTGCTCACGGTCGGAGTGGCGTTGGCCGGCGTGATCGCGTTTCGGTTGCTGCCGGTCGCCGCTCTCCCGCAGGTGGACTTCCCCACCATCAGCGTTTCGGCGAGTCTGCCCGGCGCGAGCCCGGAAACCATGGCGACCTCGGTGGCCACCCCGCTCGAACGCCAGATGGGCCGCATCGCCGGCGTAACCGAGATGACCTCGACCAGCACGATGGGCTCGACCAGCATCGTCCTGCAGTTCGATCTCGACCGGAACATCGACGGGGCCGCGCGCGACGTTCAGGCGGCGATCAACGCCGCCCGCAGCCAGCTGCCCTCCGCATTGCCGAGCAATCCTTACTACCGCAAGGTCAATCCCGCCGATTCACCGGTGCTGATCCTCGCTCTGACATCCGACACCGTGAGCCAGGGGCAGATGTACGACGCGGCATCGACCATCCTGCAGCAGAAGCTGTCACAGGTGGACGGCGTGGGCCAGGTTCAGGTGGGAGGCAGCTCGCTGCCGGCGGTACGGGTGGACTTGAACCCCACCGCGCTGAACAAGTACGGGATCGGGCTGGAGGACGTGCGCGGCATGCTGTCCGCCGCCAACGCGAACCGGGCCAAGGGCCACCTCACCGACGGCGACAGGGTTTGGGAGATCTCAGCCAACGACCAGCTGCTGAAGGCCGAAGAGTACCGAGGGCTGGTCGTCACCTACCGCAACGGCGCCGCGGTGCGACTGTCGGACGTGGCCGACGTGCAGGACTCCGTGGAGGACTTGCGCAACGCGGGGCTGACCAACGGCAAGCCGGCGGTGCTGATCATCGTCTATCGGCAGCCTGCGGCCAACATCATCGAGACGGTGGATCGGGTGCGGGGCGTCATCCCGCAGCTCCAGGCCTCGATCCCAGCGGTGATGAACCTGGCCGTGGTGCTCGACCGCACCACCACCATCCGCGCCTCGCTGCGAGACGTGGAGATCACGCTTTTGATCGCCATCACACTGGTGATCCTGGTGGTCTTCGTCTTCCTGCGCGACATCCGGGCAACGCTGATCCCGAGCGTGGCCGTGCCGGTGTCTCTGATCGGGACCTTCGGCGTCATGTACTTGTGTCACTACAGCCTGGACAACCTGTCGCTGATGGCACTGACCATCGCCACCGGCTTCGTGGTCGACGACGCCATCGTGGTTCTGGAGAACGTGTCCCGCCACATAGAGGAGGGGATGCCGCCGATGAAAGCCGCGATACAGGGCGCGGGGGAAGTCGGCTTCACGGTGCTCTCCATGAGCACCTCGCTGGTGGCGGTGTTCATTCCGATACTGCTGATGGGCGGCATGGTCGGGCGCTTGTTCCGCGAGTTCGCAGTGGTGCTGTCGGTTGCCGTTCTGATCTCGCTGGTGATCTCGCTGACCACCACACCGATGATGTGCGCCAGGGCCCTGAAGCTCGCCAAGGATCGTCCCCGCGGACGGCTGTACCGAGCGAGCGAGCGAACGTTCCAGTGGGTCCTGAGCCGCTACGACAAGAGCCTGTCCTGGGCGTTGCGCCACCCCCGGACCATGATCCTGGTGACGCTGGCCACCATCGCCCTGAACATTTATTTGTTCATCATCGTCCCGAAGGGCTTCTTTCCCCAGCAGGACACGGGCCGCTTGAACGGCTCCATCCAAGCGGCGCAGGACATCTCGTTCCAGGCGATGCGTCAGAAGCTGGTGGATCTCGTGGACGTCGTCGGCGCCGACCCCGCAGTGGACAGCGTGTTGGGTTTCACCGGAGGGGGCACACGCAATACCGGGCGGGTGTTCGCCGCGCTCAGGCCTCTGGACGAGCGCAAGCTTAGCGTCGATCAGGTCATTGCACGGCTGCGCGCCAAGCTGTCCAAAGTTCCGGGAGCGACCCTGTATCTGCAAGCGGTGCAGGACGTGCGCATCGGCGGCAGGCAATCCAACGCGCAGTATCAGTTCACCCTGCAGGCGCAAGACCTGCGAGAGCTCACCTCATGGGCCCCGCGCATCCTGCAGCAGCTGCGCTCGCTGCCCCAGCTTGCCGACCTGAACAGCGACCAGCAGGACAAAGGGCTCAAGGCTTCGCTGGTGATCGATCGCAGCACCGCGTCGCGCCTCGGTATCACGCCACAGATGATCGACGATACGCTGTACGACGCCTTCGGCCAGCGGCAGGTTTCCACGATGTACACGCAGCTCAACCAGTACCACGTGGTGATGGAAGTCGAGCCGCGCTACTGGCAGCGGCCGGAAACGCTGCGTGACATCTACGTGCGTTCGTCCGCGGGAGCGCAGGTGCCGCTGAGCGCCTTTACCCGCTATCAGCCCACCAGCGACACTTTGCAAGTGAACCACCAGGGACAGTTCCCGGCCGTGACGCTGTCCTTCAACCTCGCGCCCGGCGTGGCGCTGGGCGATGCGGTCCGCGCGATCGAAGGCTCGCTGCGCGAGATGGGGATGCCGGACAGCGTGCGCGGCAAGTTCGCAGGAACCGCTCAGGCCTTTCAGGCTTCGCTCGCCAGCCAGCCGTGGCTGATCCTCGCCGCGCTGGTCACGGTCTACATCGTGCTGGGCATTCTGTACGAGAGCTACGTGCATCCCATCACGATCCTGTCCACCTTGCCATCGGCCGGAGTGGGGGCGATCCTTGCGCTGCTGATCTGCCAGACGGAGCTCACCATCATCGCGATGATCGGCATCATTCTGTTGATCGGCATCGTGAAGAAGAACGCCATCATGATGATCGACTTCGCGCTGGTCGTGGAGCGCACGCAGGGCAAGAGCTCGGTCGAGGCC
The DNA here is from genome assembly GCA_041488255.1 of Gammaproteobacteria bacterium. Classification (GTDB taxonomy): domain Bacteria; phylum Pseudomonadota; class Gammaproteobacteria; order Burkholderiales; family SHXO01; genus SHXO01. The sequence goes on along the minus strand of JBGPOV010000060.1, from coordinate 3,668 downwards.
ATCTATCAGGCCTGCCTGCTGCGGTTCCGGCCCATCATGATGACGACGATGGCGGCACTGCTCGGGGCGCTGCCGCTGGCGGTGGGGGGAGGGGTGGGGGCGGAGTTGCGCCGCCCCCTCGGGATCGCCATCGTCGGCGGGTTGCTCGTCAGTCAGCTGCTGACGCTCTATACGACGCCAGTGGTCTATCTCTATCTCGACCGGTTCAGGCTGTGGGTTGGACGCATGCGTGGCAAGCAAGAGACCCCGCACGGCACGGTGGGCAGCCCGGGATAGTCATGGCTCAGGGATATTCGAAGGGGCGCGGTCGTAGCACTTGCACAAGCAACGAGGGCGCCGCGCGGCTGGTGGGAAGGAGGGTCGGTCTCGCCGCCCTGGCGGGCGCAATGGCGTTGCTGAGCGGTTGCATGGTCGGCCCGGACTACGTGAAGCCCAAGGTGCAGGTGCCGGGCGCGTACAAGGAGTCCGAAGGCTGGAAGGTCGCGCAGCCGCAAGACGAAATGGCTCGCGGCAAGTGGTGGGAGATCTACGGCGATGCGCAATTGAACGCGCTCGAGGAGCAGGTCGATATCTCCAACCAGAACGTGGCTATAGCGGCAGCCCAGTTTCGCCAGGCGCGCGCGCTGGTGCAGGCGGCCCGGTCTGCCTACTACCCGACGCTGACCGTGGGAGCCTCGGCCGTGCGCGCGCAACAGTCATCCACGCTGGGTCCCCGGCCCACAGCGCAGACCGTGTTCAGCGATTTCTTGCTGCCGGTCGACGTATCCTGGGAGGCAGATATCTGGGGCAAGTTCCGGCGTGCTCTCGAGTCCGCTCAAGCCAGTGCGCAGGCCAGCGCCGGGGACCTGGAGGCGGTCAAGTTGAGCGCCCAGGCTGAGTTGGCACAGGACTATTTCGTCCTGCGAGCGCTGGACGGTCAAAAGCAGCTGCTGGATGCGTCCGCCGTAGCCTACGAAAAGTCGCTGCAACTGACCAAGAACCGTTATGCGGCCGGTGTTGTCTCCAAGACCGACATCGCCCTTGCGCAAACTCTACTCAAGGCCACGCAGGCCCAAGCCATCGACTTGGGCGTGCAGCGCGCGCAGTTCGAGCACGCGATCGCCGTGCTCATCGGGAAGCCGCCGTCGGAGTTTTCAGTGCCGGTGGCTCCGCTGGCGGCGGTGCCACCGCCCGTGCCGGCGGGCGTGCCCTCGGCGCTGCTCGAGCGCCGTCCGGACATTGCCGCCGCCGAGCGGCGGGTGGCCGCGGCGAACGCGCAGATCGGCGTAGCCGTGGCGGCCTACTATCCCAGCCTGACCTTGAGTGCATCCGTCGGGTTCGAGACCACGAACCTGTCTCAATGGCTGACCGCGCCCAGCAGGTTCTGGTCTCTGGGTCCCGCTGCCGTGTCCGAGACCGTGCTGGATGGAGGCTTGAGGCAGGCGCAGACCGCTCAGGCGCGCGCCATTTATGACGCTGGCGTGGCGTCCTACCGTCAGACGGTGCTAACCGGGTTCCGGGAGGTGGAGGACAATCTAGCAGCGCTGCGCATTCTGGAGCAGGAAGCGCAGGTGCAAGACCAAGCGGTGAAGGCGGCCCAGGAGTCCGTGACCTTGACCACCAACCAGTACAAGGCCGGAACCGTAAGCTACCTCGACGTGGTTGTCTCGCAGACCGCTGCGCTGAACAACGAGCGCACCGCGGTCGACATCCTGGGCCGGCGCGTCACCGCGAGCGTGCTGCTGGTCAAGGCTCTCGGCGGAGGTTGGAAGGCGACCGATCTGCCAACCCCGGACGACCTCGCAGCGGGCGGCGACGTCTCGAGCCGGTCAAGCGTAACTTCATCTGCTGCCGCCGCCCAACCCCCGCTACCACACCCTGCGCAGTAGCCATGAGCCGCCGTCTATTCAACTTGAGCGGCGCCCGCAATGCAAGGCCGGTGATCATCGCCGGCGGTGGCATCGGCGGCCTCGCCTGCGCGCTCGGCCTCGCGATCACGGGCTTCCGCGCCCTCGTGCTCGAGCAGGCGCACGAACTCGGCGAGATCGGGGCCGGGATCCAGCTGGCGCCCAATGCCTGGTCGGCACTCGACGCGCTCGGCGTGGGCGAACTGGTGAAGAGGGAAGCGGTGTTCATAGAACGGCTTCTGATGATGGATGGGATCTCCGGCGAGACGGTGATCGAAATCCCGGTCGATGCCGGCTTCAGGCAGCGCTACTGCAATCCCTACGCGGTGACGCACCGCGCGGACATCCACGGATCGCTGCTCGGTGCGTGCAAGGCACGGCCGGAGTTGATCGAGTCGCGTACCGACAGCCGGGTGATCGGATTTCGGATCGGCGATCGCGGCGTGACGGTGGAGCTCGAGAGCGGCGAGCGCATCGCAGCGGCGGCTCTCGTCGGCGCGGACGGCTGGAACTCCGCGGTGCGCCAGCAGATCGTCGGTGACGGCGAGCCCCCGGTGTCGGGGCACGTGTGCTACCGCGCGGTGCTCGCCGCCGAGGATATGCCGAAGGACCTGCACTGGCCGGCAGCCACCCTGTGGGCGGCGCCGGACACGCATATCGTGCATTATCCGCTGCGCGGCTGGAAGCTCTTCAACGTCGTCGCGACCGTCGTGCGCGAGCAGGCGGGCAGCGGGCACAACGAGGCAGCGCCGCCCGAGGAGGTGCTGCGCCTGTTTGCGCACAACTCCGAGAAACCGATGAGCATCCTGCGCGTGCCGAAGACATTCCACCGCTGGATGCTACGCTTCCGGCAGCCGGTAGAGAACTGGACACAGGGACCGGTGACGCTGCTCGGCGATGCCGCGCACCTGATGCTGCAGTACTTCGCCCAGGGTGCGGCGATGGCGCTGGAGGACGCGGTCTGCCTCGCTGCCTGCACTCACGAGACAGACGGCGATCTTTCCGCTGCATTTCAGCGCTACCAGAGTCTGCGCCTGCTTCGCGCCTCGCGCGTGCAGCTCTCCTCGGGCCTGCTGAGCCTGTTGTTCCACGCCTCCGGCGTGGCGCGCCTCGTGCGCAACGAGATCTACAAGGGCCGGCCTGCCGAGCGGTACTACGAGGCGCTGGACTGGATTTTTTCCGCGCCGGACTACGTGCGGAGTTTTCGCTAGACCTTTTGCCTTTGCTCGTGCGGCGAACTCTCAACGCGTCCACTTTGCGCCCCACGGCGGGCATGGCGCCTCCCGCCAGGCGGTGGTTTCCGCTAGACAGCCTGCTGCGACAGGCGTAGTTTTTGTATACAAGAAACGGCTTCCGGAAAAAACTCGAATACCTCGAACACCGGAAGCGCCGGCAGACACGAGACCAGACGCTATGAGCCAACGCGCCCGTGGACCGGAGGAGGTCCAGCTGCGCATCCAAAGCGTGTCCAAGCGGTTCGGTGGAGTGCGGGCTGTCAACGGCATCAGCCTCGACGTGCGCAGCGGGGAGATGCTCTCCGTGATCGGTCCCAACGGGGCCGGCAAGACCTCGCTGCTCAATATGATCAGCGGCTTCTACCATCCGGACTCGGGCAGCATCGCTCTCGATGGCCACGACCTCACTCATCTCGCCCCCAGCCGCATCGCGGCCCTTGGCGTGGCGCGGACATTCCAGAACATCGCCCTGTTCAGGGGCATGACCGTGCTGGACAACCTCATGCTGGGTCGCCATGTGCACATGAAGTCGGGCGTGTTCGCCTCG
>JBGPOV010000059.1:0-21391 GCA_041488255.1 Gammaproteobacteria bacterium | reverse complement strand
CGCGCCAAGAACGCGCGGGCGCTCGCCTCGTGCTGTATTTATCTGTGTTGCTTCCACTTGATGGAGCAGCCCATGCTGGAAATTTGCTCGGCGGGGCCCTTGCCGGTTTGTGCCACTTGCAGCATGGCCTCGAACAGCTCTCGCCTGGCGTCGGGGACCGGGCTGGTGCGCGAAGCGTCCAGCCGGCCGCGATACTGCAGCTCGAGCTTCTGGTTGAAGCCGAAAAAGTCGGGCGTGCAGGCGGCGTCATAGGCCCGCGCCACCTCCTGTGACTCGTCCCACAAGTAGGGGAAGGGGAAAGCGAGGTCCTTTGCTACGCGCTTCATGTTGTCGAACGAATCCTCGGGATAGTCGCTGGGGTCGTTGGCGCTGATCGCCACGGCCCCGACACCGTGTTCCTTCAACTCCTTGCAGTCGCGCACGATGCGGTCGATCACCGCCTTCACGTAGGGACAATGGTTGCAGATGAACATGACCAGCAGAGCGTTGGGGCCTTGGACCTGCGCCAGCCGATAACGTTTGCCGTCGGTGGCGGGCAAGTCGAAGTCGACAGCGCGCCAGCCGAAGTCACAGATGGGAGCGGTAGGCATGAGAACACCTGGAGGGAAGCCGGGACCAGACTGCGGGCACGCGAAGCGCGCCGCGCAGCGTTCGACCCGGACGGTTGAACATGGCAAAATTCTAACATGGACAATTACTTGCCGCGCACGCGCGGAAATGCGCCAGGCGCGCGTGACAAAGACGCTCGATCCTTACCGCGGTTCTTCTGCGCGGGCGACCTTTCGCAGGGCGCCACACGGGAGCTGCCGGAAGCAGCAGTACACCACGCCGCACGTGTCCTGCGACTTGCGGTGGGCGACCCTGTCATCGTGTTCAACGGCGCGGGCGGCGAGTCGGATGCGCGTATCGTCTCCATCGGCAAGGACCATGTCGCGGTGCGCGTGGGCCCGTGGCGCTCGCGCGAAGCGGAGCCGCTTGTGCGCGTGACGCTGCTGCAAGGGTTGAGCGCACGCGAACGCATGGACTTCACGGTGCAGAAGGCGGTGGAACTGGGCGTGGCCGAGATCTTTCCGGTGGAGACGCGGCGGTCGGTCATGCGTCTCGCGGAGGAGCGCGCCGCGCGCCGGGTCGAGCATTGGCAGAATCTGGTGGTGGCCGCGTGCGAGCAATGCGGGCGCAACCAGGTGCCCGTGGTGCACCCGGTGTCCACCCTGCCCGGTTGGCTGGGCGCCCACCGGGAGTTGTCCGGCGGTCAACGCCTGATCCTGTCGCCTCTCGCAAGCACGCGGCTGCGGGATCTGGGGGGGCCACAGCAGTTGCTGCTGCTGGCCGGGCCCGAGGGCGGCTTTGCGCCGGAGGAGGAGGATATGGCGCGCTCCTGCGGGTTCACGCCGGTGCAACTCGGTCCGCGCGTGTTGCGCACCGAGACTGCCGCTTTGGCCGCTCTGGTCGCCATTCAGGCGCTGTGGGGGGATCTCTAGGGCGAGGTGAAGAAGTGAAGAGGTCCTTATACTCCGCTGTTGCAGCGGTCACCGAAAGGGCAAGCGGCACATGGACATCAGCAAGAGTACCTTCATCGTCACCGGCGGCGGCTCGGGCTTAGGCGCGGCCACAGTGGAAATGCTCGTCGCCAACGGCGGCAACGCCGTGATTGCGGACGTGAATCAAGCCGCGGGCGAAGCGCTGGCGCTGCACCTGGGCAAGCAGGCTCGCTTCATCGAGACCGATGTGAGCCGCGAGGACCACGGCCAGGCCGCGGTGCAACTGGCGCTCAAGGCCTTCGGCGGGCTGCACGGTCTGGTCAACTGCGCCGGCATCGGGTTGGGCGAAAAGACCTTAGGCAAGGAAGCGCCACACGGACTGGGAAGCTTCACACGCGTCATCACCGTCAACCTCATCGGCAGCTTCAACATGATCCGTCTGGCCGCCGACGCGATGTCGAAGCAGCAGCCGAACGCGGCGGGTGAGCGCGGCGTGATCGTGAACACGGCCTCGGTCGCGGCCTTCGATGGTCAGATCGGACAGGCTGCTTACTCGGCCTCCAAGGCCGGCATCGTCGGTATGACGCTGCCCATCGCCCGCGATCTCGCGCGCAACGGGATCCGTGTGATGACTATCGCGCCGGGCATATTCGAGACGCCCATGCTCAAGGGGTTGCCGCGGGAGGTGCAGGATTCGCTCGGCAAGCAGATTCCCTTCCCTTCGCGCCTCGGCCGCCCGTCCGAGTACGCCGCGTTGGTCAAGCACATCGCCGAGAACGAGATGCTCAACGGCGAAACCATCAGGCTGGACGGCGCTATTCGAATGGGGCCGAAGTAGCCATCCATGCAAGGACCAACATCCGAACATTTCGTCCACTGGTTTCGCGCCGCGGCGCCCTACATCCACGCCTTTCGCGGCCGCACCTTCTTGGTCGCCTTCGGGGGCGAGGTGGTAGCCGACGGCAAGTTCGTCGGGCTCACGCATGACCTCAACCTGTTGGCGAGCCTGGGCGTGCGGCTGGTGCTGGTACACGGCGCGCGGCCCCAGATCGAGGCGCAGCTGAAATCGCGCGGCATCCGGCCGCGCTACGTGCGCGGCATGCGCGTGACGGACGAGGTGGCCATGCAGTGTGTCAAGCAGGCAAACGGCCAACTCCGCGTGGAGATCGAAGCGCTGCTGTCCATGGGCTTGCCCCATTCGCCCATGGCAAACGCCACCATCCACGTGGCCGGCGGCAACTTCGTCGTGGCGCGCCCGCGTGGTGTCGTAGAAGGGGTCGACATGCAGTACACCGGTGAGGTGCGCCGCGTGCACGCCGACGCGATCCGCCAGCGGCTGGACGCGGGCGATCTAGTGCTGGTCTCGCCGTTGGGTTACTCCCCTACTGGCGAGATCTTCAACCTCACTCTGGAGGACGTGGCCGCCGAAACCGCCATCGCAGTGGGTGCAGACAAGCTCGTGTTCCTGATCGACGCTCCCGGCGTAGCGGATGAAGAAGGCGGCCTCCTGCGCGAGCTGACCGTGTCGCAGGCGCAGTCGCTCCTGACCCAGGGCGAGAAGCTGGATCGCGACGCGCAGGAGCACCTTCCCTCCGCGATTCGCGCCTGCCGCGGACGCGTGGCCCGCGCGCATCTGATCAGCCGTCACGTGGACGGCGCGCTGCTGCTCGAACTGTTCACTCGCGAGGGCGTGGGCACGATGGTGAGCCAGGACCCGCTCGAGCAGCTGCGTCCGGCCGGGATCGACGATGTGGGCAGCATTCTTCAGCTGATCGAGCCGCTGGAGGCCGACGGCACGCTGGTCAAGCGCCCACGCGAGCTGCTCGAGATCGAGATCGGGCGCTTCTTCGTGCTCGAGCACGACCGCGTCATCGTGGGCTGCGCCGCCCTCTATCCCTTTGCGGACGAGGGCGCTGGCGAGCTGGCCTGCCTCGCCGTGCATCCCGAATACCGCAACGCAGGAGCCGGTGAACGCCTGCTTCGCCGGGTGGAGAGCGAAGCACGGCGGCAGGGCATCACGCGGCTGTTCGTGCTCACCACCCGCGCCACTCACTGGTTCATCGAGCATGGATTCACGGAGTCCCCAGTTGAAGCGCTGCCCGCCAGCAAGCAGGCGCTGTACAACTTCCAGCGGCGCTCCAAGGTGCTGGTCAAGCCGTCATAGGCCCGGCGAGGCCCGCAGTCTGGTTCGGCGGACCCGCGCCCGCCCCGATTCGGCTTTCCGAACGGCGCTCGGCTCAAGTCTTTGCCCACCTGCACCGATGTTTGGATATTCCCACAGCTAAAAGGCGTGCATGCAAGTGAGTGCTGGCCGCCGCCGCCCGGCGACACAGGCGGGCACGCGGTCCGACAAATCGGCGAGGTCTGCATGAAGGCCCTGCCCGGCCGCTCGCTGCGCGCCAAGTTGGTGCTGAGCAGTGTGTTGTTGCTCGTAGTCATGCTCGCCGCGCTCGCTGCGAACAACTTGCGTTTGCTGGAGGAGGAGCTTATCGAGCAGGCGAAGTTGCGTGCGCGAATCCTGGCTCCCATGCTCAACGCGGCGCTGGCGCCTCCGTTGGCGCAGCGCGACTACCCTGCGCTGCGCGCGATATTGCGGGAGAGCCGCACGGAGGATGCGTTGAGTTACCTGGTCTTGCTGGACCAGAACGACCACGTGGTCGCCGCGGAGGGCTGGGACGCCGAAAGGCCGTTGCCTGCGCTGGAAGACATCGGGTCGCCGGCCGATTTTAAGTCGGACGGGCGCTTCGACACCCAGGTGCCGATCAAACTGGCGGGTCAGCGCTACGGGCTGTTGCGCTTCGCCATATCCACCTCGTTCCTCGATTCCGCCCGCGCCGGCCTCCTGCACGGGAGTCTGATGATCGCGGGCGCGGCGATCGTGATCTCGATTGTGCTCCAGTTCGCGCTTGGGCTATGGCTGACGCGGCATTTGCGCCGTCTCACTGCCGCCGGCGAGGCCATGGCGGGCGGCGACCTGGCGGCACGGGTGGCGGTGGAGTCCGACGACGAGGTGGGCCAGCTCGCCGCGGCCTTCAACACCATGGCCGAGGCGGTGGCGGACCGCATCCGCGAGCTGCGCGCCTCCGAAGCCAAGTTTCACGCCATCGCCGACTACAGCTACGGCTGCGAGCTGTGGATAGGACCGAAGGAACAACTGCTGTGGATCAACTCGCGGGTGGAAACCATCACCGGCTACACGGTGGACGAATGCCACGGCATGCCGGACTTTCCCTTGCCGCTGGTCTCGCCCCAGGACTGGAAAAAGGTGCGCGAGGCCATCGCCGGTGCGCTCCACGGCACCACGGGCGACGACTTCTTGTTCCGCGCGCGGCGCAAGGACCGCTCTGAGTTCTGGGCCTCCGCCGACTGGCGCCCCATCTTCGGCTCCGATCAGACGTACCTTGGGCTGCGCCTTTCGGTGCACGACGTGACCGGACGTCAGGAGGCGGAGAACAAGCTGTCCGAGACGTTGCGCCAGCTCGAGCGGGCCAACGCCATCCAGAAGGAGTACCTGGTGCTGGCGAGTGACGAACGGGCGCGCCTGAACGCGCTGCTGAACGCCATGCAGATCGGCATCCTGTTCGTGGACCGCAACAACCGGGTGATCTACTCCAACCTGGCCTTTGAACAGATCTGGCTCCTCACCCGCAGCAAAGCGCACTTCACTGGCATGGACGCGGCCGCGCTGCTGCTGCAGACCACGGAGCGCTTGAGCCGCGGCGACCAGGCGCTGCAGGACCTGCTGCGGCTGGCCAATGAGGGTGAAGCCGCGCCGCCGGTCGAGATCGAGATGTCGGACGGGCGGCTCATCACGCGCGTGGGCTATCCGGTGCGCGACTCGGCCGCGCAGATGGTCGGTTACCTGTGGCTATTCGAGGACGTCACGCGCGAGCGCCAGACTGCGAATCAGATCCTTTACCTGGCCGAACGCGACGCGCTGACCGGGCTGTTCAACCGCCACCGCTTCCAGGAGGAGCTCACCCGCATGCTGTCCAGCGGCGAGCGGCGGCGGCGGCGCGTGGCACTGCTGTTTTTCGACATCGACGAGTTCAAGCATGTCAACGACACGTTCGGGCACCGTGCCGGCGACGCGCTGTTGATCCGTTCCGCGGGCGAGGTGTCGGCGCAGGTCCGGCGCAACGAGATCTTCGCGCGGCTGGGGGGCGACGAGTTCGGCATCCTGGCGCCCGACATCTCGGACCAGGAGGCCGAGTCGTTCGCGGAGCGCATCGTGCGAGCCATCGCACGCATCCCGTTCAGCTTCGAGGGCAACAGCGTGCGGCTCACCTGCAGCCTGGGCGTGGCGGTCTACCCGGACCACGCCACTACCGCCGAGGACCTGGTCGCGCATGCCGACGCCGCCATGTACCAGGCCAAGGAGGCGGGCAAGAACACCTGGCGCATGTACCGTGAAGACTCCCAGACCACGCGCAAGATGTTGGCGCGACTCAACTGGAACGAGCGCATCGAGGACGCCCTGGAACACGATCTGCTGCGGCTGCACTATCAGGGCGTGTTCTTCTGCGGCTCGGGGGCCCGGAGCCACATCGAGGCTTTTGTGCGCATGATCGACCGCAACGACCCGGGGCGCGTCGTCATGCCCGGGAGCTTCATTCCGGTGGCAGAGAAAACCGGCAAGATTCTCGACATCGACCGCTGGGTGATCAACGCCTGCGCGAGCGCCCTGGCGCGCTTCCCCAGCGTGGGGGCTATCGCGGTCAACGTGTCGGGGCGCTCGCTCAACGAGCCGACGCTGCCGCGCTTCATCACCGACGCACTGAGGCTGGCGGGCGTCGAGCCCAGGCGCCTGATCGTGGAGCTCACCGAGACCTCGGCCGTGTCCGACCTGCACGATGCGCAGCGCTTTATCGAGTCGATGCGCGAGAACGGCGTGCGCGTGTGCCTGGACGATTTCGGGTCGGGATTCTCCTCGTTTGCCTACCTCAAGCATCTGGACGTGGACATGCTGAAGATCGACGGACAGTTCATCCGCGACCTGCCCAGCGACCGCGATAACCAGGTGTTCGTGAAAGCCATTGTGGACGTGGCGCGCGGGCTGAAGAAGCTCACCGTGGCCGAATGCGTCGAGGACGGCGCTACCCTGGAGGTTCTGCGCAGCTTCGGCGTGGATTTGGCGCAAGGCTATCACCTGGAAGAGCCCATGGCGCAGCACCCGGCGTTGAAGTAAGAGTCAAGAAACAAAGGGCGAAGGCCAGGGAGGGGGGCTGCCTCCAGTTGTACCGCCTCGCCAAGTACTATAATTCCGCTTGTTCGCCGAACTGTAACAACCCCCACCTAAAGTCTTTCAGGACGGTTTCCATGCCCCGGATGGTGCAGTGCGTAAAGCTCGGGCGTGAAGCGGAGGGGTTCGATTTCCCGCCCTACCCCGGCGAGATCGGCAAGCGGCTCTACGACAACGTCTCGAAGCAGGCTTGGCAGGCTTGGCTCGAGCATCAGAAAACGCTGATCAATGAGAACCGGCTCAACTTGGCCGACCCCAAGGCGCGCAAGTACCTGGAGGAGCAGATGCTGAAGCACTTCTTCGGCACCGGCGCCGACCAGGCCGCCGGCTACGTGCCCCCCGAAAAACGATAACTTTCCGAGTCCTCCCATGCCCCGCGAGGTCGACACCGAAGCACCGGTGGCCGCTGAGGTCGCCCCCATCCCGATACGCCTCAAAGGGGCGCGCAAGGTCAAAGTTCCGTCCGTAGCACCCGCTCCGCCCCCCCTGCTGCTCAACCGCGAGATCGGCCAGCTCGAGTTCAATCGCCGGGTGCTGGCGCAGGCGGCCGACCCGGAGGTCCCGCCGCTGGAGCGGCTGCGTTTTCTGTGCATCGTCAGCAGCAACCTGGACGAGTTTTTCGAGATCCGGGTCGCCGGTTTGAAAGCTCAGATCGACGAGGGTGGGGACACGCCCGGGCCCGACGGCATTGCGCCGTCGGTCGTATTCCGAGAGGTATCGCACCAGGCCCACCAGCTCGTAGCGCAGCAATACGAACTGTTCAACCAGGGGCTGGTACCGTCGCTCGCGAAGGAAGGCGTCCGATTTCTGCGTCGCGGCCAGTGGAATGGCGCGCAGCGCGAATGGATCAAGGACTATTTTTTCCGCGAGCTGATGCCCGTGCTCACGCCTATCGGGCTGGACCCGGCGCACCCATTTCCGCGCATTCTCAACAAGAGTCTGAACTTCGCGGTGCAGCTGTCGGGCAAGGACGCCTTCGGGCGCAAGTCGGGCATCGCGCTGGTGCAGGCGCCAAGAGTTCTTCCGCGCGTCATCAAGCTGCCGCGCGACATTGCCGGGTGCGACCACGGCTTCGTGTTCCTGTCCTCGGTCATCCACGCGCACGTGGGCGAGCTGTTCGCGGGCATGCAGATCCTGGGCTGCTATCAGTTCCGCGTCACCCGCAACAGCGACCTGTACGTGGACGAGGAGGAGATCAAGAACCTGCGCACGGCGCTGCAGGGCGAGCTGTCGCAGCGGCGTTTCGGCGAAGCGGTGCGGCTGGAGACCGCGCATGAATGCCCGCCGGAGATGGTGGAGTTCCTGTTGCAGCAGTTCGGGCTGGCGCTCGACGACTTGTATCAGGTCAGCGGGCCGGTCAACCTCGTGCGGCTGATGCAGATCCCGGACCAAGTCGACGTCCCCGAGCTCAAATACCGGCCGTTTGCTCCCGGGATTCCGAGCGCGCTGGTCAAGCGGCCCGACATGTTCTCCGCCATCCGCAAGGATGACATCCTGCTGCACCACCCGTACCAGTCGTTCAAGCTGGTGATCAACTTCATCGAGCAGGCGGCCAAGGACCCCGATGTGGTGGCCATCAAGCAGACCGTCTACCGCACCGGGGTCAACTCCGAGCTGATGCAGATCCTGGTCGAGGCGGCGCGGCGCGGCAAGGAAATCACCGTCGTGGTGGAGCTGCTCGCGCGCTTTGATGAAGAGGCCAATATCAACTGGGCGTCTCAGCTCGAGGAGGTCGGCGCGCATGTGGTCTACGGCATCGTCGGGCACAAGACTCACGCCAAGCTCGCCCTGGTGGTGCGGCGCGAGAGCGGGCAGTTGCGACGCTACTGTCACCTGGGTACGGGCAACTACCACTCGCGCACGGCGATGCTGTACACGGACTTCGGGATTCTGAGCTGCAACGAGGAAATCTGCGCCGACGTGAACGACGTGTTCATGCAGCTCACCAGTCTAGGCAAGGCCGGCAAGCTGCGCCACCTGTGGCAGTCCCCCTTCACCCTGCACGCCCAGGTGGTGGCCGCGATCCGGCGCGAGACCGAGCAGGCCAGGGCGGGCAAGAAGTGCGGGATCGTGGCCAAGATGAACGCGCTGCTGGAGCCCGAGATCATCGCCGAGCTGTACGAGGCCTCGAAGGCTGGCGTAAGGGTAGATCTGATCATCCGCGGGGTTTGCGCCCTGCGGCCGGGCGTGCCGGGGCTGTCGGAGAACATCCGCGTGCGCTCGATCATCGGCCGCTTCCTGGAACATCACCGCGTGTACTACTTCGAGAGCAGCGGCACCGTATATCTCGCCAGCGCCGACTGGATGGACCGCAACTTCTTTCGGCGCATCGAAGTGGCCTTCCCTCTGCTCGACGCCAAGCTCAACAAGCGAGTGATCGAAGAAGGGCTGAAGAAATACCTGGCCGACAACACCCAAGCCTGGGAGATGCATTCCGACGGGCACTACGAGCGCCTCAAGCCGGCGCGCGGTGCCGCGCGATCGGCGCAGATGGAATTGCTCAACGAGCTGGCGGCGCCACGGGCGGCGGAGGAAGCGGCTGAGAAGATGAGGAAGCCGAAGCGAAAGCAGAAGGGGTGAGGCGGTGAATGAGTGAAGGGTGAATGAGTGAGCCCCCTCACCCTGGCCCTCTCCCCCAGTGGTGGGGGAGAGGAAGTGTATATTGCCTCCCCTTTTCAGGGGGAGGGCTAGGGTGGGGGTAGCGTTCACTCATTCACCCATTCACTCATTCACTTCCTTCACCTCCTTCGCCTCCCGTCGTGCCCGCTGAAATCGAACTCAAGCTCGCGATCTCGGCGCACGACGTCCCTAGGCTGGCGCGCGTCCCGTTGCTGAAGTCGGCGTCTCGCGGTCGCGCCATCACTTCGCGCGTGTATAGCATCTACTACGACACGTCCGAATTCGCGCTGCGGGACCAGGGCGTGGCGCTGCGGCTGCGCAGGACGGGCTCGCACTGGCTGCAGACCCTCAAGACAGCCGGGCGCGTGGAGGCTGGGCTGCACCAACGCGAGGAGATCGAGACGCCCGTGCCGGCCCAGATCCTCAACTATCCAGCGCTGGCTCAGTCGGGCGCCGCCGCGGTGCTGGCCGACCCCGCTCTGCCGCTCAGACTTCAGCCTGTGTTCGTCACCGATTTCAGGCGCACGACTCGCCAGCTCGAACCGGCCGCCGGCACCGAGATCGAGTTTTGTCTCGACCGCGGCGCGATATCGGCAGGGACTGCGCAGCTTCCCGTCAGTGAGATCGAGCTGGAGCTCAAGAGCGGACCTCCCGAGCAGCTGCTGGACTTCGCGCTCGAGCTGCTCGAGCGGGTGCCGCTGCGTTTGGAGTCCGCCAGCAAGGCACAGCGCGGGTACGCGCTGGCGGCCGGGCTGACGGCGGCGCCGGTGAAGGCGAGCGTACCGGCACTATCGCCCGAGATGACGGTGAGCCAAGCGTTTCGCACCGTTGCGTTCGCCTGCATCGCGCACCTCCAGGCGAACGAGCGCGGTTTGCTCGAGGCCGACGAACCCGAATACTTGCATCAGGCCCGCGTCGCCCTGCGGCGCTTGCGCTCGGCCTTCAGCGTGTTCAACCGCGCCTTTCCGCGCGCGCTATTCGAGGAGGTGATCGCCGGGCTGCGCTGGCTTGGCGGGTGCTTGGGACCGGCGCGCGACTGGGATGTGTTTGCAACCGAGACGCTGCCGCTGGTATACGCGGCCTTCCCCGGCGAGGCCGGGCTGCATTGGCTCACCGAGCGTACCGCCGAGCTGCGCACGGCGGCCGACAACGCAGCACGCGAGGCCGTGGCTTCCGCCCAATATACCGTTGTGCTTCTCAAGCTGACCGGACTGTTCCTGCGTGAGCCATGGCTGCAGCTCGACGACGGCGCGTCCGCAGCGCTGCGCGCGCTCTCCCTGTCGGAGTTCGCGGCGAGCCTGCTCCTGCGGCGCCACAAGAAAACGCTCAAGTGCGGTCACGACTTGGAGAAGCTCGACTCCACCGGTTTGCACGCGCTTCGCATCGAAGTCAAGAAGCTGCGCTACGCGGTGGAGTTTTTCTCCGCGCTGTACAACAAGGGGGGATTGCGCGAATATTTGAACGCGCTGGCAGACTTGCAGGAGCTGCTGGGCAGGCTGAATGATGCGGCCACGGTGGAGCGTCTGCTCGAGCCGCTGCGCGAGTGCGACGGCGCAGAGCAATGGCTGGAGGCGCCTGGCCTGCTACGTGGCTGGGCGGCGGCTAGCTCACGCGCCCACCTCGAGCAGCTGGCGCACGCGTGGCGCCGCTTCCGGGATTCCGAGGTATTCTGGCACTGATGGATCTCATTCTTTGGCGACATGCGGATGCGCTGGACGGCTTCCCCGACCTGGAGCGGCAACTGACCGACAAGGGCCACAGGCAGGCGGCGGATATGGCGAAGTGGCTCAAGCTCCATCTGCCGAAGGAGAGCAAGGTCCTGGTGAGCCCGGCCGCCCGCGCGCAGCAGACGGCGCAGGCGCTCACTCGCGAATACAAGACGGTGAAGGAGATCGGTCCCGGCGCCTCCTACGCGGCCGTCTTGTCCGCAGCCGGCTGGCCCGACCGGAAGGGTGCGGTGCTGGTCGTCGGGCATCAGCCGACGCTGGGTCAGACCGCGGCCGTGCTCCTGTCCGGGGAGCCAACAGAATTCAGCATGAAGAAGGGGGCCATCTGGTGGCTCACGAGCCGTGTGCGCGGCGAGCGCCACGAGACCACGCTGCGGGCAGCGATTTCGCCTGATCTCTTTTGATGGCGTCAATGCAGTTCTGACGTTGGGGCGCGTTCATCCAAACGCGCCGCGCAGGTAATGCGGACACGGCCTCACCAGCGCGGGTCACTGAACACTGGCGAAACTGACTTCCACGCGTGTGCCTCCGCCCCGTGGCGTATCCATCTTGATGCGGGCGCGGTGCACCTGCGCGATCTCCTGCACGATCGCCAAGCCCAGTCCCGAACCCTCGCCTGCCGAACCGGGTAGTCGATAGAAGCGTTCGAACACGCGTTCGCGCTCGCCCTCAGGGATGCCAGGCCCGTTGTCCTCGACCTCCAGGTAAACCTCGCGGCCGCGGGTGCCGCAGCGAACCGTGATTTGGCCGCCACAAGGCGTATAGCTCAGCGCGTTCTCGACCAGGTTCGCAGTCAACTCCCTGGCCAGCCAGTCGGATCCGTGTATCAGCGCGGGAGCCGCCTCGAAGCCGATGTCGATGTTCTTGGCCAGCGCTCGGTCCAGATACGTAGAGGCACTCGTCTCCACAACGTTGCGCAGGTCGATGGTGCGCATCCCCTGCAGGAGGCTTGCGCTCGGCTCGACACGGGCGAGCGCCAGCACCTGGTTGGTCAGACGCACCAGCCGCGACGCCGCATCCTGAAGGCGGCGCAGTCGCTCCCTCAGCCGCGGCGGGTCCTGCTCCTTGGCCGCCAGTTCGAGCTGAGTCTGCAGCCCTGCCAGCGGCGTGCGCAATTGGTGCGCAGCATTGGCAAGAAACCGCTGCTGCGCCTCGGATGTCGCCCTGAGAAGTCGCAGCAGTCGATTCAAGGCCTGCACCAGCGGCTGGACTTCACTGGGGATGTGCGCTTCGTCGACGGGACACAGATCCTCTGCCGTCCGCTTCTCGAGGTCCTCGCGCAAGCGCACCAACGGCGCCAGGCCGAAGCGCACGCCGAAGTAGACCAGCAGCAGGGTGGCCGCTACCAAGAGCAAGTCCTGCAGGATGTCCATGGTGACGAAGCGCGCCGCTAACTGATCGCGCCGGAGAGTGGTTTGCGCGACCTGGACCGTGACCTCGCCCGCCGGTGTAGCGCTCCGGTACACGACCACGCGTACCGGCTTGCCCAGATACTGAGCGTCGAAGTAAGCCGGGCTGTGCTCGATGCTGCGCGGTGCCGCGGGCAGGTCCGGGCTGCCCGACACGATCTGACCGCGTGGATCGCGCACGAGATAGTAAATCTCGTCGAACCGGTTGGTGTGTAGGGCCATCGCGGCCTGGGGCGGCAGGCCGAGAGAGAAAACACCATCGCGGTATTGCACGTGCGCTGCCACGGCCACCGCGGTGTCGGCCAGCGCCTGATCGTAAGCCTCGCGCGTGGGCTCGGTCGAGGTATGGATGTCGCTCCAGACGTTGAGTGCCAGCACGACAGCCAGAGCCGGTATGAGCAAACCGAGCATGCGACGGCGAATGCTCGGCACGGGACGGTTACGAGTCGAGCGCATCTAGGCGATACCCGATGCCGCGAACCGTGCGGATCTTGATGCTCCCGTGCTCGAGCTTGGAGCGGAGGCGGGAGACGTGAACCTCTACGGCGTTCGGTGTTACGTCGACGCTCCAGCCGCCCAGGCTCTGCACCAGCCGGTCCTTGGTCACCACCCGCGGGGCGTTTAGCATCATGTACTCTAGGATGGACCACTCGCGCGGGGTCAGGTCCAAAGGGCTGCCGGCCAGCTTCGCACTATGCTTCTGCAGATGCATCCATAGCGGCCCGTAGCTGAGTTCGGAACTCACGACGGAGTTGGAGCGCCGGATGAGGGCGCGCACGCGCGCGACCAGCTCACGCAGCTGGAATGGCTTGACCATGAAGTCGTCGGCCCCGAACTCCAGGCCGTCGACCCGCTCCTCCAGGCTGTCGCGCGCGGTGAGGATAAGAACCGGCAACACAAGCCCGCGCCGGCGAACGCGCCGGATCAACTCCAGACCGTCTACTTTGGGCAAGCCTAGGTCCACGATCGCCAGGTCGAAGGACTCCTGGCGCAGGCAGCTTTCAGCCAGCTCGGCGCAGCTCACCGTGTCCGCGACGAAGCCGGCCTGCTCCAACCCGAGCTTGACCCCGTCCGCGACTAACGGGTCGTCCTCTACGATCAGAACACGCATGCCAGCAGTGCCGAGAAGCTACCCGTTTCCCAATATACGCCGATGCGGCCAGGTGGCGTGCGCGCCCGAGCCGCGATCGCTGTCGCCATTGAGAAGCGTGTCGTGATCGAGACGTTGACCGTCGAAGCGCGTGCGTTCCGCTCGGTACGTCCAGAACGGGCACAACCGAGCAGACCGAATCGGCGTGCCGAGCACTCACCTGTTGGAGATGCGGAACCGACCCTGCCCTATCGCAACGCATGCGATATTAGGCTCGCCAAGGTGTCAATCGCCATACGGTCGCGCTGGCCGCCCGGTGGTTCCGGGCGGTTCGGAAGCGCTATACTTATTCTATGTATCGGTGGCGATCCGTTCTAGCCGCGCTCATGATCCTGTGGCTCCCGCTGCAGGGCTATGCTGCGCTCGCCATGCCGTTCTGCAAGCATGGATTCCGCCTGTCGGCGCCCGCGCACCTGCCCGCCCAGGCCCAGGTGCATGCCGGCCCGCAACACGCTCACCACGGCGAGCAGGTCGGCTCGGACTCTCACCAGCACCACGCCGCACACCCCGGCACGCATCGCCATGACGGCTCCCCAAGCGGTCTCGCCTGCAACGACTGCGGCGTGTGTCACCTCGCCTGCTCGCCCGCTGCCCCGACCTCGACGAGCGCCGCCGAGCGTGTTGGCGCGCAAAGCTTCGTGCGGTTTTCCCCGACGCTCCCACCGCTGTTCGTTCCCGAACAACGCACCCGTCCTCCGCTGGCCGCGGCCGTTTGATCGCGGCCGAAGCCTGCTTCCGGCGCTGATCGCCGGATAGTCCCATTCTTCGATGCCGCCGGCCGCGCGCCGCTGCCACACCAACGGCAGCGCACCGCGCCATCGCCTGCCTCGAGCTGTGCGCTCGAGCCAGCAGCCATGCACGACGAGCAGAGGAGCTCGAAATGGATCTAATCAAACGGTCTGCCAAGCGGATTCATTGGATCGCAGGAGCCAGTCTCCTTCTAACGGCTTGCGCCACTGTCCAACCGCTGGAGTACCCGCCGGACCACCCGGCCAATCCAGGGGCGTCCGCCGGGGCCGAAATACCGTCCTTGAGTACGCTGGCGACTTACAAGTCGTTCGCCGGCAGAGCGGGACCGGGAGCCGACGCGGACCAGGGCACGGCGCCGCAAGCCGAGCAGCCAAGCCAGGAGGGGGCGCATGAGCACCACCACTGACCGCGCGCTGCGCGCAGCGCTTGGCGCCGCGGCAAGCGCGTTTGCATTGTTGACCCTGTCCGGATGCGCCTCCGTGCAGCGTGATGCCAGTTTCCCGGCGGTGCGAGAGACCGTGGGGCGGCGGCTCGAGAGCAACATCGCCTGGAACCGGGACAGCGAGCAGGACCGACGCGCACGGGAAGCCGTCCGCCGTCTGTTGCAGCGGGAACTGACCGCGGACGCTGCCGTGCAGATCGCACTGCTGAACAACCGCAATCTGCAAGCCACGTATGAGAGGCTGGGCGTGGCGCAAGCGGACCTCGTGGAGGCCGGGCTGCTCGAGAACCCGGTGTTCTCCTTCACCTGGTACACGGGCCATGCGGGCAGCATTACCGAGGCCTCCGTCGTGCAGGACTTCGTCAGCCTGCTCAGCCTGTCTGCACGCAAAAAGGTGGGAGAAGCCGCGGCGCAGCGCGTGACATTGGAAGTGGCCAACAACGTCGTCGATCTCGCGCGGCAGGTCCAAGCCCAATACTTCACCGTCGTGGGCGATGCGCAGGCGCTCGAGCTGGCGCGGCAGGTTGTAACCGCCACCGAGGCGGCGGCAGAGCTAGCGCAGCGGCAACGCTCTGCGGGCAACCTGAGCCGGCGCGACCAGTCACTCCAGCAAGCGTTCTACGCACAGACGCTGCTGGAATCGGCGCAGGCGGAAGCGCGGCTCGCTTCCGACCGCGAACGGCTCAATAGGCTGATGGGCGTGTGGGGCTTGGAGACCGGTTGGGAGATCCCGGGCCGACTACCCACCGTCCCGAACGCGCTCCCGTCGCTGGAGCAGGTCGAGGCACAGGCCGTATCCCAACGCCTCGACCTCGCTGCGGCAAAGAAGGCCGCAGACGCCGCGGCCCAAGCATTGAGTTTGAGCCGGCAATTGCGTTACCTGGGCCCGCTCGGCATAGGCGTGGCATACAAGCGCGAGCCCGACCTGGGCTCTTTCGTAGGACCAACGGTCGAGCTGGGATTGCCCATCTTCAACCAGCACCAGGCGGCGGTCGCCCGCGCAGAGGCGGAGCTCAAGCGCAGCGAGGAGCGCGTAGCGGCGCTCGCGGTAGACATCCGTTCCGAGGCGCGCGAGGCTCGTACCCGCGTGGCCGCAGCGCACGAGGTAGCGCGCCATTACCGCGACGTCATGTTGCCGCTGCAGCAGACCATCGTGAGCGAGACGCTCAAGCTCTACAACGGGATGCTGGTGGGCGTGTACGACCTGCTGCTGGCGAAACAAGCTCAGGTGCAAACGGCGCGCCAGTACGTCGCGGCCAACAAGGAGTTCTGGCTGGCGTGGACCGATCTCGAGCTCGCCCTGGGCGGCAAGGTTCCGCTGCCCGCGGCGGCGCCGGCCGACCGACGGTCCGATGCGGGTGCCATACCCGCTGGGGATGGAACGGACGCCGAAAACGACTCACATCGACACGGAGACAAGCATTCATAATCACGCGCCGTCAAGCTCTCAAGACCGGTGCCGCCTTGCTCGCGGGCGGCGCGGTGTCCACAGCCTTGCGCGAGGCGTCTGCCGTCGAGAACGCGGCGGCGGCCACCAAGCCGCCTATCCCGGCGCCCCCTGGGCAGACCTATACGCCGGTGGTCACGCTCAACGGCAGCTCGCTGCCGTGGAAGACGGAGAACGGCGTCAAGGTCTTCCATCTGATTGCGGAGCTGGTGAAGCGCGAGTTCTCGCCCGGAATGGTGGTCAACTGCTGGGGCTACAACGGCTCCACACCCGGGCCGACCATCGAGGCGGTGGAAGGCGACCGCGTGCGCATCCTGGTTACTAACCGGCTTCCCGAGCACACGACGATTCACTGGCACGGCATCTTCCTTCCCAACGGCATGGACGGCGTCGGTGGGCTGACTCAGCCGCACATCAAGCCGGGTGAAACGTACGTGTACGAGTTCACCCTGCGCCAGAACGGTACCTTCATGTATCACCCGCACGCGGACGAGATGGTGCAGGCGGCGATGGGCATGATGGGGATGTTTATCATCCACCCCAGGGTTCCGCGGGAGCCGAGGGTGGACCGCGACTTCTGTTTCATGCTGCACGCGTGGGACATCGAGCCGGGGACCTACATCGCCAAGCCGGCAACCATGACCGAGTTCAACCTGTGGACATTCAACAGCCGTGTGTTCCCGGGCATCGACCCGCTGGCGGTGCGCAAGGGCGACCGTGTCCGCATCCGCATCGCCAACATGAGCATGCACGACCACCCGATCCACATCCACGGCTACGCCTATACGGTCACCGAGACCGAGGGCGGGCAAATTCCCAAGACCGCGCAGTTTCCTGAGGCTACCGTCAACGTGGCCGTGGGCGCCATCCGGGTGATGGAGTTCGTGGCGGACGAGCCGGGCGACTGGGCGCTGCACTGTCACAAGTCTCATCACACCATGAACGCCATGGGCCACCTCGTGCCGAACATGCTGGGCGTGAAGCAAGAGGATCTGGACGCCAAGATCCGGTCGCTGGTGCCAGGCTACATGTCGATGGGGCAGGACGGCATGGCGGACATGGCGCAGATGCAGATGCCGCTGCCCGAGAACACCCTGCCCATGATGATGGGCCAAGGCCCGTTCGGCCCGCTCGAGATGGGCGGCATGTTCACGGTGATCAAGGTGCGCCAGAATCTGGCGGGCAACGACTACAGCGACCCGGGCTGGTACGAGCAGCCGGCTGGGACCGTCGCGTGGAAGCTCTAACCGATCGAGGCTCAACCCATGACACGACTCAAGACTTGGATTTTGATCGCAGTTGCGGCAATTGCTCTGGCAGTGCTGTTTGTCTATTCCGGTATCCTCGATGTGGCCGCCGACGTGCCGCATTCAGCGCTCGTCTACGCGGTGATGGAGGCGGTTCGGGATCGCTCGGTCGCCGTGCGCGCCAAGGAGATTCGGGTCCCGCCGCTGGACGATCCCAAGCTCATCGCAGAGGGCGGCGAACACTACGACGCCATGTGCGTCGCTTGCCATCTCGCGCCGGGCATCAAACAGTCGGAGATGCGTGAGGGGCTCTATCCGCAGCCGCCCAACCTCACCGAGAGGAGCGATGTCGAGCCAGCCGAGATGTTCTGGATAGTCAAGCACGGCATCAAGATGTCCGCGATGCCGGCCTGGGGCAAAACGCACGATGATCAGAGCCTCTGGGGCATCGTGGCATTTTTGCAAAAGCTCCCGGAACTCACGCCGGAGCAGTATCAGGCGTTGGTCGACGCGAGTGGCGAGAACCATCACCACCGTCACGACCGGGAGGAAGCTGGCGAGCACGACAGCGGGGGAACTCGCCATACCGATCACCATGACGACGCCGCCCCGCACCAGAAGCAAAAGCGCTGAAACCACGGAGACCCAGGTGGCCGAACACCATCAACCTGGCCATTCGCTTGATCGCCATCTGCACCACAACCACGCGGCGACGTATGTGAACCGGCAGGGGTTCAACCCGAAGGATCGTGCCCATACCGACCACGACCACACCGGCATGGTGGCCGACTACCGTCGCCGGTTTTGGATCTCGCTGGTTCTGACCCTGCCTATCCTGCTGCTCTCACCCGCTGGCGGGCACGGGTTGGGGCTGGTCGGGGCGATCGTTTTTCCCGGCTCGCGGCTGGCGCTGCTAGCCCTGTCCAGCGCCGTGTATTTCTACGGCGGATGGTCGTTCCTGACCGGGCTGTTCAGCGAGTTGAAACAGCGCCAGCCCGGCATGATGACTCTCATCTCGCTCGCCGTCAGCGTGGCCTATTTCTACTCCGCGGCGGTGGTGCTCGGCCTGAGCGGCAACATTCTTTTCTGGGAACTTGCAACGCTGATCGACATCATGCTGCTGGGCCATTGGATCGAGATGAAGTCCGTGATGGGGGCGTCCGGCGCGCTCAAGGAGCTGGTTGAGCTGTTGCCCACCACTGCTCATCGGCTCGCTCCGGCTGGCAGCCAAGAGGACGTCGCCGTGAGCGATCTGCAGCCCGGAGACCGCGTGCTGGTCAAGCCCGGGGAGCGCGTGCCCACCGACGGACAGATCGTCGACGGCGCGACCACCCTCGACGAGTCGATGCTCACCGGTGAATCAAGACCCATAGCACGCGGGCCCGGTGAGCAGGTGATCGGCGGATCGGTGAACGGCGAAGGCGCCATCGCGGTGCGAATCGAGAAGATCGGCAGGGATACTTATTTGTCACAGGTTATCGACATGGTGAGCCAGGCCCAGGCGTCTCGCTCCCGCACGCAAGACCTGGCCAACCGCGCGGCCCTGTGGCTCACCTTCATCGCGATCGGCGCGGGCTTGCTCACGCTGGCGGTGTGGCTGTCCACCGACCGCGGGTTCGCCTTCGCGATCGAGCGAATGGTCACGGTGATGGTAATCGCCTGCCCGCACGCGCTGGGGCTTGCGGTCCCGCTGGTGGTGGCGGTGAGCACGACGCTAGCGGCGAGAAGCGGCCTTTTGATCCGCGACCGCGCCGCCTTCGAGCGCGGCCGGCAGCTGAGCGCGGTGGTGTTCGACAAGACCGGCACGTTGACCGAAGGCCGCTTCGGCGTCACTGACGTGGTGCCGCTGGCGGAGGTGAGCGAGCACGAGGTGCTGCGGCTGGCGGCCGCGCTCGAATCTCAGTCCGAGCATCCCATTGCGCGTGGCATCGTTGAGAGGGCCAAAGAGCTGATGCTCCCGCTCGAGCGCGTCACGGATTTTCGGAACATCACGGGCCAGGGCGCGCTGGCGCGTATCGGCGAGGAGGAGATTGCGGTCGTCGGCCCCGGGTATGTCGACCAGCAGGGCATACGCGTCGACCAGGGACGGCTCGCCGGCCTGGTGGCTCAGAGCAAGACGGTGGTCTACGTGCTGCGCAACGGCCAGCCGCTCGGGGCCATCGCACTGGCCGACGTCGTGCGGCCGGAATCGCGCGAGGCGGTGGCGAAGCTCAAGGCCATGGGCATCAAGTGCATGATGCTGACGGGAGACAACCGCGCCGTGGCCAAGTCTGTGGCCGAGGAGCTGGGGCTAGACGACTATTTCGCGGAGGTGCTGCCGGCGGGGAAAGCAAACAAGATCCAGGAGGTGAAGGCGCGCGGGCTCACGGTGGCCATGGTGGGCGACGGAGTCAACGATGCGCCCGCGCTGGTGGCCTCAGACCTGGGCATTGCCATGGGCGCCGGCACCAATGTGGCGATCGAATCTGCCGACGTGGTGCTCGTGCGCAGCAACCCGCTGGACGTGGCGGCAATCCTGGGCCTTTCGCGCGCCACCTACCGCAAGATGGTGCAAAACCTGTGGTGGGCGACCGGTTACAACGCCGTGGCCATCCCGCTCGCCGCCGGACTCACGGCGGGGCTGGGGTTCTTTCTTTCGCCCGCCGTCGGCGCCGTGTTCATGGCCGCCAGCACAGTCATCGTCGCTATCAACGCAAAGCTGCTCGAACGAGCCGGTTCGCACTCGACTGTTGGAAGGAGGTAAGTCATGTGGAGCAATCACGGCGATTGGATGGGGAGCATGGGAGGATTCATGGGCTTCGGATGGATAGTGATTCTGATCGCCATCGTGGCGGTCGTCTGGCTGCTGATGCGCGGACCGCTCGCTGGAGGCGCTCAGACCGAGCGGCGCAGCGCCCTGGACATCCTCAAGGAGCGCTATGCGCGCGGCGAGATCGGCCGCGAGGAGTTCGAGCAGAAGAAACGCGATCTCGAGGCTTGACGCCACGGCGCGTCAACGGACTCGGCCGAAAGAAAACGGTAGGCTGCGTTTGACCCGCGCTTCATTCTCAGTTATTCTATCCGATATCGGTTTACGATAACGATGGCGGATATCGTACGGGACGTGTTCGTGGCTTTCGTGCGCGTGCATCTGCTCCATCATGCGTCGGAACAGCCGATCTACGGGCTGGCGATGATCGAGGAGCTGGCCCACCACGGATACAGACTCAGTCCTGGCACCCTGTATCCGATCTTCCGCGGCCTGGAGGCTGCTGGGTTCCTGCTCTCCGAGCCGGTGGTCGTCGCGGGCAAGGTCCGCAAGTACTACCGCATCACCAGGGCTGGCCGCAGAGCGCTAGAGGAGTTCAAGGCGAAGATCCGTGAGCTGGTCGGCGAGGCGCTGTATGGCGCCGAGCCGGCAATCAAAGCCAGAAGACGAAAGACGGCGCCTCGATAGCGAAGAGCTCATCACCAAGGCGGGTGGCGCCGGCATCCGCCGAGGGCCGGGGACCGGATGTCATCGAATCTGTCTCGAAATGAAGAACCCAAGCAGGGAGACGACGATCACGGAGAAGGAGTGAGCCTATGACCAGTGTTGCGAAGCGAAGGCGTTTCCTAGCGGCGGGGGGAGCGTGGATCGCCGGATCGGGGGTGCTCCCGGCCGCTGCAGACGAACACACCGAGGCGGGCCGTGGAGGCGAAGGCGAAGAAGAGGTCAGTCCACCGGAGGACCTCATGCGGGAGCACGGCGTTCTACACCGCATCCTGCTCATCTACGACGAGATCCTGTGGCGGCGCCTGGCGCACGACGAGGAGTTCCCTCCCGAAGTCCTGGCCGGATCGGCCGAGATCGTGCGCGGCTTCGTCGAGGACTATCACGAGAAGCTCGAGGAGGACT
>JBGPOV010000058.1:0-22121 GCA_041488255.1 Gammaproteobacteria bacterium | reverse complement strand
TCGCCGTCGTACACCCGCATCTTGGAGTGGATGCTGGAGTTCTCCGGCTCCTTGAGCCGGGACAACACCGAGAACTGCGCCATCATGTCCAGAGTGCCCGGGACACAGGGTGCATGCGACAACGCGCTATTGCGAATCAGCTTCTCGTAGATCTTGACCTCCTCGGACACCTGCAGGCAATAGGGCACCTTGACGATATAGATGCGGTCGAGTAAGGCCTCGTTATGGCGATTGTTGCGGAACGACTGCCACTCGGACTCGTTGCTGTGGGCGAGGATGAGCCCGTTGAACGGGATCGCGGAGAACCCTTCAGTTCCTTTGAAGTTCCCCTCCTGCGTCGCAGTCAGCAGCGGGTGCAGCATTTTGATCGGGGCCTTGAACATCTCGACGAACTCGAGCAACCCTTGGTTGGCCAGGCACAGGCCGCCCGAGTAGCTATACGCGTCGGGGTCGTCCTGAGCGTACTTGTCGAGCTTGCGGATGTCGACTTTCCCCACCAGCGAGGAGATGTCCTGGTTGTTCTCGTCGCCCGGTTCGGTCTTGGAGATAGCCGTCTGGCGCAGCACGGAGGGCTGGATCTTGGCGACGCGGAACTTGGAGATGTCGCCGCCGGACTCCTGCAGCCGTTTGATGGCCCAAGGGGACATGATCCCGGTGAGATAGCGGCGGGGGATTCCGTAATCGGACTCCAGCACGCTGCCGTACTCCTCGGGCGCAAACAGGCCGAGCGGGGACTCGTTGACCGGCGAGCCCTTCAGCGCGTAGATGGGCTTGCGCTCCATCAACTGCTTGAGGCGCTCGGCGATGGAGGACTTGCCTCCGCCCACCGGCCCGAGCAGATACATGATCTGCTTGCGCTCCTCCAGGCCTTGCGCGGCGTGTTTGAAGAAGGCGACGATCTGCGAGATCGCGTCTTCCAGACCGTAGAACTCGGCAAAGGCGGGATAGCGCTTGATGAGGCGGTTGGAGAAGATGCGCGACAGCCTCGGGTCGAGGCGGGTGTCGATGAGTTCGGGCTCGCCGATCGCCGCCAGCATGCGCTCCGCCGCGCTGGCATAGGCGCCGGAATCGCTCCGGCACAGCTCCAGGTACTGCTCCAGGGACAGTTCATCTTCCAGTCCGACGGAGTACTTGGCCTTGTATCCCTCAGCAAGCTTGATCATCACAGCTCTCTCCTAAAGTTGTCAGTGCATCGCTTCCTTGCTCCCTTCTTATTTTTTGTACAACTTGCTTTCGCTGCAGCGGTGGCATTTCCTGTACAACGTGCGCCGATCCGCTCACGCGCCTTCTACGGTCGCGCCGTGCTTCTCTTTAGCTGACCAGCAGTTCAGCGTGGGCGATCAGCGCGCACCACGCATCATTCTGACGCGATGCTTAACGCACAAGACCCGAATACGTAGACGGAGTTCATCGGATCATCAGCGCGCCGCACTACGCGACAGCATTGCGCTCACCCGTCCTTCTCGCCGAGCCCGTGAACTACGAATCGCTTTGAACTCGGCGGCGGAATCTTCACTCCGCCGCGTCACCGACCAGCATAAGCAGCTTTCTTGCCAGAGTCACTAAACGGAGGTTCTAGATAGGAAAAGTGGAAACCTAAAGGTTGCGCAGGTCTGAGATGGTGCGGTATGCACCGCGCTGGCGACCTAGTGTGGTGCGCGAATCGTTCAGAGCAATCGAAGAAGGCTCACCGTGAGCAGCCTCGACGCGCTTTGCGCCCATTCGAGTTCGTCGCTTCATGATGTGACTCGACGCAACGTAGACCGAAACGAGCAGCATGCGAGGCCGCCTGCCAACAAACGATTTTGTTCGTAAGTCGGGCCGCTCCCGCTGTGCAATACCGCGACCGAGGGCGGTGGGGAAAATCGGCGACCCACTGCGTCAATTGAACCGTCGGCGTGCGCCCCCGGTCAGAGAGTTCACAGTGATTGGCACATGTGATGCTTATCAACACGGAGGGAGGCTTATTGGCACGCCCTGAGGAAACGCAAGGGCGTCCCAGGGTGCTAGGGAGTGCCATGATGCTCAACCGAACGGTTTGTATCGTCGGCGCCGCCTCGGGTCGCGGGGCACGAGATAGCGGATGTGAAGCGGGGCCGGACGCGCTGCGCCGTTCCCCGCTTTCCCTGCGTCTGTGGCGCGCCGGCCTCGATCCCGTCTGGGACTCCACTCTTCAAGCCGACTCCGCCGCCGATAACACGGAAGCCGTGCGTGGTCTTTGTCTGCGTCTGTCCCGGCGGGTGCAAGGCATCGCCGAGCGCGGCGCGTTCCCGCTGGTTCTCGGCGGCGATCATTCCTGCGCCATCGGCACCTGGAGCGGCGCCGCCGCCGCGCTCAGGCCGCGCGGCCGGCTGGGTCTGATCTGGATCGACGCGCACATGGACGCTCACACGCCCTCGACCTCACCCAGCGCAGCGCTGCACGGCATGCCGCTCGCCTGCCTGTTGGGCCACGGCGAGCCGTCCCTCGTGGCCCTGCTGGACGGTCACCCCTTTGCTCCCGAAGATGTCTGTCTCGTGGGCGTGCGCAGCTTCGAATCGGATGAAGCGGAGCTGCTGTCCCGCCTGGGCGTGCGGGTATTCTCCATGGACGAGATCGACCGCCGCGGGCTCGGCGAGGTCATGGCGGAAGCGCAGGCGATCGTCAGCCGCGGGACGGCTGCGTTTGGCGTCACCATCGACCTCGACGTGGTCGACCCGGCCGAAGCTCCGGGCGTGGGCACGCCGGTACCCTGGGGGCTGGAGTGCGGAGCGTTGGCGCATGCGCTGGCCGCTGTGAGCAGCGATCCGCGGCTGGTGGCCGCCGAGATCGCCGAGTACAACCCGCACGCCGACAAGGACGCCCACACCGCCGGGGTCGCAGCCGAACTCGCGACGGCGCTGCTCGGCGCCGGAAAGGTGCGCGAAGACCGGCGCGGGGTAGCAGAACTGGAGTGGCAGTACGGCGCACACAACTACGACCCGCTGCCGGTGACGCTGGTGCGCGGGGAGGGTGTGTATCTATGGGACGACCATGGACGCCGGTTCCTGGACATGATGAGCGCCTACTCAGCGGTGAGCCATGGTCATTGTCATCCGCGCCTGACGCGCGTGCTGGCGCAGCAGGCGGGGACGCTCAACGTGACTTCGCGCGCCTATCGCAACGATCGTTTGCCCCAGCTGTTCGAGCGCCTGTGCGAGATCACCGGACAGGAAGCGGTGCTGCCCGCCAACACTGGCTTAGAAGCGGTGGAGGTGGCACTCAAGGCGGCGCGCAAATGGGGCACCAAGGTCAAAGGCGTGAGCCCGGATCAGGTCGAGATCATCGCCTGCGAGGGCAACTTCCACGGCCGCTCCATCGCGATCCTCGCCATGTCCTCCGAGCCGCAATACCGCGACGGGTTCGGTCCCTACCCACCGGGCTTCGTGCGCATCCCCTTCGGCGACGCGGAGGCGCTCGAGCGCGCCATTACACCGTGCACGGTGGCTTTTATTGTCGAGCCCATTCAGGGCGAGGGCGGCATCATCGTCCCGCCCGCGGGCTACCTCGCGCGCTGCGCGGAGATCTGCCGGCGGCACGACGTTCTGCTCATCTGCGACGAGGTGCAGACGGGGCTGGGCCGCACCGGTCGGATGCTAGCGTGCGAGCACGAGCACGTCAGACCCGACGGTCTGATCCTGGGCAAGGCGCTGGGCGGCGGCCTGCTTCCTGTTTCGGCGTTCTTGGCGCGTCGCGACGTGATGGACGTGTTTCGTCCGGGCGACCATGGCAGCACCTTCGCCGGCAATGCACTGGCGGCGGCCGTCGCGCTGGCCGCTATCGACGTGCTGGTCGAAGAGCGCCTTCCCGAGCACGCGGCGGAACTCGGTGATTACTTCACGCGGCAGCTGCGCGCCATCCCCACGCCGTTGGTCCGCGAAGTGCGCGGCAAGGGGCTGCTGATCGGTGTCGAGTTCGACCGCCAGGCGGTGAGCGCCCGGGTGGTCTGCGAGAAGCTGCTGGAGCGCGGCGTCCTAACGAAGGACACCCACCACACCGTCGTACGCTTCGCCCCGCCGCTGATCGTGACACGGGCGCAAGTGGACGAAGCCGTGGCGGCCATCCGCGATGTGCTGCTCGCGCTGGGCGGTGAGTTGCGCAGCGCGGCGTGAGCCCGCCGCCTCCATGGACACCGCCGCCCATCTCCTTACCCAACTCGGTATTGCGGAGCGAAATTCCGGCGTATGCATGGGGCCCGAGTGGCTGCCTGCAGACGAGCAGTTCGCTTCGATCAACCCCACCGCAGGTCAGGTGATCGGCTGGGCCGGCCGGTGCACCCGTAGCCAGTACGGGCTGGTGCTGCGCGGCGCGGGAAAAGCCTTCGAGGCCTGGCGCATGGTGCCCGCCCCTCGTCGCGGAGAGCTGGTGCGGCTGATCGTCGAGGCTCTGCGGCGCCACAAGTCCGCGCTCGGCACGCTGATCGCGCTGGAAACCGGCAAGATCAAGCAGGAAGCCGATGGCGAGGTTCAGGAGATGATCGACATCGGGGACTTTGCGGTCGGTCAGTCGCGCATGCTGTATGGCCGGACCATGCACTCCGAGCGCCCGCGCCACCGCATGTATGAGCAGTGGCATCCGCTCGGGGTGGTGGCGGTGATCACCGCCTTCAATTTCCCGGCCGCGGTGTGGGCGTGGAACGCCTTTATCGCGGCGGTGTGCGGCGACGTGGTGGTCTGGAAACCATCGCCCAAGGCCCCGCTGACTGCGATCGCCATCCAGCACATCGTCAACGCCAGCATGCGGCAGACGGGACACGAGGGCGTCTTCTCGCTGTTCACCAGCGACAGCCCCGAGCTGGCGCAATGGCTGGTCGAGGACGCGCGCATTCCGCTGGTGTCTTTCACCGGCTCGAGCCGGGTCGGCCGCCAAGTGGCGCAGGCGCTCGCCGCTCGCATGGGGCGGTGCCTGCTGGAATGTTCGGGCAACAACGCGGTGATCGTGGACGAGACGGCGAACTTGGATCTGGCCGTTCCAGCCATCGTGTTCGGAGCCGTCGGCACCGCCGGCCAGCGCTGCACGACCACCCGCAGGTTGATCGTGCACGAGTCGCGTGCCGAAGAAATCGAAGCGCGGCTGATCAGCGCCTACCGACAGGTCAAGATCGGCGATCCGCTCGAACCCAGCACGTTGATGGGCCCTCTCATCGACGAAGAAGCACGTGCGCGGTTCCGGGAGACGATGGCTGAGCTCGAGTGTCTCGGTGGACAAGTGTTGGTCGGCGGCAGAACTCTGGACCGTCCGGGGTTCTTCGTTGAGCCCACGATGGCCCGTGCGGAGAACCACTGGGGTGTGGTGCAGCGCGAGACCTTCGCGCCGGTGCTCTATATCATGCGGTTCGCAACCGTCGAGCAGGCCATCGCCCTCAACAATGCAGTGCCGCAGGGCCTGTCCTCCGCGCTGTTCACCGACAGCCTGGAGCGTGCGGAGCAGTTCCTCTCCGCCGCGGGCAGCGACTGCGGAATCGCCAACATCAACATCGGCACCTCCGGCGCTGAGGTCGGCGGCGCGTTCGGCGGCGAGAAAGAGACCGGCGGCGGAAGAGAGGCCGGGTCGGATGCCTGGAAAGTCTACATGCGCCGCCAGACCAGCACCATCAACTGGAGCCGCGAACTGCCGCTGGCGCAGGGCATTCAGTTCGGGATTGCTTGAACTCCAAGCCTGAAGTTTAGGCGCGGCCCAGCCGAGTTGTTGCAGGGTGCCTCCGCCGGCCTAGGGGAGTGAAGCCCTTCGCCGAGGCCAATACCGCAACGCTACCCTGGCGCCCGAGCGCCAGGTCCACCCACCCGGACGTCGGCACGGCCGGTGTGTTCCCGCCTCCATCACCTCTACCGCAATGGTTGCCTCCCAGTCGATTTACTGATCGAGGACTTGTGTGCCGCGCCGGCGGGCCCGGGCGAGCAACGCAGAAATGGGCCTAGGCACCCCGCAAGCAAAGTGCTACGTTAGCTTTGCGGGTTCGAGCGACGGCGGCCCGATCCGGACCATTAGAAGAAGTTCGGCCCAACTCGAATAGCGTCAAACGACGGCATCCTGCGCGCCGCGACGGCAGCGCACGGTATTTCATGAGCGACTCGGAGGGAGTTTCCATGACACAAAGACTAATCGTCAACGGCCAGACCTACGAGGTCGACGTCCCGCCGGAAATGCCCTTGCTCTGGGTGATCCGCGATCTCATCGGCCTCACGGGCACCAAGTTCGGCTGCGGCATAGCCGCCTGCGGTGCGTGCACCGTACACCTGGACGGCATCGCGGTGCGCTCCTGCGCGTTGCCGGTGGGCAATGTGAGCGGCAAAGTAACCACCATCGAGGGTCTGAGCTCCAAGGGCGACCACCCGGTGCAGAAGGCCTGGCTCAAGAACATGGTGCCGCAGTGCGGCTATTGTCAGAGCGGGCAGATGATGCAGGCCGCGTCCCTGCTCAAGATGAATCCGAAGCCGAGCGACGAGGATATCGATGCCGCCATGGCAGGCAACATTTGCCGGTGCGGAACCTATACCCGCATTCGCACGGCCATCAAAGAAGCTGCGGGGGTGAAGTCATGATCACGATCGAAAACGTAAGCCGCAGGACTTTCCTCAAAGGCGCCGCCGCGCTGGGCGGCAGCTTCGCGCTCGGACTCATCCTGGATCCGTTCAAGCCCCATCCGTTTTACGGCGGTTTCATCGGCAGCACGGAAGCGGCGGAAGGCGTCGCGCCGCCGGCCGGGACGCTCAGCCCGAACGTGTTCGTGTCCATCGACACGACCGGCACCGTCACCATCGTCGCGCACCGCTCGGAGATGGGACAGGGCGTGCGTACCAGCGTGCCGATGATCCTGGCCGATGAGCTCGAAGCGGACTGGAGCCGGGTGAAGATCGAGCAGGCAGTGGGCGACAAGATCTACGGCAACCAGTACACAGACGGCTCGCGCAGCGTGCGTCACAACTATGAGCGGATGCGCGAGTTCGGCGCCGTGACCCGCACCATGCTGGTCCAGGCGGCGGCCATCCAGTGGGGCGTACCGGCAGCGGAGTGCAAAGCGCAAAACCACAAGGTGGTGCATGTGCCCACCGGCAAGTCGCTCGACTACGGACAGCTGGTGGACACCGCAGCCACACTGCCCGTGCCCAGCGCCAAGCAGGTTGCGCTGAAGGACCCGAAGGACTTCCGCTACATCGGCAAGCCCATGTCCAGCGTCGACTTCCCGGACATGATGGTGGGCAAGGCCGTCTACGGCATCGACGTCAAGATGCCGGGCATGCTGTATGCGGTGGTGGAGCACTGCCCGGTGACCTACGGCAAGGTGAAGTCTTTCGATGCCAGCGAGGCCTTGAAGGTCCCGGGTGTCAAGAAAGTGGTGGAGATCCCGCAGAACCAGCCGCCGATCGTGTTCAACACCCTGGGCGGCATTGCGGTGGTCGCGACCAACACCTGGGCTGCCAATGAGGGACGCAAGAAGCTCAAGATCGAATGGGACTACGGTTCCAACGTAGCCTACGATTCCGACGCGTTCCGCAAGGACATGGAGGAGGAAGCGGCCAAAGACGGCAAGGTCGTGCGCAAAGAGGGTGATGTCAAGGCGGCCCTCCTCGAGGCAGCCAAGGTGGTCGAGGCCGACTTCTATGTTCCTCACTTCGCCCACGCGACCATGGAGCCACCTTCTGCTGTGGCGCTGGTAAAGGACGGTAAGTGCGAAGTGTGGTCGTCCTGCCAGGACCCGCAGGCCGCACGCTCTACCGTGGCCGGCGCGATTGGCTTGGACGAGAAGAACGTCACCTCGCGCGTAGCGCTGCTCGGCGGCGCATTCGGGCGCAAGTCCAAGCCCGACTTCGCGGCGGAAGCGGCGATTCTGTCCCGGCAGCTCGGCGTGCCGGTGAAGGTCACCTGGAGCCGTGAGGACGACCTGCAGCACGCCTACTACCATACGTGCAACGCGCAGCACATCGCGGCTGGTCTGGACCAGAACGGGAAGGTCGTCGCGTGGCATAACCGCTCGGTGTTCCCGACCATCTGGTCGACGTTCGAAGTGCCCGATCCGCAGTACGGACACAAGATCGAGCTCAGTCTAGGCTACCTCGACGTCCCCTACGCCGTGCCCAACCTCCAGCTGGAGAACGGGAAGGCGAAAGCGCACGTGCGCATCGGCTGGCTGCGTTCGGTCAACAACATCCCGAACGCGTTCGCGCAAAACACGATGGCCAACATGCTGGCCGAAGCCGCGGGTCGCGACCCGTACGAGTTCCTGCTCGAGTTGATCGGGCCCGACCGCGTGCTCGACTTGTCCAGCGCCGATTACTGGAACTACGATCAGACCTACGAAGAGTACCCGATCATGACCAGCCGGCTGAAGAACGTGCTGCGAGTGGCGGCGAAGAGCGCCGGCTACGGCAAGAAGTTGCCGGCGCGCGAGGCCATCGGAGTGGCGGTGCATCGCAGCTTCACCACCTACGTGGCCACCGCAGTGCATGTGAAGGTCGACAAAGACGGCAAGGTCTCCGTCCCGCGCGTGGACGTGGCATGCGATGCGGGCCGCGTGGTCAACACAGACCGGGTGAGGGCTCAGATGGAAGGCGCCTGCATCTATGGCATGAGCGCCTGCGTCACCGAGATCACCGCAAAAGAAGGCCGCGTCCAGCAGGCCAACTTCAGCGACTACCAGGTGGTGCGCATGCCCGATGCGCCGCGCGAGATCCACGTGCACATCGTCGATGCCGCCAACTACCCGCCGGGCGGGGTGGGCGAACCGGGCACGCCGCCGTTTGCGCCGGCGCTGTGCAACGCCATCTTTGCCGCAACCGGCAAGCGCATCCTGGAGCTGCCGATCAACCAAGGTAAGCTGACTGTCTAGGGCCGGTAGGAAGCGCTGAGCGGCGGCCTCGTGGCCGCCGCTTTTTTTCGTCGGGCCGGTGTAAGAGGCATCGCTTGATGCGTTCCGGGACACTTCTAGCGGCGTTGGCGTTGTGCCTGTGCAGTGCGCGTGCCGAGGCCGGTGGGTTCTCGCTGAGCGGGCGCGAGCTCGGTGAACGTGTCGACAGCGTGCTCAACGATCCGCGCTACGATTGTGGCGGCGTATCGGCGTGCTTGCTATACACGGTGTGCACGCTCAAGCGCCCCGGCAGCGAGACTCTCGCGGGTGCGCCGCTGGCAGGCCTCAGCCTGCACTTCGGAGGTGAACGGCTCACGGCCATCGAAGCTCGGTTTGCGCCAAAGCAATTCGACCAGGTGCTCGCCGAGCTAACGCACGAGCACGGATCATGGCAAGCGGAAACGGGTGGGATCTTTCGGGAGTCTGCCGGCTTAGCCGGCAACGGCGTTTATCTATGGCGTCAGAAAAATCAGGTGTTGCGCCTCGAGCGCTTTTCGCGCGATCCGGCGCGCTCCTCGCTGATCATCTCGGAACGCAGCTTCCTGAGCGAGCTGCTCGGGCAATAGGGCTCACCGGGCTGCGCTCAGCAGCCGCAGCATGGCATCGAGACCGAGCAGATAGGACTGCAAACCGAAGCCTGCGATGGTGCCGACTGCCGCAGCTGCAACCGCCGAGTTCAGCCCCCGCTTCGCGATGTTCGTCATGTGCACCTCGACGTAGGGAAACGGCAGCGCCTGAACACAGTCGCGCAGCGCATAGCCGGCGTGGGTGAAACCGGCCGGGTTCATCACCACCCCGTCGAAGCCTTCGTCCACCGCCCGGTACAGGCGTGCGATCGCCTCGCCCTCGACATGCGTATAGAAGATCTCCAGCTGGTAGCCGTTGTCGCGCGCGTGCGCCTGAAGCATCGCATCGAGCTCCGCCGCGGTCGTGGTGCCGTAGATCTCCGGCTGGCGCCGTCCCAGGTAGCTCATGTTGGCGCCTTGTATGAGCAAGATCCTTCGCATCTTCGCCTCCCGGTGCGGTCCCCTACCCGACCGTCAGCACGAAGTCGAACCGGCCGGCCTTCGATCCCCCGGTGTCTGTCATCGCTACCAACAGCTCCGGCCGGAACAGAAAGTCGTCCCGGTTGGACGGCTCGCCGGGAAAGTAGAGCTGAGTGGTCAGCACCGGTCGGCTCGGCGCCTGGACCTTTACATGGATGTGGCGCGTGCGGCCCGGATACAGCCCGGGCACGATGGTCTCCAGCCGGAAGACCCCCGCGCCGTCGGTGAATTGGTGGCCGCGCAACCGGTACCCGTTGTTGTCGTAGTTTCCTTCGTCGTCGCACTGCCAGAAGTCCAGCAGCGCACCCGCGACCGGCTTGCAGAGCGTGGACAGCACCAGCCCGCTGACGACGAACTTGGTTCCATGGATGCCCGCGTCGAGCAGTGAGGTGCGACGCGGCGAGCGCGGCTTGAAGAACGGCCCTTCCATCTGGCGCGGGGTAGGCTCCTCGCCGTCCGAGCACGCCGGCGTAGGCGGCAACTCCTGCGCCCAGGCAACTGACTCACGCCCGCTCCAGGACGGCAGGACGAACGCGACGGGCAGCGCCCAGAAGCGTAGGAACTTGCGCCGATCATCGGCGCGACAGCGGTCTCGCATCATGGTCTCCTATTCGACAGCAGGCTCAGCGGGGGCCGTTTGACCTGAGGTCAAGCTCCAGGGGCCTAGTAGGCGGTGCACCAGGACCGCCAGCGGGCCGCAGGCACGCTAACGCCCCCATCGGCACGGCGGTACCATCGTACACCACGCCGACCAAAGGCTCGCGCTTGCGCACACTCGCGCGAACTGCTCGAGCTTGGCCGTCGGGGAGCTTGCTGCGCAGGGTGTGAAGCCGTGGTTGATACGCGTGTAGGACACGGTCCTGGTTTGCGCTTCGAACAGGTCGGCCCCGGCTCGCGGCTTGCCAATACGCGCGTGAGCGGCGAGACTGCGTCTGTGAGTACATTGGAGGTCGAGCATGACCGCGCTCAGGATCATGGTTTCCCGCCACTCCGCGTTCTACAGTCCGGTTCTGGCCGGGATCACCGCGGGGTTCTTCAAGGACGAAGGCTTCGAGCCGACCTATGCCGTGGCGCCCCCCGGGAGGACCGTAGCGCAACACATCGCATCCGGGGAAATCGATGTCGCGCAGTCCGCAGTATCCGCGAGCTGGGCCGCGCTCGAGCAGGGCCGGCAGCCGCCCATGGTTCACTTCGCACAGATCAACCAGCGCGACGGCTTCCTGATCGCGGGGCGCAGCGCGGACCTCGGCTTTCAGTGGAACAAGCTGCTCGCAGGAGGGTTCATGTTCGTGCATGGAGGGCAGCCCCAGGCGATGTTGGCATACGCGATGCATCTGCGCGGCGTGAATCTCTCCCAAGCGCAAGGCATCGACCGCGGCGGCACCGACCGGATGCTGAGCGCCTTCCGGGCCGGTGATGGAGAGTGGTTTCACGAGCAGGCACCCTACCCGCAGCAACTCGAGCACGAAGGCATGGCGCACATCGTGGCCTCGGTCGGCGAGGTGATCGGCCCGGTTGCCTTCAGCAGCGTCGCGGCCTCCAGCGAGTGGCTAGCGCGCCCCGAGGCAAAGCGTTTCATGCGCGCCTACCGCAAGGCGCGCGCATGGGTGGGCAGCGCGCCGCCAGCCGAAGTCGCAGCCTCCGAGCAGACCATGTTCCCCGGCATCCACCGCGACGCGTTGACTCGCGCGATCGCGTACTACCAGGGCCTCGGTAACTGGGGCGGCGGGGTGTCGATTGCGCCTGAGGCGTACGAGACGGCGTTGGACGTGTTTAGTCACTCGAAGCTCATCACCCGGCGCCACCCCTACGACAAAGTCGTGGTCGCACCACCCGACGCCTGAGCGCGGAAACGCGGCTTCGGCATACCCGCGCGCCGGCCGGTGTTGCTGTCAGCGGCGACGGTGCGGTTCAGTTCACTGGCGCGCATGCGCCGCGAGCACCTGCGCTACACAGCAGGTCAATCGCTTCGCATAGGCGATGTGCAGGAACTCATTGGGCCCGTGGGCGTTGGACTTGGGGCCGAGCACGCCGGTGATGAGAAACTGCGCTTGGGGAAAGTGTTGGCCTAACATGGCCATGAAGGGGATGGTCCCGCCCTCACCCATCATCATCGCGGGGCGGCCATAGTGGTCCTGTGAGGCGCCGTTCACCGCCGCGTGAAGCCAGGCCGCGGTTGGCGGTGCGCTCCAGCCGGACGCACCTTGGTCGGGGTCGAACGTGACCTTGCTGCCCTCGGGCGGCTCGGCCTCGAGGATGCGCTTGAGGTCGCGCGCCGCCTGCGGACCGTCGACGAGCGGCGGGATGCGCAATGACAACTTCAGCGACGTCCTCGGCCGCAGCACGTTGCCCGCGTCCTGGATCGCAGGAAGCCCGTCGGCCCCGATCACTGCGAGGAACGGCCGCCAAGTGCGGTTGAGCGCAGTCTCGCCGGCGTCGCGCACCATGGGCCGCGTCTCACCCGCGAACGGGAATCTGGTCCAGACCCCGTCGCCCAGGACAGCGCCGGCCTGTCGAGCCTGCTCGACGCGCTCCGGCGGAATCGTGCAGTGGAACTCGCCGGGCAGGATCCGGCCGCTGTTCGATTCTTCGATGCGGTCGAGCAGCCGGCGCACGATGCGGAAGGAGGAAGGCACAACCCCGCTGGCGTCGCCCGAGTGCACGCCCTCGGTAAGCACTTCGACGGTGAGCGTGCCGGCGGCGATCCCGCGCAAGGAGGTGGTGACCCACAGCTGGTCGTAGTTGCCGCAGCCCGAATCGAGGCCAATCACCAGGTCGACTTTGCCGACGCGCGCGGCAAGCCGCTCGAGGTAGGCGGGCAGATCGTAGCTGCCGCTCTCCTCGCAGCATTCGATCATGCCCACGCAGCGGGCGTGTGCAATGCCCTGAGCGCGAAGCGCGAGGATCGCGGTGAGCGAGGCGAACACAGCGTAGCCGTCGTCGGCGCCGCCGCGGCCATACAGCCTGCCGCCCTCGAGCACTGGCGTCCACGGCCCCATGCCATCGCGCCAGCCCACCATCTCCGGCTGCTTGTCCAGGTGCCCGTAGAGCAACACGGTCTGATCGCCGCCGCCGGGGATCTCGAACCACAGCAGCGGCGTGCGTCCGGGCAAACGCACCACCTCGAGACGCATGCCCGGCATCCCTTGTGACCGGCACCAGAGCTCCGCCAACTTCACGGCGGCGTCGATGTGGCCGCTGCGCTCCCAGTGCGGATCGAAGTGGGGCGATTTGCACGGGATCCGAATGTATTCGATGAGCCGCGGGACGATCTCCTGGTCCCACTTGTTCGAGACGAACTCGCCGATGGCGCTGGGGTTCATCAGGTCTAGTGTCCTGTCCCGTTGGTTCGTGGGATAAGCACAGCAGACGTAACCGCAATTACTGGAGCCATCTGTGGCAGACCACAATCGGTTGGAAAACCCGCGAAATCGGCGTCAGGCAAGGCGCGAGTTCTCGGCAGTGGCAGGGCGGCCGCTCCCGGCGTGCCGCAGGCTGGGGGCGGAGTGGCCGCGTGGTGGCCCGGATGAACAGTGTCTGATGCGGCCTTGAGCGCCCCTGCCCGCACCACTCTTCGAGAGACCGAGTCCGGGGCGCACGGCGAGGACTCGCAACACCGCATGACGCCGATTCTCGTCGGGTTTTCGGCCACGAATTAGCGGGACAGGACACTCAAGCCGGCTGAATCGTAAAGCTCACCACATCGAAGTCGTCGCCGCGCTCCACGATGCGGCGCGGATTGATCGGGTAGTTGCGCTCCTGGATGCGCATGGCGTAGGACTGGCTCCAGGAGATCGTGTTGCGGGCCACGACGAGTCTCACCTCCGCACCCGTTAGGCTGGTCTGGGTCTCGACGGGGAGGAGCACGCCCGGGCGCGGCGGGCCCGCCTCGCCCAGCGGTAGCAACTCGACCGTGACGCTGCCGCGCGCCAGGACTTGGACGCCAACGAGGCGGCGGCCCATTTCGTCGGTGGACAGCCGCCGTATGACGCCCACGCTCCAGGCCGCAGGCCAGGTAGGCTTGGCGGCAATCAGCGAGCCGATCGCGAGCCAGTCGCGGTCGAGCGGCGGCAGCGCCGCGCCGAAGCCCCCGCTGCTTTCATTTTCCACCGTCCAGGCCTCGGTGAGCTCATCCAGCTCGGGGCTCCCCTGGTCCGCCGAGACAGCGCCGAGCACGTGCTCGAGGCCGTGCGCCACGTTCAGCGTGGACAGGACACGCTGTCGCAGCTGTGAGCGGGCCGGCGGATCCGGCCCCCAATGGCGGGAGAGGTGCTGGAGCACCTCCAGCACCATCCCGGGATGAAAGTCGCCCACCAAGTTGAGCTCGGCCGGCACGAGACGCGTTTCGGTGGTGCGCTGGATGAGCCCTTTCGCGATCACAGCCGCATGGCCCGGGCCGAAGAAGCGCACGGCGGCCGACGGTGCCATACCGACGCCGACGCGGTAGGGCGGACGACTCGCATGCAGGTCGACCGCGAAGTGGCAGCCTGCGGCCGGCCGCCGATGCAGCAGGAAGAACTCGGCCACCGTCGCGATCACGCGCTCTGCTATCACCTGACCGGCCGGCAACAGGTTCTCGGCGCCGGACACCGACACCACCAGTGCACGCAGGTACTCCCGACGCACGGTAGAGTCCCCCGCCATGGCGGGGTAGACCTTGATGCGCTCGCTCATGAACCGCTCGCGCTCGGCGTAGGCGAACAACGCACCCATCCGGCTCCAGAACGCCGGCTCCACTGCGGCGTAGCGCAGCAGGGTCCAGCGCAGTAAGAGGGTCAATGCGCGGATGGCGCGCGCCGTGATCATGGGCACCAGGGGGGCGACCGCAGGCGCGTTGGCCTCGCCGGCGTGAAACAGCTGCAGTGAAGTCTCGTAGCCGGCTGCCAGTTCGCGCGCCAGGTGCACGACGTCATTCCAGATGCGCCGTTCGCGGTAAGTCTGCTGGCGGCCGCCAGCGTCCAGGTATTCGCGCGTGACTTCCAGTCGCTGCTCCTGTACCAGCTCGTCCAAGCGGTCGACCACTTGGTACACCCGCAGCGGATCGGCCTTGATGCCTTGCCGATAGGCTTCCAGCCAGAAGCCGGCCTCCTCGACCCGGCGCAAGGGATCGAATGTGGCCTGGGAAAAACCCAGGAGCTGGCTGTCGAGGGTTTGATCGTTCATCGCAACGGACCCGTCGAGCGAGTAGGCAAGGGGCTTAGGCCGGGATTAGCACCATGGTGCCGGCCTTTGGCGCAAGCTCTATACCAGGTCCTGTCGCGGCCGGCGCCCGCCTTGCCGCAGGCGCAATGTGCTCAACCACCCGCAGGTTCTGGGTGACCAATCTTACGTGCAGGACGAGAGGCCTCGGGTTTCAACCGCGTCGGCCTGAAACGGAATTCTAATCCCGGCCTTGGTCCGGCGATACCCGAGGCTCGCTTTCAGGCTGAACGTGGCGGCCTCACGGCTTCCATTGGGAGGGGCTGCAGCGGATGTAGTTTGGGGCGTAGGCGGTCTCGGCACCGAGCTCTCGTGCCGCGTGCCAGGCCCAGCGCGGGTCGTCCATGATCGCGCGCGCGATCGCCACGAGGTCCGCGCGAGCGCCCGCTACGATCTCCTCCGCTTGGCGAGCCCGAGTGATCATGCCGACCGCGATCACAGCGATGCCGGACTCTTTCTTCACCTTCTCGGCGAAGGGTAAGTTATAGCCGGGCGCAAAGGGGATCTGCTGGCGCGGATCGATCTGGCCGGAAGTCACGTCCATGAAGTCACAGCCCAACGCCTTCAATTCCCTCGCCAAGGTGACCGTCTCCTCCGGCGTCCAGCCGCCTTCGATCCAATCGGTCGCCGAAACGCGCGCGCCGACTGGACGGTCCGCCGGCCACACCGCGCGTACCGCCTCGAACACCTCGAGCGGGAAACGGATGCGGTTGCGCGTACCTCCTCCGTACTCGTCGTCGCGGCGGTTGGATAGCGGCGACAGGAATTCGTGCAGCAGATAGCCGTGCCCGGCGTGCAGCTCGGCCACGTCGAACCCGATGCGCGTGGCGCGCTGGGCCGCGTCCACGAACTGCTGCTTGACCTCCTTCAACCCCTCGCGGGTCAGCGCAACCGGCGTGGGCCAGCCCGGAGCAAACGGCAGGGCCGAGGGCGCTAACGTGGTCCATGGGTTCTCGTCCGCGGCGAGCGGCTTACCGCCCTGCGCCGGGGGACGTGCAGAGCCCTTGCGGCCGGAATGGGCGAGTTGAATGCCGAGCTTGGCGACGCCGAAGCGGCGACAGAAATCGATCACGCGCTTGAGTGCGGTCTCGTTCTCGTCGCTATACAGGCCCAGGCAGTGATGCGAAATGCGGCCCACAGGCGAGACGTGGGTCGCCTCGGTCATCACGAGCCCGGCCGCGCCCATGGTGAACTGGCCGAGGTGCATGAGATGCCAGTCGTTGGCCGAGCCGTTGTCGGACATGTACTGGCACATGGACGAGACCACGGCACGGTTGGGCAGCGTTAACCCGCGCAGCTGGAACGGAGTGAAAAGCGCGCTTGTCATTCGAGCGGTATTCGTATGCAGGGGGTTGGGGCCGACGGATTCTATCAGGTTGAGGCAGCAAACCAGCCTGCAGCCTGGCGGGCCAGCGTGTATTCCTGCGAGACCAAGGCCTTCAGCCGCTGGGTCGAGCTGGACGCGCCCGCGAGAGACTGAGCCGACCAGGCCTCGCGCTCCACGGCGCGCGCGAGGGTACCCTGCAGCGTCCTGTCTATCGCGTATGGCGCCAGCGGCCGTGTGGCTGCGCTCTACGCAAGCGCCGCTACGTACGCGGTCTTCACCGTGGTGAAGAACTCCACCGCATAGCGGCCCTGCTCGCGCGGCCCATAGCTGGAGCCCTTGCGGCCGCCGAAGGGCACGTGGTAGTCCACCCCGGCGGTGGGCAGGTTCACCATCACCATGCCGGCCTGGCTGTTGCGGCGGAAGTGTGCGGCGTGCTTGAGCGAGCTAGTCACGATGCCGGCTGACAGCCCGAAGGGTGTGTCGTTGGCCAGTTGCAGCGCCTCCTCGTAGTCCTTGGCCGCCGCCACCGCCGCCACCGGACCGAAGACCTCTTCGCGGTTGATGCGCATCGCGTTGCTGGTTTCGGTGAACAGCGCAGGCTCGAGATAGAACCCCTCCTTCTCGCGCTTCAGCAGATTGCCGCCGTAGACGAGCTTGGCTCCCTCCTTCTTGCCCTCCTCGATGTAGAACAGGTCCTGGTTGAGCTGGTTCTTGTCCACCACGGGGCCAATCTGGGTGCCGGGCTTGAGCGCGTCGTCCACCACCAGGCCCTTGAGGCGCTCGGCGAGGGCTTCGACGAACTTGTTGTGGATGCCCTTGGTCACGATCAGGCGCGAGGAGGCGGTGCAGCGCTGCCCGGTGGAGAAGTAGGCACCGTTCACGGCGGACTCCACCGCAGTCTTGAGGTCGGCATCGTCCAGGACTACCAGCGGGTTCTTGCCGCCCATCTCGAGCTGGAATTTGGCCATCCGCGCCGCTGCCTTTTGCGCGATCTTGCGCCCGGTGTCCACAGACCCCGTGAAGCTGATCGCGTCCACGCGCGGATCGTTCACCAGCGCCTCGCCCACCACGCTGCCGCGGCCCATCACCAGGTTGAAGGCCCCGCCGGGCAGCCCAGCGCGCGAGATGATCTCGGCCATGGCCCAGGCAGAGCCGGGCACCAGGTCGGCGGGCTTGAACACCACGCAGTTGCCGTAGGCGAGCGCCGGCGCCACCTTCCAGGCCGGAATCGCCGCCGGAAAATTCCACGGCGAGATGATGCCCACCACGCCGACCGGCTCGCGCGTGACTTCCACGTCGACACCCGATCGCACCGACGGCACCAGCTCGCCGGTGCGGCGCAGGACCTCACCGGCGAAGAACTTGAAGATATTGCCGGCACGCACCACTTCGCCCACGCCCTCGGGAAGCGTCTTGCCTTCCTCGCGCGAGAGCAGCCTGCCGAGCTCGTCTTTGCGCGCGAGGATCTCGGCTCCGATCTTGTCCAGGATATCGGACCGCGCCTGCACGTTGAAGACGGCCCAGGCCGGTGCCGCAGCACGCGCGGCCGCGATCGCCTGCTCTGTCTGCGGCTGGTCGGCCTGTGCATACTCGCCGACCAAGTCGCTCAGGTCAGACGGATTGACGTTCTTCGACCAGGTGGCGCCCGGGACCCACTGGCCGTGGACGTAGTTGGAATGCTCCTGTGCGCTCATGGCGTCTCCTCGAGTTTTAGACGGTCGATGCTAGCCAAGCGATGGGGCAGCGTCAAATGCATGCATCCGGAGCACAACAGGCGAGGCGCGGGTGCCCGAAATTCGTGCTATCGCTTGGACGGTGCCGCAAGCAGCCGGTAAACCATGGGCAGTGAGACAGAGAAGCCGTGACCCAGATGACACTCGGCGGGTGCGGGGGCGCCCACCGGAAAGACGCGGTCCACAGCGCGAAGCGCGGCCTGATCCAGCAGCTCGCTCCCGGAGCTGCGTTCCACCCAGCTGCCCTCGAACACGCCCTGGGCGTTGCATGTCAGCAGGAACCACACGGTGCCTTGGACGTCCGCCTTGCGGGCCGCCAGGGGGTAATC
Source organism: Gammaproteobacteria bacterium (assembly GCA_041488255.1). Lineage (GTDB taxonomy): Bacteria > Pseudomonadota > Gammaproteobacteria > Burkholderiales > SHXO01 > SHXO01. Next base: position 3,624 of record JBGPOV010000058.1, on the reverse strand, counting down.
GTGCTGCGTCAAGCGGCTGCGCAGCAGGCCCGCCAAGGTCGAGACGCAGGCGTCCATCGGCTCGTCCTCCTGCTGAGTCTGCGCCTGTGCCGCCGCCGAGCCGATCGACAGGACGAGCGCCGCCGCGGCGAGCGCGAAGGCCGGCCTTCCTCGCATCATCTCCTCCAGGGTGTTGAAGCGCGCGGGCCAATGGCCTCGCTTTGTGGATGCGGTCCGAATACTACGCCCAGTCGAACCGCGGTTCAGGGGCTCGCCCCGGGCCACGGCGGCTATGGCGCTCCTGCGCGGCATGAGAGAATCGTGCTTTCCGCTGGCAATCGATCTTCATGCAGCCTGTCACAGGCACCGCCCGCCCGGCCGTTCGGGCCTTGCGCGCCTCTAAAATCCGCGAGGTGGCGAATGCCGGCATCGGGCGCCAGGACATCGCCGCCTTCTGGTTCGGCGAGCCAGACGAGGTTACCCCCCACTTCATCCGCCAGGCGGCGGTGGACGCCCTGAACGCCGGCGACACCTTTTACACCCCCAACTTGGGCATCCCCGAGTTGCGCGAGGCGCTCGCCGGCTACGTGACCCGTCTGCACCGCCCTACCGAAGTGGACGATGTCGCGATCACCAATTCCGGCATGTCGGCGCTGATGTTGACGGCACAGGCGCTGATCGGGCACGGTGACCGCGTGGTCGCGGTCACGCCACTGTGGCCGAACCTGGTAGAGATCCCCAAGATACTCGGTGCAGTAGTGGAGACGGTCGGTTTGAGGTTCACGCCTCAGGGCTGGGTGCTCGACCTCGACCGCCTGCTCGGCGCGCTCACGCCCGGCACCACGGCGCTGCTCGTGAACTCACCCAACAATCCCACCGGATGGACCATCGATCGCGACAGCCAGCGCGCGATTCTGCAGCACTGCCGCCAGCACGCCATCTGGATCGTCGCCGACGACGCCTACGAGCGGCTGTATTACAACGGCGTGGCGGACGGCGCGCCGACTGTGGCGCCCTCTTTCCTGGACATCGCCGCAGTCGAGGACCGCGTGGTCAGCACCAACACGTTCTCCAAGAACTGGCTGATGACCGGCTTCCGCTTGGGGTGGATCGTGGCGCCGAAGGGTCTCGCGACCGATCTGCCCAAGCTGATCGAGTACAACACATCCTGCGCCCCGCCCTTCGTCCAGCGCGCCGGCCTGGTGGCGATCGAACGCGGCGAGCCGGTCATCGCACGCACCGTATCGCGGCTGCGCAAGGCGCGAGACTACTTGGTCGAGCAGCTCCACGCGACGCCGGGAATCCAGGCCGCCGCTCCCGCCGGCGCCATGTATGCATTCTTCCGCATCCACGGCGTCGATGACAGTCTAGGGCTGTGCAAGCGGCTGGTGTCCGACGCCGGACTCGGGCTCGCGCCTGGCATCGCCTTCGGCCCCGAGGGCGAGGGTTTCGTGCGCTGGTGCTTCGCCGCCAGCGAGGAGCGCCTTGCCGACGGGATCCGTCGCCTGCGCGGCGCTCTGGGCGTGTGTACGGCGCACCGCTGACCCGAGCCGGAACAAGCATGGATCGGACTCCCATCGGCAGCCCCACCCGGTTCGACATCGCGGCTTGGATCTTAACGGGTGTGCTGCTGCTGTCGGTGCTCGAGTTCCACCTGCTGCCGGCGCTGCTGGCCGGGCTGCTGGTCTTCGAGCTGGTGCACATCATGGCGGCGCGCCTGCGCATCTGGCGCATGGGCCACGGGTGGAGCAAGGTGGTGGCCGTCACCGTGCTCACGGTCATGGTGGTTGTGCTGGTCACGCTCATCATCGGCGGCGTGATCGCCGTGTTGCGCACCGACGTGGGCAGTATCTCCGCGCTGTTGCGGCAGATGGCCGAGATCATCGACGGCTCGCGCCAGGCCCTGCCGGGCTGGTTGGTGGAGAATCTTCCGGCCAACGCCGATGAGCTGAGGCAGACCGTGGCCACCTGGCTGCGCGAGCACGCCCGCGAGTTGCGCGGGGTGGGTACTGACTTCGGGCGCGCGTTCGTGCATATCCTGATCGGCATGATCATCGGCGCCTTCGTCTCGCTGAGCGAGGCGCGCTCCGGCCAGGAGCTGGGTCCGCTGGCCCAGGCGCTGCTCGAGCGCGCCGCGCGCGTGGGCAACGCCTTTCGCCGCATCGTGTTCGCTCAGGTGCGCATCTCGGCCCTGAACACGACGCTGACCGCCATCTATCTGACCATCGTCCTGCCCCTGTGCGGCGTGCGCCTGCCGCTGACCAAGACCATGATCGCCATCACGTTCGTGGTGGGGCTGCTGCCGGTGATCGGGAACCTCATCTCCAACACGGTGATCGTGATCGTGAGCCTGAGCCATTCCCTGTACGCGGCGCTCGGCTCGCTCGCCTTCCTAGTCGTCATCCACAAGCTCGAGTACTTCGTGAACGCACGCATCGTCGGCTCGCAAATCCGGGCGCGGGCCTGGGAGCTGCTGATGGCGATGCTCGTCATGGAGGCGGCCTTCGGGATCGCCGGTGTGGTGGCCGCGCCGATCTACTATGCTTATATCAAGGACGAGCTGAAGAGTCGCGGATTGATCTGACCCGCAGCGCCCAGGCGTGAGATCAACGCGCCCGGCCGGCCTTGGTGGCCTCCGGCACCTCGATCAGGCGCCCCGTCTTGACGTCGTAGATGTAGCCGTAGATCGGAATCGTGAGAGGGACCAGCGGGTGATTGCGGATGCGCCGCACATCCTCGAGCACGCTGTCCGCCTGGTTCTTGATCGTCAGCCACCGGATGTACCCGCCATCGGTCGAGCCCGGGCCGGTACCCACATCGCGCCAACCCCTTTCGTCGATCGACGCCGTCTCCAGGCTATGCGCCAGCAGGTCAGTCATGACCGCGTCGTTGAACGTCTCCATCCCGCAGTCCGTGTGATGGATCACGAACCACTCGCGGGTTCCGAGCAACTTGTAGGAGATGACCAGCGACCGGATCGCATCGTCGCTCGCCCGCCCGCCGGCGTTTCGGATCACGTGCGCGTCGCCCTCGGCGAGGCCCGCGTACTTCGACGGCTGCAGGCGTGCGTCCATGCACGTCAGGATCGCGAACTTGCGGGCCGGCGGCATCGGCAGCTTGCCCTTGTCGCCGAAGCTGGCCGCGTAACGTTGATTGGCCGAGAGAACTTCATCCAAGACTTTGCTCATAAGACCCTCCTTTAGGTTGATGCGCCGCCCTCGTTAAGCATAGCGGCGGCCGTTGGAAGCGCAAACGAACTTCTCAGACTTTGCTAAGCGCTGGACTGCATATGGGCGGCGCCCGCAAATGCCCGTGGACGCCTGGCGTAAACTGCTGGCGCCGACAGCCGGAATCGAATCGTGCCCCACGTCGTTTCTTCTCTAAACCAGCTCGAGCGCGCCGCGTCGGTCGTCTACGAGGCCATGCCGCCGACGCCCCAGTATGCGTGGCCGCTGCTGCGGCAGCTCGTCGGCGCCGAGGTGTGGGTGAAGCATGAGAACCACACCCCGACCGGGGCCTTCAAGGTTCGCGGGGGGCTGGTCTATTTCAGAGACCTGGTCCAGCGCGGCGACAGGCCGGCGGGGGTCATCAGCGCCACGCGCGGCAACCACGGCTTGTCGGTGGGCTTCGCCGCACGCCGCTGGG
>JBGPOV010000057.1:0-22649 GCA_041488255.1 Gammaproteobacteria bacterium | reverse complement strand
AAGGCCTGCCGTACGCATGCGATGGCGCGTGCCTTCTCGACACCGCCGCCATAGGTCAGCCAGGACCCCAGTGCAATCTCCGATACGCGCAGGTCGCTGCTTCCGAGCTTGCGGAATTGCACGGGACAGGCTCCGATTCGAGATGTACGCATTATGTCCCGACCGTCGCGAACGGGTAGACTTGAGGCTGCGAAGACTTACCAACCCGTTTGTCTTTCCATCAGGAAGGGCTCCCACCATGATCGGTTCCCGGATCGAAGTGAACGTGGCCGGCGGGCTCGACATCTCCCTGCCGAAAATGGCCAACGTACGCCAGAAGTTCGAAGCTACGCGCCTGCACGACATATCCGCTGCCATCGCGGGCGAGTTTGAGCGACCAGAGGTCCGCGGTCGCGTCGCGCCCGGCCAGGTCGTGGCGCTCGGCTGTGGCAGCCGCGGTGTGGCCAACATTGCCGAGATCGCGCGCTGCGTGATTCGCGAGCTGCAGGCGCTGGGCGCCCGGCCATTCGTGTTTCCGGCCATGGGCAGCCATGGCGCGGCTACCGCCGAGGGCCAGAAGAAGGTGCTGGAGAGCTACGGCATCAGCGAGGCCACCACAGGCGTCCCGGTCAAGGCCAGCATGGACACCGTAGTGGTCGGCCACCTCTCCGACGGCACGCCGGTTCAGGTAGACAAGCACGCGGCCGATGCTGACGGCATGGTGGTGATCAATCGCATCAAGCCGCACACCGGGTTCCGCGGCGCCACCGAGAGCGGACTGACCAAGATGCTGTCGATCGGAATCGGCAAGATCGCAGGCGCAGCCAGCTACCACAGCCACGGTATGGACCGCTTCCCCGAACTGCTGCCGCAAATCCGCGACGTGGTGATCGGCGCGCGCAACGTGCTGTTCGGCGTAGGCATCGTGGAAAACGCCTACGACGAGACGGCGCTGATCGAGATCGTCCCCGCCGAGCGGCTCGCCGTCCGTGAGCCGGAGCTGCAGGCGCTGGCCAAGCAGTTCATGCCCCAGCTATATTTCGACGAAATCGACGTTCTGGTGATCGATGAGATGGGCAAGAACGTGAGCGGGGCCGGCTTCGACCCCAACATCACCGGTCGCAACCGGCGCGCCGTGAAGTGGGTGGCCAAGCCCCTGGTGAAGAAGATCGTGGTGTTGGGGCTCACGCGCGAGAGCATGGGCAACGCCACCGGCATCGGTTCGGCCGACGTGATCAGCATGCGCGTGTGGCGCGAGTTCGACGTGCCATCGACCTACGCCAACATCATCACCTCAGCCAACCTGGACGGTGCCGCCATCCCCATAGTCATGAGCACGGACCGCGATGCGATCTGTTTGGCCGTAAAGACCGTGGTGCGGGTCAAGCCTCAGGACTGCCGCATCGTGCGCATCAAGAACACCCTGCAGCTGTCGGAAATCCAGGTGTCCGAGCCCCTGCTCGACCTCGTCCGCCACCATCCGGACCGCTTCGAGCCCGCCTCGGCTCTCACCCCCTTCGCGTTCGACGCCAGCGGCACGCTGGCCCCTTTCCTGCGGACGCCGCACGCCGCGGCAGCGTAGGTCAACGGAGCGCCCCCAAGCACGTTGAAGCAGCGGAGCCGCTGGTCGGCTTGCGACCAGCCACTCCGCATGTCATCGCGCCCACAAGTCTCTCGAGCGCGCGCCTGACGCGAACCAGCTCTGATCCACTGCGAAATGGGGAGAAACGATGAGAAAGCTGCTCTTGTTGATTGCGTTTGCCACGCTGTGCGTTCCCGCCCTCGCCGACACCGCGCAGCAGAACAAGATGAAGACTTGCAACGCCGAGGCGAAAGCCAAAGGCTTAAAGGGCGACGACTACAAGAAGTTCCGCGACAACTGCCTCAAGGCAAGTCCTGCAGCGCCAGCTGCCGCCGAGCAGAACGCGCTCACCCCCCAGCAAGAGAAGATGAAGAAGTGCAACGGATCGGCTTCTTCCCAAGGCCTCAAGGGTGACGCGCGCAGCAAGTTCATGAGCGGGTGTCTAAAGGGCTGACTGCACAGGTCTGGATCCCGCAGCGAACGCCCCGCCTCGAGCGGGGCGTTTTCGTCTCTACTGGCCGACCGCGGTGGGCGATCCAACAAGGTTGGGAACGACGACGGCAACGCCGGCACGGCTGGGAGACAGACGGCTTCGGGTCTGTTTCGCGACATGAAAAGGGCGCGCGGCTTGCCGCCGCGCGCCCTTTCCGGTGGGCTGCGGGTCAGCCCGCAGTCACAGGAACGTAGAGCCGGACATCACCGCGCTGAATCAGCAGCGCCACGGGTTTGCCGTCCGGCGCCTTGTCGACCAGGCTCTTGAACTGCTTGGCGGATTCGATCTGCTCACCGTTCACCGCGATGACCACATCGCCCTGCTTCAGACCAGCGCGAGCGGCCGGGCCGTCGACGCTGCCGACCAGTACGCCGCCCTTGACGTCCAACTCCTTGCGCTGCTCGGAAGTGAGGTCCTGCACGGCGAGGCCGAGCTTGCCGCGCTCACCCTGCGGCCCGCCGGCGAGGGCAACCTTTTCGGGCTGCAACTCGCCGACCGTGACGTGCAGCGTCTGCTCTTTGCCGTCGCGCCAGACCTTGACCGCAGCATCGCGGCCCGGCTTGACGCCGGCGACGATCAGAGGCAGCTGACGCGAATCCGACACGGTCCGGCCATCGAACTCCAGGATCACGTCACCGGTCTTGAACCCGGCCTTGTCCGCCGGCCCGCCCTTCTCCACCGAGGATACCAACGCACCTTTAGCGTCGCTCAAGCCGAAGGATTTCGCCAAATCCGCGGACAGTTCCTGGATCTGCACACCTACGCGGCCGCGCGTCACCTTGCCATTGACCTGCAGCTGGTTCGCCACGTCCACGGCGATGTCGATGGGGATGGCGAACGACAGGCCCATGTAGCCGCCGGTGCGGCTGTAGATTTGCGAGTTGATCCCGATCACCTCGCCGTTGAGATCGAACAGCGGGCCGCCCGAGTTGCCGGGGTTGACCGCGGTATCGGTCTGGATGAACGGCACATACGTCTCGTCGGGCAACGCGCGCCCCTTGGCGCTGACGATGCCAGCCGTGATGCTGTTCTCGAAGCCGAACGGAGAGCCGATGGCGGCAACCCACTGCCCAACCTTGACCTTGCTGGGATCGCCTACGCGCACCGTTGGCAGATCCCTGGCATCGATCTTGAGCAGTGCGACATCGGTGCGCGGGTCGCTGCCGATGACCTTGGCCTTGAACTCGCGTTTATCGATAAGCCTGACGCTCACCTCCTCGCTGCCCGCCACCACGTGGGCGTTGGTGAGGATGTACCCGTCCGGCTTGATGATGAAGCCGGAGCCCTGCGCCGTCTGCGGCATCGGCTGCGGCAGGTTCGGAAACGGCTGGCCGAAGGGGAATGGCCCGAAGGAGAACGGCGCTGGCCCCTGTGGCCCGGGCCCCGAGCGCTCCTTGCCGGCCGCGCGGTTGACCGTGATGTTGACGACCGCCGGGCCCTCCTTCTCGACCAGCGCGGAGAAGTCCGGCACGGCGTAGGCCGTGTTGGCGGGCGCGGTCACCACCGCGGGCGCCGCCTGCGCGTGCAACGGGAAGTCGATGCGAGAGTACACGGCGAATACCGAAGCCATCGCCGCTGCGAGCACTGCGAATTTGACCTTGCGCGTCATCTCAACCCCTCTGCCTGAAATTGACCGTCTTCCAACGGCGCGAATATGGAGTTGAAGACTTATCTCAAGCTTAAGAGTTCCCGTCCGGGAGTCGGACCGTGACCCGCAGACCCGAGCCGCCCGCCCCGCTGTCCAGGGTAATCCGGCCCGCGTGCCGGTCGGCCACCCGCTTGACGATGGCCAGCCCCAGCCCGCTGCCCTCGTCATCGGCTTTCTGGCCCGGCACACGGTAGAAGCGGTCGAACACCCGGGTGCGCTCGTCGGCGGGGATGCCCGTGCCGGTGTCCTCGACTTCCAGAATCACCGCGCCGCCTTTCCGGTGCACGCGCACGGTGACGCCGCCGCGATCCGTGTAGCGGATCGCGTTGTCCACCAGGTTGCCGAGCATGACCCGCAGGCTGTCACCATTGCCGCGGATGCGCAGCGGTCCTTGGCTGTCCAGGCTCAGGGTCAGGTTGTCTCGTTGAGCCATCGGCTCGAAATCGGCGACCACCTCGCGCGCCACGCGATCCAGGTCCACCACTGCGTCCGCCTCCTCGGGCTGCTGTGGATCCTGGCGCGCCAGCGTAAGGAGCTGCTGCGCCAGGCGGGTGGAGCGCTGCACACCCCGCTCCAGCCGCTCCAGCGCAGCCGCGCGCTCCTCGGAACTGCCGGCTCGCTTGACTAATTGCAGCTGGAGCTGCACGGCGGTGAGCGGCGAGCGCAACTCGTGCGCGGCATCCGCGACGAACTGCCGTTGCGCCTCCAAGGCATGGCTGAGCCGCTGCAGCAGATCATTCAAAGACCCCACCAGCGGCACCAGCTCCTCGGGCAGGTCGCGTCGTGGCAGCGGCTCCAGGGCCGACGGTGTTCGCGCCCGAAGCGCCGACGAGATGCTCGACAACGGCCGCAGGGCGTGGCCCACGATGATCCAGATCCCCAGCGCAAGCAAGGGTAGCAGTGCCGCCAGGGGCGTCACGGCGCGGCGGGTCAAGTCGGCCGCCATCTCCTTGCGCAGGCTGAGGGGATGAGCGACCTGGATGATCCGGAACCCGTCGAGCTGGGTATACACACGCCAGGCCTGGTTGTTCCACTCCACGTTGCTGAACCCTGGCCGGGGCCGCATGGGGATCGCCAGGTTGGGGCGCGAGTAAAACATACGCACGCCGTCTTTGTCCCACACTTGAGTGATGAAATCCGGCTCCGGCAGGAGCAGGCCGGGCGGCAGCGGTGCGCTGCCTACGCTCTGATGAGACAGCGAGAAGGCGAGCTGCTTGAGCTGGTAATCGAGCAGTTCGTCGATATCCTCCTGCGCGCGGTGGTATGCGCTGTAGCCGATCGCCAGTCCGGCGACGACCAGCGCGCCCAGCAACCAGGCCAGTAGCCGGCCTCGGATAGAGGCGGTCATGGCGGCTTGGACACGGTGTACCCGAGCCCCCGCACATTGCGGATGAAGCCGGCGCCGAGCTTCCTGCGCAGGTGATGGATATGCACCTCTACCGCGTTGCTCTCTACCTCTTCGCCCCAACCGTACAGCCGCTGCTCGAGTTGGGCGCGGGACAGGATGGCGCCGGGCCTCTCCAGCAACGCCGCCAGCAGCGCGAACTCGCGCGCCGACAGGTTGATCGTTGCGCCCTTGTAGTTGGCCTCGTGCGTGGCTGGGTCGAGCGTTAACTCGCCGTGTCGCAGCAGCGGCTCGGCGCGCCCGGCATGGCGCCGCAGCAGTGCGCGCGCCCTCGCCGACAACTCATCCAGGTCGAAGGGCTTGACCAAGTAGTCGTCGGCCCCGCTGTCGAGGCCGGCGACGCGGTCGGCGACCGCGTCGCGCGCGGTCAGGATCAGCACAGGGATGCGGTCGCCGCGGCGGCGCAACTCGCGCAGCCAGTCGAGGCCACTCTTACGCGGCAGACCCAGGTCCAACAGCAACAGCGCGTAGGCCTCTGCCTTGAGGGCCGCGTCGCCCGCTTCCGCCGCCCGCACCCAGTCGACGGTGAATCCTTCCTGCCGCAGGCCGGTGCGCACCGCATCGCCGATCATGGCGTCGTCTTCTACCAACAGGAGTCGCATAAGGGCCTGAAGTCTAGCCAATCTAGTCAAACCTAGCGCGCCAAGCTTAAGGCGCGCTTAGGCCTGGCTCTGGGGCCGGAACTCCCCACTGATCCAGCTGTCATGGGCTTGTCACCTTCGGCGAGTATCAGGGGCATCGGCGAGCACCCGTATCCCAATTGACGCCAGGTACAGACCCCGGCTAGATTCCAGCGCCGGCTGACTGATCGGCCCGGCGTGTCCGGAGGAGTAGATGGGAAGGAAAGACGAGAAAAGGCTCGACGCCGACACCAAGACCAAGAAACGCGGCAAGAAGAAACGGGTCGGCGGGCCGAAGGGCATCATTGACGTCCTCAACTGCCCGCCGTTGTCCCGCTTCTACTGCGAATTGGTGGTCGGCAACGGCATCGGCGAAGACGCCGTGGAGGACGCTCTGGCGGCCTTCGAGCGCGCCTGGGAGGTGCGCCGCCAGAAAGCGTATGACACGGCCACCCAGGACGGCGAGACAGCCGGCAAGGACTGCGTCCCGGCCGAGCATCTGATTCTTGGACCCTTCAGCAGCAAGCAGGATTGGAAGATCGACTGGGACGCCGAGCCGATGACCGCCATGACCTGGTGCTGGGTCGGGTACGAGTCGATTCGGTTCTGCAAACCCGGCTGAGGATGCCGCCCGGGCGAGACGGCGCGGGCCAGCTCGGCTCGCCTGTCTCCGAGGCAGCTAGCCGAGCCTCCTGCTAGGCCACCCATTGCCGTCCCCTGAAGGAGAACCACGATAGCCTGGACCGATCAGGTCGGCGTCTACTGCGAGCGGCTCGGCCCCGGTCTGCTCGGGGAGCCGGCGAACGCTCTGAGCAATCTCGCGTTCTTCGTCGCGGCGCTTGCGCTGTGGCGGGTGCAGGGCAGCCTGCGCGCACGGGGGCGTGAGCTTCCCGGCGACATCCGCATGTTGCCGCCTCTTGTGTTCCTCGTGGCGGTGGGCAGCACTGTGTTCCACACCCTGGCCGCGCGCTGGGCGGGGTTGCTCGATACGGTCCTCATTCTGCTTTTCTGTTGCGTGTTCCTCTACGGCTTCCTGCGCCATGCGGTTTTCGCTCCGGCATGGGCGGCGTTGGCCGCAGCAGCTGCCTTCGCCATGGTCAGTTATGCGTTTCCGCGCTTGTTCCCCCCCGGGACGCTGAACGGGTCGACCGCTTATGTCCCCAATCTGGTCGGACTGCTCGCGATGGCCGCGTGGCTGGTCTGGCGGCAAGCGCCCGCCGCCCACATGTTCGGGCTGGCGAGCGTGGCGTTCTGCATCTCGCTCACGCTGCGCACCGTCGACCAGGAGATCTGTGCGCGGTTCCCGCTCGGCACTCACTTCCTGTGGCACCTGCTCAATGGGCTGCTGCTGTGGATCGTGAGCAGAGAGATGTTGCTCGGACGCTACGCCAGCCCACCGCAAGCCCAGCATCGGGAGGCCCGCGCCTAGACACGCGGGCGCAACATTGCGAACAGCAAGGACGGCACGGGCTCAACGGCGCTCGGCGAGGCGCTCGAGCATGGCTTGCACCGCACGAATCTGGGCTCCACTGCGGGTGTGGTAGACAGGACCCGTGTAACCCCACCAGTCCCAGCAACCGTTGGTGTTGAACACAAAGCTGACCGGCCAGCCGCCGAATCCATAGCGGGCGATCGTCTGCGGATACAGCACGACGATGGCGTTGCTTTCGGCCCAGCGGTTGTAACCGGCGTCGCGCACGAAGGCAAATCCAACTGCAGCGGCGCTCTGTTGGCAGCCGTGGAACGCGACATGCACGCGGCAGCGCATGGTTTCGCAGCTGCTCGGTACGTAGGCGTAGCCGGTATCCGCAAGGCTGATCGCATAGGCGCTGCCGGAGGCGAATTCGTTCTGGTCGAAGGCCAGCAGTTTGCCGGACTGCTGTGTCGCCGGAGAGTGGAGCGGCCCATAGATGTGCTCGAGCAGCTTCCCGGCGGCGTCGAAGTGGCAGTCGTTGATGTAGGGTGCAGCGGTCGATCCGCAGCTCACGCCATGGTCGACACTCACCATCCCATGCCCCGCGCCGACGTTGTTCACGAACGCGATGGCAGCCGGAGGAACATATTGTTCGTAGTAGCGCCTCAACGCCTCGACCACCACGGAGCGTACGGTCTCATCGCGCTTGCCGGTGAACAGCCACACGCGCGCGCGCTTCAAGCCATCCGTTGCGTCGATCTGTCCCGATCGCGCCAGGATGTCGGTGTCGGTCTCGAGCAGAGCGAGCGCCGGAAGCGGCGTCCACGTCCCGGGGGTCATGCAGTTGTACAGGGCGATCCAGGCGCTGCCCTGAGCGCAGTAATAGGGCCCGGCCGCCAGCACGCCGGCGCCGATCACCGTGGCCGAGTGCGCGACGTGGAACTGCACCGCCATGTATCCGCCCGAGGAAATGCCCGAGACCGAAGTCGCGGACAGGTCAGCATCTAGACCAGGCAAGCGCTCGGCTGCCGCCGGCCGCAGCAGGCAGGCCAGCACGACCAACTGAAGCAGACGGCATGGAACGGATGTGGCGCTAGGAACCCGTGGCATAGGGTCGAGATTCTAACTTGTGGGGCAGCGTCCTAGCGCGTAGGCTGGCGCCGTCGATGCCTCGAGAGAACCGGGAAGTGAACCAGGACGAGCCGCTTTACCCCTGCAGCTTCGTGATCTTCGGCGCGACCGGACATCTTGCAGCCACCAAGCTGCTGCCCGCGCTCTACAAGCTCGAGGCGCAGGCACGCCTGCCCGACATCACCAACTTCATTGCTTTTGCGCGGCGCAATTGGGACGATACGGCCTGGTGCGCACACATGGGGGAGTCCCTGCGCCTGCAGCCCGGCGAGCGCTTCGACGCGGAGCTGTTCCGGAAGTTCTCCGCCCGCTTCAGCTATGTGACGGGCGACCTGGCCGACCCGCAAGCCTACCAGCGCCTGATGGAAGAGCTCGGCAAGCCCAAGACCGGTGTGTGCTCGAACATCGTCTTCTATCTCGCCATCAAGCCCTCGGACTTCACGGCGGTCGCGAACAACCTGGCCGCGGTGGGGCTCAACCGCCCACGGGGCTTGCACCGCGTCGTGGTGGAGAAGCCGTTCGGCGAAGATCTGGAAAGTGCCCAGGTGCTCAACGCGGTCCTGCATCGACACTTCGACGAACAGCAGATCTTCCGCATCGACCATTACCTCGGCAAGGAGACGGTGCAGAACCTGCTCGTGTTCCGCTTCGCCAATGTGCTGATCGAGCCGCTTTGGAACCGCAACTACATCGACCACGTGCAGATCACGGTCAGCGAATCGGCCGGCATCGAGACGCGTGCCGACTATTACGACAAGACTGGCGCGTTGCGCGATATGCTGCAGAATCACATGATGCAGCTGCTCACGCTCGTGGCGATGGAGCCGCCGCCGGCGCTCGAAGCCGATGCCCTGCGCGACGAGAAAGTCAAAGTGCTGCGCTCGATCCGTCCGATCCCGCGCCGCGCGCTGCACGCTCATGCGTTCCGCGCCCAGTATCGGGCCGGGGTAGTGGACGGAAAGCAAGTGCCGGGTTATCAGGACGAGGCCGGCGTGGAACGCGATTCCATTACCGAGACCTTCGTCGCGGCCAAGTTTCTGATCGACAACTGGCGCTGGCGCGGCGTGCCCTTTTACCTGCGCACGGGCAAGCGGTTGCGCCGCCAGAGCTCCTCCATCGCCATCCGCTACCGCCACCCGCCGCAGCAGCTGTTCAGCGCGACACCGCTGGAGAACATGGATCCGAATTGGATCGTTCTGAGCATCCAACCCTCCGAGAACATGCACCTGGAGATCCATGCCAAGCAACCGGGGCTGGGCATGCACACGCACATGATCCAGATGGACGCCGGCTATCGTGGCGGCGGCGAGCGGCCAATCGATGCCTACGAAGCGCTGCTACTGGATATCGTGCGGGGCGACGCCACCAACTTCATCCGTTTCGACGAAGTGGAGTGGGCCTGGCGCGTGGTGGACCCGATCATAAAGCCTTGGGCACAGGAGCGCGACTTCATCGCGAGCTATGCAGCCGGAACCTGGGGGCCGGAGGAGGCCAAGCGGCTGTTCGAGTGGGACTATCAGGCGTGGCGAGACGGACTGTAGGCCACTGCCGCGCGCCGCCTCACACGAGTGAGGCAGGCGCGGACACGGACCTTACTTGGCCAGCACCGGCTCCACGATGATCTCGACCCCGCGGTTGGCTTTCCGGCCGGACTCAGTGCCGTTGGCTGCGATGGGATCGGCCTCGCCCTTGCCCAGCGTTGCCAGCCGCAGCGGGTTGACGTCCTTCGACTCCAGATATTGCGCGATCGATAGCGCACGCTGTTCAGAGAGTTTCCAGTTGTGCTTGGCCGAGCCCTTGCTGTCGGTATGCCCCACCACGGTGAGCGTAGTCTTCCCATAGCGGATCACGACATCGGCAACCTTGTCCATCGTCGTGCAGAAGCCCTGCTTGATGGACGACGAGTTGGTGTCGAATGCGGTCCGGCTGGGCATCCGGATGCGCACGACGTTGCGGGGTAGCTTGTCCACGCGCGCGGAGCCGGATCGGATTTCCTCGTGCAGGGTCTTCTGCAAGTCCTGCTTCTGGCTCTCCATATAGGCACCGACGGCGCCGGTGGCCAAGCCGCCGCCAACGGCCCCGACGATGGCACCCGCGGTGCGATTCTTCTTATAGGCCACAGGGCCGATCCCCGCTGCGGGCGCCGCCTTGGCGACCGCAAGTCCAGGCGCCGCGCCAGCGACCCTAGGCCCCGTGCTCGCAACCGCGCCTCCGGGCGCCGCGCTGGTAAGCGGGGCTTCAGGTGCCGCGCCAGCGACCGGGACTTCAGGCGCCGCAACGGCGAGCGCGCCGGTTTTCGTGTTCATCATGCGCCGCTCGCCCGTCGCGCTGCCTTCCCCCGCACAGCCGGAGATCATCAGGGCCAGTATGACGAGTGCCGCTACATTCCACTGCATGCTCCCTCCGCCGCAATTGAGACCGTCATCAGACCGGTCACAAGCAGTCGCCTGCCTCCGGGGTAAGCAACATCAATACCCAAGAAAGCCGGCGTGAAAGGGATTGGGGTGGCAGCTCGGGAAAAGCCGTTCAGGCTGTGCGAAATCGCGCCCGCAGGTCGGAACGGTGCACGTCCAGATCTAGGAACAGGAACTGGCTGTCCTCGTCGCACACCGGGCTGTGCGTGCTTTCGTAGACGTGGTCATCTGCGCAGCTCCCTGCGCGAACCAGTCCATGCTTGCGGCGTGGATCGAGCAAAATGATTTCGCCCACCTCATGCGGCAGCGCCGGGCTGCGGGCATCCACCAGGCCAAGAGCTCCCGAGTGCGCCACAATCATCACGAAGTAGTACTGCGGATAGCGGAACGAGTCGTCGTGCAGACCCACGGGGCCGCAGCCGTGGATGGAGAAACGATCCAGACTGAAGATCTCCAGCGGCAGGGCGAGCTTGCGCGCGATCTCCTTGCGCATCCCGTCTACGAAGCCCACAGGCACGTAGTCGTAAAGCGCATCGAACGTGCGGGTCTCTTCCGCGACGAACAGGTGAGGGCACAGCTCCCGCGCCAAGCGAAACAGCTCGGGCAGCCGCTCCGCGCCCCGCTCGATGCGCTGGCCCGTACGGATGAAGCTCGGGGACAGCCTGCGTGTCACGCTCGCCACCGGGATCTGCACGCGCCAGCGCTAGTGGGCCAGCTCATGCGCAGGTAAGGTACGCACCCACATCGACAAACCCGCACCGCTTCCTGCGACGGTGGCTACGCTGTCCTACTGCTTCTTCGGCTTCCAGTCCCGCGCCATCTGCTGCGCCTTCGCGAGCTGGGCGGGGGTGAGCTTGCTGCCGATGTACTCGCGCTGCTTTTCCGCTGCGCCGCGTTCTTCGCCGGAGAGCTGTGCCGCGGCCAGGTTGCTCCACATATGGCCGAGCACCGGATCGGCCGACACGCCCTTGCCCTCGAAGCTCAGCCAGCCGAGGTGGAACTGGGAGCGCGGATCGCCTTTCTCGGCGGCCATCCTGTACCACTTGACCGCCTGCGCCGGATCGGCCTGGAGCCCATTCTTGCCCGACTCGTACATGTAGCCCAAAAGGAACTGCGCGTAGGTGTTGCCGTTCTCGGCCGGCTTCTGATACCACTTAGCCCCTTCGGCGTAATCGACCGGCACCCCATCTCCGGCAAAATACATCCGGCCCAGGGCCTCCATGGCTTCGACGTTGCCTGCCGCGGCAGCCTTGCGGTACCACTTGACCGCTTCGGTCGGGCTTTTCGCTCCACCCTTCCCGAGCTCGTTCAGATAGCCGACCATGAACTGGGCCTGGACGTCGCCGTTCTCGGCTGCGCGCGAGAACCACTTGATGGCTTGCGCCCCGTCCGCCGGCACGCCGCTGCCCTGATAGAAGGCCCAGCCGAGCGTGCTGTATACCGAGGTCTCGCCCTTGTCGGCAGCCGCGAGATACCACTTCGTCGCCTCGGCATCGTCCTTGGAGACGCCGGTACCTTGTGAGTACAGGTAGCCGAGCGCGGCCATGGCACGGCCGTCACCTTGGTCCGCGGCCTTGCGATACCAGGCGGCCGCCTCTGTCGGGGTTTTCTCCACGCCCTTGCCGTAGTCGTAGGCGTAGCCGAGGAGGAACTGGGGAAAGGAACGCCCCTGCTCGGCGGCCTTGCGGTTCCACTTGGCCGCTTCGACGTAGTCCTGGCTTACGCCCTGGCCGAAGAAATACATGCGGCCAAGCCCTTCTTGTGCATCCAGGTTGCCCGCCTCTGCGGCCACTTTGTACAGGCTGGCAGCCTGCGCGAGATCGACCCCGACGCCCTTGCCGAACTCATACAAATAGCCGCCCAGATAGGCGGGATAGGCTTTGCCCTGCTTGCCAGCACCGGCGCAAAACTTCGCCGCCGCCGAGAAGTCCTGCTGCACGGTCCCCTGGCCGAAGAAGTAGATCGTGCACAGCGTCTCCTGCGCGTCCGCGTTGCTTTGCTCGGCCGCCCTGCTGTACCACCTCACAGCCTCGGCGTAGTCCTGCACCACGCCGCGCCCCTTGTTGTAGGCCTCGCCGAGATAGAACTGGGCGCGGGCTTCGCCTTTGTCGGCGGCTTGCTTGAACTCGTCTACCGCGGTCTTGTAGTCCCCGCTGTTCCACGCGTCGAGCCCCTTCTGGAAGTCGGCCTGGACGCTGCCCGCCAGTGCCGCGAGAAAGACGAGCGTCGCAAGACGTCTCATTGCGCTCCTCCGAGAATCGGCTCTTGTGTGTTCGATCGCCAGCACTGTGGCTGCCCTGGTCGCGTCGTGGTCGAGCAGGGCCGCCAGGGCGGCCAGCTGGCGGAGATGATAAACCGAATGCTCACGCAGCGCCGCCTGGCCGAAGCGGAAACTGTTTGGATGGCCGCGGAACTTGTGCTGCGCAGCGTCGATGCAGGTGCTATACGAGATCGAGGCCGAGCGGCGCGGGCGCTTGCAGCGGATTCTTCCCGACGTATCCGCGATAAGCGCAGATCCAGAACGCGCCCAGCCCGAACAGCAGGACCAGGAACTCCACCATGCAGCCCACATACGGAATCTCGTAGACAATAAGCAGCGCAAACAGCGAGACGGCAAGCGCCGCATAGCGCCATGCGGGTTTGAGCACCAGCGCGCGCCGCTCGGCCACCCACGCCGCCACCCGTTCTCCGAGAAAAAGCGCGCCGGTGATATAACCCAGCAGCAGCATCACCGGATAGAACAACAGCAGGGCCATTCCCAGCGGGATGCCGATGACGGTGATCATGAACAGAATCGCGGCCACCGGCAGGCACAACAGCAACGAGAACCCGAGTCCGAGCGACTTCCAGGGATCGGAGCGCATCGTCTGGGCGGCACTGGCCGAGAACGCCGGGAACGCGAGGATCATGATCGCGCCGACCAGCAGAAGGCTGAGCACCAGCACGATGAGCGAGACCCAGGTTGCGGCACGCGCGATGAAGTCGACCTTGCCTGAGGGCCAATCCATCTCCACGTGGGTCACCCCGCCGGCGATCACCGCCGTGGGACCGATCTTCGCCAGCTGAGGGCTGCGGTAGATCAGCTTTCCACCGATTTTCGCCTCCGGACCGATTTCCACCGAGCGCGCCACGATGCGCAGGTCGCCGCCGACCTCACCCTCGATGCGCACCGACTCGGCATACACCGCCAGATACCGCCCGACGCGCCCCGCCATCTGCACGCTGGCCGCCGCGACGGTTGCCTTGCCGGCGATTCCGCCGCGATGCGAGATGGTGACTTCGCCGCCCGCGATGCGGGCGTTACCGGCCACCTGGCCGCTGAGGGCGATGCTGCCGCCGGCCGCATACAGGTCCTGGCCCACGGTGTCGGCGACGTTGATATCGCCTCCTGCCAACAGCACGTCGCCTTTCACCGGGCCGCGCATCGCGACGCGCCCGCCCGCGAGGACCGCGTCGCCCTCAATGCGCTTGTCCAGCTCCGCGCTGGCGCCACAGCTGAAGTAGTCCTCGTCGATCATGACCGCTCTGGAAGAGCCGGACGCCCGTGAGCCATCGGCGGCAGCGGGCGGTGCCACGAGGGCCAGGAGCGCGGCCAGACAACACATACGGTATCTGCAGACCAGGTCTTGGGTCATTCGGTGAGGCCTTCGACCAAATAAGTGGAGATCTTACGGGACAAAGGCGTGCGGCGCGCGCCTGCGGCCCATCGCGTGTCTGTGCGCGCCCGTTGCTTCTCGCTCGCGGCTGAGCGCGCGCCCCGGCGCTGACCGCGTATGCACATGTCATTGACGTGCCGGGCACTGCGTCGCATTCTTACTATCAGTTCGCGAGCCCACCGCGCATTCCTTGCGCGGCGCTTGCGAATAGATATCCGCGAAGCAAGGTTGATCTACATCAAGTGGGCGCACGGCCATTGCGCGCTTACTACAAACAAGATCGACCGTGGCGTCATGCACTTGGCTGTTGCCACCCAATGGGCAGCCGTCCAGGGCGGCAGCTCAAGATACGATGTCAGGCGTCAGTCCCTGGTTGCGCCAGTGGCGCCGTCACTGGCTGCGTCCTTGCACATCTGGTAGAACACAGCCGGCAGCGCTGCCCAGTCGGGCTCTTGTCGGTCCGGGTCCGCTGTGAGCCAGACGTCCATGCGCGTCCAGCCGAAACCCGCGACTTCCTCATAAGCGCGGCGCTCGTAGAGATCCAAATCCTCGGCTATGTAGATGCCGTCGCGTGGAGCGTTGTCGGCCATGAAATACTCGTGTACGGTATCCCGCGCAACATACTTGAATGCCGAGGGAGCGCCTTTGAACCTGGCCTGGGCGCCCCATGCTGCCCGCACCGAGAAGGTCTGGCAGAGGCGCATCGTTGCCAGCGTGGGTCCATCCACGGGCTTTGGCGGGGCCCCGGGAAGGACGGCTTGAGCTTCGACATACCACATGGCGAGGACTGCAAGACAGATCCTGTTCATGATTGCTCCCTCCACGGTCCGGTAAGTTACCACGCCCAGCACTCCCTGGCTGGATCGCGCCACGGCATTAACATGTCCGAACCCTGACACGAGGTGAAGGAGGAGAGCGCGATGAGGTGTCCTCAGTGTCAGCGCGAGACGCCCCCTGACGCCCAGTTCTGTCCAAAGTGCGGCACGAAGCTGGCGATCGTCTGCGCCCACTGTGGCAGCGATAACGGGGCGGGCGGTGCCTTTTGCAGGCAATGCGGTGAACCGCTGGACACGACCTCGAGATCCGCCGGCCCCATCCACCTAGCCGGCGCTTCCTACCCTTCACCTGACGCCGAGCGCCGGCAGATCACCATCATGTTCTGCGACCTCGTGGGTTCTACCGCGCTGGCTCAGCGCCTCGACCCCGAGGAGCTGCGCGATCTCATGCAGGCCTATCAACGCGTCTGTGGCGCGGTCGTCGCGCGCTACGAGGGGCACGTTGCCCAGTATCTCGGGGACGCGGTAATGGTCTACTTCGGTTGGCCGCAGGCGCACGAGGACGATGCGCAAAGATCGGTGCGAGCCGGCCTGGAGATCCTGGACGCGATCAAAGTGGTCCGGCCCCTTGAACCGCTACAGGTGAGAATCGGGGTTGCGACTGGTCCGGTGGTGATCGGCGAGACGGGCGCGGGCGATGCGGCCGCGCCCAAGGTGGCGGTTGGTGAAGCCCCTAACCTGGCCTCCCGCGTCCAGGGCCTGGCGGGAATGAACGAAATTGTGATCGCGTCCACCACGCATGAGCTTGCTGGCGGGTCCTTCGAATACGAGTATCTCGGCGAGCACGTCCTGAAAGGCATGCATGAGCCAGTGCGAGCTTGGCGGGTGCTCGGGAGGAGCCGGGCGGAGGGGCCGTTCGAGGCTGCGCATGGTGTCGCACTGACGCCGTTGGTCGGGCGCGAGACTGAGATCGCGATGCTATTGGACATCTGGGCGCAGGCCAAAAGGGGAGAGGGCCGGGTGGTCCAAGTGTGCGGCGAGCCGGGGATCGGCAAGAGCCGGCTCACTCAGGAGTTGTGCACGCTGATCGCAGAGCAGCCCCATCTGCGGCTGCACTACCAATGCTGGCACTATTACACCAACTCGGCTTTCTATCCGGTGATCACGCAGATCGAGCGAGCGGCCGGGTTCGACCGGTCGGATGCGCCGGCAGCAAAGCTCGACAAACTGGAGGCCGCTCTGGCGCCGTTAGGTAGCCTCGGCGCCAGGGTCGCGCCCCTGTACGCTGCGCTGCTGTCTCTGCCGCTCGACCGCTATCCGCCCTTGACCCTCAGCGCACGAAAGCAGAAAGAGGAGACCATCAAGGCGCTCACAGAGGTTGTGATTGCGCTATCGGCATCGAAGCCGGTACTCATAATCTTCGAGGATGCCCATTGGCTGGACCCCACAACGCTGGAGGCACTCAGTGCGGTCGTCGACGGCACCCGGGAAGCGCGGGTGCTCCTGCTGGTCACCTACCGACCCGAGTTCGAGCCGCCCTGGGTTGGGCGCAACCACGTTGCAGTTCTTTCGCTCAACCGGCTGACTCGACGCCAGAGCGCACAGCTGATCGAAACGGTGACAGAGGGGAAGGCGCTGCCAAACGAGATCGTAGAGCAGATCGTGGCCAAGACTGACGGAGTGCCGCTCTTCGTGGAGGAGGTAACGAAGAACGTGCTCGAGTCGGACCTGCTGATGAATGAGGCGGACCGCTATGTGCCCAAGGGACGGCTGAGCGGACTGGAGATCCCCGCCACGTTGAAAGACTCGTTGACGGCGCGGCTAGGCCAGCTGGGCGCGACCAAAAAGCTGGCGCAGATCGGTGCCGTGTTCGGCCGGCAATTCCGGCATGAGATGGTTGCGCCGCTGTCCGGCCTCGTCAGCGGGGAGCTGGCGCGCTCGCTCCGCCAGTTGGTCCGGTCAGGGCTTGTCTGGCAGCGTGGGGTGTCACCGGATGCGATCTACACTTTCAGGCATGCCTTGGTCCAGGAGGCGGCGTACGAGTCCTTGCTCAAGAGCGAGCGCCAAGTGTTACATCGCCGCGCCGGCGAGATTCTGAGTGAACGCTTTCCGGAAACGGCCGAGTCCGAACCCGAACTTTTGGCCTACCACTACGCGGCCGGCAACGTCAACGAAAAGGCGGCGCAGTATTGGCTGAAGGCAGGCCAGAAAGCATGGCAGCGCTCGGCGGTAAAGGAGGCCATAGCGCATTTGACCCACGGGCTCGAGTCGGTCGAAGTGATCGCCGACGTGGCGAGTCGCGAAAGCCTGGAACTGAGGTTTCAATCGGTCTTGGGCGTGGTCTACTTCGCGGCTATCAGTTACGCCTCGCCCGAGGCGCAAGCGGCTTTTCTCAGGGCTTACGAGCTGTGTCAACGCATGCGAGATCCCGAGTTGCAAGTACCCGTTCTGTACGGGATCGGCGCGTTCCAGATCATGAAGGGGGATATCAAGGCAGGCCACGATGTCTTTGAGAAGCTGATGGCCGTGGCGAAAGCATTCAACCAACCCCGATTCCTCCTTTATACGCACTCCATGCTGGCGTGGTCGAACTACAATCGGGCCAACTACGCGAGGGCAATCGAGCACGCGGACCAAGTTCTTGCTCTGTACGATGCCGAAGCGCAAGGCGATCCCAGGTTGTCGGCGGCCGATCCAAAGGTCATCAGCGAGTGTTTCCGGGCGACGGCGCTGTGGTCGCTGGGCTTCCCGGATCAGGCCAGCGCGACCGGCGAAGCGCTGCTCGAGCATGCGCGGGCGCTAGGCGACCCCTACACGCTGGCGTATACGCTGAACTTTGCCGCCGTATGGGTCCCCGAACTTCGTGGAGAGTACCAGCGTGTCTTCGACAGGGCGGCAGAAGGGATCGAGCTTGCTCGCAAACTGGGCTATCCGTTTATGGAAATGTTCGGTACGCTCGAAAGGGCCTGGGCCATGAGCCAGTCGCGAGACCCGTTTGAGGCGCTTGCGGTGCAAGACGAGGCTCTCGAGAAATATCGGGCGCATGGGGTCCGGTTCCACTATCCACACCTGTTGGCGCGTCGAGCAAGTTTGCTGATCCGAGTCGGTCGCGTTGACAGCGCGCAGGCCACCGCCGCGGAGGCGCTCACGCACCTCGAGCAGTCCGGCGAACGTTCGATAGAAGTGGAAGTGCACCAGACTAGGGGCGACGCGTTACGGGCCGGTGGTATGCATCGGTGGGCGGAGGCCGAGGCGTGCTATTCGAGGGCCATCGAGGTGGCGCGCGAACAGAAAGCGAAATCGTGGGAACTCCGAGCGGCCACGAGCCTGGCTCGGCTGTGGCAAGACCAAGGCAGACGCCGCCAAGCCTGGGACGTTCTCGCGCAGATCTACGACTGGTTTACCGAGGGGTTTGGCACGCGCGATCTGCAGGACGCCAAAGCCCTGCTCGACCAGCTGTCATGAAGAACCGCCAGAACCGCGCTGTCCCGCTGCGTGCGGGCCAGCGCGGCAGATGTCGTCCCGTCTACTTGCTGTCGGAGTCGGCGGCGGGAGCGTCGTTCGACTGTGAGGACGGGTCGGTCGACAGCATGGATGACGCGTCGGTTGACTCAGTGGCGGCCGGCTCGGACGAGTCAGGTGGGGCCATGGACGCGGCACCGGGATCGGAGGGCTCGGCAACGGGCGCCTCGTCTCCCGCAAACGCGGAGCCAAGGCTGACAGCCAACACGACTGCGGTGATCGAAGCAGAGAAATTGCGCATGAGGGTCTCCGGTCTATGGTAGAAATGGAAGATCGCGGACCAGGTCAGCGCGATTCGCATCGCGGCTGCCGCATGCGCTCCTTTGCAGATGTCATGCCATGAGCGGCGCCCTCAGCAATCAAGGCGTTACAGCATGGCGTAAGGCTCTCGAAAGCTGCGGTGCACTTTGCCGGTGCGCGAGGAGTTGGTCGGCGCACCGGCTTTGATCACGCTGCCCGGCGCGCTTGAAGTCACCAGCGCTCGAACGATTGGTCGATCTTGACGCTCGCCGATCCTGGCCGTTTCTTCGCCTAAGACTCGAAGTTATTCCGGCCCAGTTCCTTTGCTCGGTACTTGCCCGCGCCCGGAGTTCTGAGCAAAGTTTCTCAATCCTCTCAGTCCTGCGCTGGACACTCAGGCCGATAACTACTGTCGCTCGCAAACGACACTGTGCTGCCCCACCGACACGGGAAGCTTAGTCTTGTCGGGCACCTATACCTCGTTCGCAACCCCCGCAGACCATGACATTTCTTTCACCATACTTTACGCATCGAGCCCACTGCGGATACTAAGCGTGATAGCTAGCCGGCCAAGGCCGTTTCCCGCCTGGATTCGCTCGTCGGTCATGCAACCCGGAGCAGTGGAACTCGATGAAAATGCTCAGCCGCGGCGAGGCTGGTGTGACGGACAGTCTTGACGGACAAGACCGCTTGGGATCGCGCAGTCCTATGGAAGGCCGAAAGCGCAGAAGGGGCGCCCGCTCTCTAACGCACGGTGCCTGTAGCATCGACCTCACGCAGCGTGTTTCTAAATCGAGCAGCCAGAACGCTCGATGTGTCAGTGCGAGAGGGGACGGGTCGGGAGCTGGCTGCAGGACGGCCATCCGACGAGTGGCTCTTTAGGCCGCAACGCAAATGGACATCGTCGATTCCGACCAATTGCTGTTGCTAGCGGCTGGCACGACCGCGATCACGCTTCTGCTAGGCGTCTTGGTGATCGCTGTTCGCATCAGAAAGGTACGCCAGCAGTTGCTGGAACTCGATGCGTTAAAGCGTTCTGTCCAAACCGTCGAGAGCAACCTCGCCGAGATCGCGCAGACGATTGACCGCCTGTCGGACGGGCTCCCAGCGCTGTCTAGCCTCGGCCTTCATTTCCGGCAGATCAACAGAGATCAGTTCTGTCTGTCTGAGAAGCTCAGGACGATCTCGAGCGCGATGGACACACTGAGGGAACTGCTGCAACTTCGAGAACCGATTAAGAGAGAGTGGGACGAAGAGCTCAAGGAGGTCGCCGACGCCTCCAGAGCGCTGCAAGAATGGAAGTCGAGAATAACTGCCGTCTACGCTGACGCGGGCCACCTGTTCGAATCCGAACCTATCCGCGAACTCATCGATCACGTCGGTCCACAACCTGCGGCGGGTGAGCCGCCCGTTGAATCTGAACGCAGAACAAAGCCCCGGAGCCACAAAAGAGTTCGCCCCCGGCGTAAGCGATGATGCCGCCGCCTCTGGAACCGTTTCTTCACCGTAGTTGAGGGATGGTGCAGGGGATCGATGTCACAGCGCCTGCACCTGTCCGGGGCGCGGCTAGGGGCGCTCAATCTCCTGCGAGTTGAATCAGCGCCAGGCCTTGGGCTTCGTCCAGTATCCAGACATCGCCGGCGGTGGGATGTCGGTGCCCGGTGATTCTCATCAGCTCCTCCCCCAGAGCGACTTTGGCTCGCTCAGAGGCAACCAGCACGAATAGCCGAGCTCCATTGCCCGGCGATCCCAAGACCTCCACGGCATCTTCGGGATTGGGCACGCCGTTAGCCTCCAAGATGTGGATGAGCGCCGAGGCCAGATCGTGACGCGTGACAGTCCGCTCCATAGCGGTCCAGTCTAGGAGCCCCCCGCGCCGGGGGCAAAAATGGTTGCACAACTGTTGCGTTAGCTGAGGGCGCGGGAAGAGCGCGCCATTGCCAGCCAAAACGGGCCACATCACCAAGCAGGAACAGCGTGTTCTGAACAAGGGCATGGTCGCCACCGACTAGCGACCCCCTCCGTGGCAATGTGTAGAATGAGCCCACGCCCCCCGACATCTTGGCGGGACGTGGAACCCGCGGCTTTTTCGACCCATAGTGGTGAGGCCTATTGCGCAATGGGAGGTATTCAAATGCGGCCACTCCCCAGAGCATTTCGCCGAGCTGCGTGCCAGATAGTTAGCATCCTCGGGTTGTCGACGTTCGCACCCAACGCGCTACAAGCATCCCAAGCAGCTAGTGCAATAGACGCACCCAGCGATCTCCCGCGGTTGGCCCAAGAGATGTCCGAGCAAGCTCGGACGTGGCGCAGCGATGCCTGGCTGGTGCGAATCGAGGTCAATAAGGGCGATGATAGCCAACCTGCGGAGGCGTTCGACCTGTCTTTTTACGTCTTCTCGCCCTCAGACGGCATGGGCTTGGTGTTGTCCCGCCGTCCCCTTCAAAATGACTCCGAAGCCGTCCCCTACGAGGTGGATCGTTCAAGGACCTTGATCCCGATCCCGGACTTCGCTGTTGACCTGCCGCAGGCGCTGATGGCGGCCCAGAGAGCGGGAATGCGCGGACAGCTACGAGGAGCGACCCTCACGGTTAAGACTCCGCTTGCGAGGCCGCCGGTGCTGGTATGGAGCATTCGGGCCAGCGATCCGGGTGGCGTCCCGACTTACTTCGTGGATGCGTTCACTGGGGCGCACCTCACCAGAGGGCAGGTGGCTGACCCGTCAGTGGGAGGCGATACCACACTCGAGGCGGCAGAGCGCGCACTGAAGGAAGCCTTGCAGCACCCGTCTCAAGTCCTACCCGACGGCGCCACTCCCTGGATGCATTTCGTCTTGATACCGATACTTAATGCCAAGGACGTTTTCGAATGCAACGCCCTTGGCGGGCACTGGACCCTGCTTAGAATGTGCACGCCCTGATCGAGCCGTTTGCGCGACAGCGTGACGCGGGTTTGGCGGAATCCGTTCCATTCACGGAAAGGAGTGCATGCAGATGAACAAGTGGACGTTCAAGCTTTTAGTCACGCTCGGCGCGTTTGCGGCTCTAACTCTCACAGCCCTGCTATCGTCCAGCCCTAGCACCGATCGCGCATCGGCTGGGCAGACACCGGAAGCCTGTACTTGCGCAGTGCCGACCAAGATCGACTGGCCCAGCAACCTGGTGACCGGAGCGGTTACGCAATGCCGCTGCGGGAAGCTGTCGTGTGTGGTGCCTGAAACGGGCTCGGGGACGACCGGTACCAGCACCAGTGTCTTTTGCACCAAGGATTAAACGCCCCCGCGCCGCGGCTGCGCGATCTCATGCAGGCTTATCAGCGCGCTTGTGGAGGGAGCCTGTCGCGAGATGTTTTCGTCCTGCGCGGAGACGCTGAATTCGAGCCGCTGGGGTCCGACGCGTGGCGCGGTAGCATCGAAATCGCCATCGCCAAGGCATATACGGCGGCAGCGCGGCGGGGGCGTGCTCCTCGGTGCCGTGGGCGTCAGCGGCGACGGGGTGGATCAAGACGATAGCGTCGCAAAAGCCGCAGTACTCAATGCCGGGTTCGGCCTGGGCCATCACCGCCGCAGCCGACATCGATCTAGGCGCAGGACCTCCTTCGCATGTACACATAACGCGTTGATTCCTCGGTGGGCCCGCTGGGACTCGAACCCAGGACCAAAGGATTATGAGTCCTCTGCTCTGACCAGCTGAGCTACAGGCCCGCACCGCGACGGAGCCGGGATTAGAGCAGAACTGGCGGGCAGACGCCACTCATTGGCGAGCGCGTT
>JBGPOV010000056.1:0-22945 GCA_041488255.1 Gammaproteobacteria bacterium | reverse complement strand
ATGATTCAGTTGATCACGCAGTACGGGCTCGTTTTGGTCTTCGCCAACGTTCTGGCAGAGCGGATCGGCCTGCCGCTGCCCGCGACGCCGACGCTGATCATCGCCGGCGCATTGGCCGCGACCGGAATGCTTTTCGCGCCCGCCCTATTTGGCGCAGCGTTCGTCGCATGCATGATTGGCGACACCAGTTGGTACATCGCGGGTCGGCTATACGGCCGCCGTGTCATGAAGCTGCTGTGCCGCCTATCGCTCTCGCCTGATTCCTGCGTGCGCCAGACGGAGAATCGCTTCGAGCGCTGGGGCGATCTCGCACTGGTCCTGGCGAAATTCGTTCCTGGTCTGTCCGTCGTTGCGCGGCCGTTGGCCGGTGCCATGCGGCTCGGCTGGCCGTCGTTTCTGTTCCTGAACGGTCTAGGCGCGGCCCTCTGGGCCGGGGCGTCGATCGCAGTGGGGATGCTGTTTCACGCACAGATAAGCCGACTTCTCCTGCGCCTGGAAGACCTTGGCACCATGGCGCTCGAAGTCATCGGCGCGCTGCTGGGGGCATACATCGCTGTCAAGTGGTGGCAGCGACGGCGCTTCTACAGGATGTTGCGAATGGCGCGGATCAGCGCCGACGAGCTGCGCCAGTTGATGGATGCGGGCCGGAGCCCGGTCGTCGTGGATGTGCGCTCGCCCGTCGCTCTGGAGCAGGACTCGCGCTTGATTCCCGGCGCTCTGACGATGGGCGTTGCAGAAGTGGACACGCGCCTCGATGAGCTACCGACCGATCGCGAGATCATCTTCTACTGCAGCTGTCCTAACGAAGCTAGTGCGGCCCACGTAGCAAAAAAATTGATTGATCTAGGCTACACTCGGGTGCGCCCGCTGCAAGGGGGGCTGGATGCCTGGATTGCGGCCGGGTAT
Organism: Gammaproteobacteria bacterium; assembly: GCA_041488255.1. GTDB lineage: Bacteria > Pseudomonadota > Gammaproteobacteria > Burkholderiales > SHXO01 > SHXO01. The sequence continues at coordinate 22,039 of JBGPOV010000056.1, read as the reverse complement.
GGAGTCGAGCATCGGCCTTCGCGCCTTCCGCCATCCCGCGCCTCCGAGTGAGGGTGGTTGTGGGTAGCTCTGCACGCTGTGCTAAGGATTGCGCTTTTGCCACTCCTCCAGTGTGCCCGGCGCACCAAGCAGCAACCCGTCGACTTCGCGCCCGTAGTAGTCGTATTCGTGGTCGCTGTGATAGAGCGCGCGCGTCTTCTCGACGCTCTCGGTAAAGCGCGGGTCCCGAGGACGGGGGCGGCTGTTCACGTAGGCGGCGACGTCCCACGCCTCTTGGTCGGTTAGAGTGCCGCCCGCGCCGTAGGGCATGCTGGTCTTGATGAAGCCGGCGGCGCGGTCGACCTGATGCATGCCCGCGCCCCAATTGAACGACTGCGGGCCCCACAGCGGAGGAAACACTTGCTGGCCGCCGCCGCTGCGCCCGAGTCCGTTGTCGCCGTGGCACAACGCGCAGGTGGAGGCAAAGACTTTGGCTCCGCGCTCCGGGCTGGGCGTCGATTTGGGCGGATCGAGCTTGGGATAGCCTGCCGCCTTGGGCTTGACGCCCACGGGCAGGCCGCTCGCCATCCAGTAGAAGTAGGTCACCAACGCGGTGAGCTCCTGGCTGTCGGCGGGCGGCACGGTCCCGTTCTGACTGTAGCGGAAGCAGCCCTGGATGCGCATCTGTAGCGTGTTGACCAGGCCGTCTTTCTTGCGGTACTCAGGGTAGTGCACGTAGGCCGCCCACATCGGCGACGATAAGGCGTCCCGGCCGCGATCGAGATGGCAGTTGCGGCAGCTCAGCGTGTTGCCCGCGTACTGCCCGGCATGCTTCGGCGTGTCCTCGAAGATGCTCTGGCCGAGGCGCAGGAGGTCGCCGTAGGGTCCGGCCGGAAGAGCGGACTCGGGCGGCGGCACGAAGGCGTCCGGCGACTGCGGTTTCGGGGTATAGGGTTCCGGCGTTGCGGGTCGCGGGATCTCGGGGCGGGAGCTGGGTCGCAGGCTCGCGATGTAAAGCGCGACGTCTTCGATGTCCTGGCCGCTCATTCCGCGCGCGATGCGGCCCATGAGCTCGAGCGGGCCGGGCGCTCGCTGTCCGTTCTGATAGGCCTGAAGCTGAGCCGACAAGTATTGCGACGACTGGCCGCCCAGCGACGGTATGGCGGGTCCGACGCCCTGCAGGGCCGCTCCGTGGCAGCTGGTGCAGGACGGCACGCCCTTGTCCCAGCGTCCGAGGGTAACCAGGCTCTGCCCGTGAATCAGCTGAGACTGCTCCGCCTTCGGTGCCGCGGGAAACGGCGGCCGCTGGCGCTCGAGATAGGTCGCGACCGCGGTGATGTCGGCGTCGCTCAGCCCCGTGATCATTGGCGACATCAACGGGCTGGCTCGCCCGCCATCCCTGAATGCCTTGAGCTGGCTCTCGATGTATGCGGCCGGAAGGCCGGCGAGGCGCGGATAGAGCCCGTCGCCGCCGCCCTCGCCGCGCGGGCCGTGACAGGTCGCGCAGCCAGGCACCTTTCCGGGAACGCCCTGCACGACGATGCTCTCGCCGGTGTCGGCGGCCCACCCGTTCAACAGCACGGCCGCTGTACCAACCGCCAGGGCAGTGAAGACCAACGGACCTCTCATCTTCCGCTCACTCCACGCTGTGTTCGTTGTCGTCCGTTGTCGTCAGCCTACTCCGGAGAAAGAAACCCGTACCTCCGGCGGCGGGTTCCAGGGCGGTTCGATGCCGCTGGCGACCGTGCGCCCGGCCACAGCCATGGCCAGCGCGGCGACGGCCAGAGACCTTCGCGTTCGCGCGTTCATGTTCTGTCAAAGCGGAAACAGGATGTATCCTTGCTGCTCCAGGATGACGATGTCCGTGATCGCCGCCAGGGTGATCTCGACCTGCGGGTTGACCCCGTCACGCGGGAAGTTCTGGTGCGCCAGCGCCTGCGCACAGACGACGACCTTCACGCCCGCCTTCTCGAGTTCGCTGATGAGCTTGACGTTCGGGTTGTCGACGCTGAACTTCTCGCGATAGTGCGCGTTGTCGAGCACCAAAGACGTGGCCGGTCCATGCACTACCACGACGAAGTGCAGATGAGACAGCGGAACACCCGCTGACGTAAACACGTTGACGGCACGGGCGACGCGGTCGAGAGAGGGGTTGACCTTGTCCGCGTCGCCGCCGGCGGTCAGGTTGAACACGATCTTGTACTCGCCGTCCTTGCTCGGCTGCATGCCCGAGTCTGGCAGCGCCACGATTTTGCCGAACCCCTGGATGGTGGGGTAGGTCCATTCGGGATCGGCAGCGTGCGCAGCCCCGAAAACGACCAGGACGACACCGCACAAGGCGCCGCTCAGCAAGGCCAAGATTCTTTTGCTCATCATGTTTTGCTCCTCTTCTCGATTGACATGCCCCCTCCCTTTCCCTCCCCCGCGTGCGGGGGAGGGTTGGGGTGGGGGGTTCAGCGGTGCGCCGATTTAAGATGCCCGTAGCGCGCCACGCGTAAATCGGCCTGCGCCTTGTGGCCGGCGAAGCCTTCGAGGGCGCACAGCCGCGAGCAGTATTCGCCGATCATGGCCGAGGCCTCGGGCTTGACCCTCTGATAGGTGCAAGTCTTCATGAACTTGCCCACCCACAGCCCGCCGGTGTAACGCGCGGCCTTGCGCGTGGGCAGCGTGTGGTTGGTGCCGATGACCTTGTCGCCGAACGACACGTTAGTTTCGGGCCCCAGGAACAGCGCGCCGTAATTCGTCATGCGGTTCAGGAAATAGTCGGGGTCCTTGGTCATGACCTGCACGTGCTCGGAAGCGATGCGGTCAGCTTCCTGCACCATCTCGTCGTAGCTGTCGCACACGATCACCTGACCGTAGTCTTTCCACGCCTGGCCCGCGATGGCTGCGGTCGGAAGCGTCTCGAGCTGCTTCTCCACTTCCGTCATCGTTTCGCGTGCCAGCTTCTCGGAGTTGGTGAGCAAGATGGCGGGCGAGGTCGGGCCGTGCTCGGCCTGGCCCAGGAGGTCGGTGGCGCACATCTGCGCGTCCACCGTCTCGTCCGCGATGACCAGCGTCTCGGTGGGGCCGGCGAACAAGTCGATGCCCACACGCCCGGCGAGCTGGCGTTTGGCTTCGGCCACGTAGGCATTACCGGGGCCGGCCACCATGTCGCATGGGTTGACGCTTGCGGTACCGATGGCCATGGCGCCGATCGCCTGCACGCCACCCAGACAGTAGATCTCGTCGGCGCCGGCGAAATGCATGGCGGTCACGATCGCCGCTGCCGGTTTGCCCTGAAATGGGGGCGCGGAGCCGATCACGCGCTTTACGCCGGCCACCTTCGCCGTGAGGATGGTCATGTGTGCAGACGCCAGCAGCGGATATTTTCCGCCGGGCACGTAGCAGCCGACGCTGTTCACCGGGATGTTCTTGTGTCCGAGCACAACCCCGGGCAGCGTTTCGACCTCGACGTCGCGCAGCGCCGCCTTCTGGATCTGCGCGAAGTTGCGGATCTGGGTCTGCGCGAACTTGATGTCGTCGATATCGCGCTGGGACATGGCGCTCACGCACGCCTGGATCTCGGCCGCCGATATGCGGAAGCTGGGCGGGTCCCATTTGTCGAACCTGCGCGAGTAGTCGCGCACGGCTTCGTCGCCGCGCTTCTCGATCTCGGCAAGGATACCCTCGACCGTTGCGCGGACTTTCGCGCTGTCTGCCGCGTCTTGCTCCGCGGGGATGCGGGTCTTCAGAGAGCGAATCATGTCTTCTCCTCGTCGTGCCGATGTGGGCGGCAAGCCGCCCCATCTGGCGCATACAGAAGCGATTATAGAGACACGGGAGACTGCCCGTCCGCACGCTGGCTGGCTGTTGCCGCCACACACGCCTTCCGATAGCATCGCGCATCGATCTGACGAGCGCCGCTCAGCCGACGCCGTAGGACCTCTATTGAGCGCACCTCCCCTTGCAGCATCGCACGCGGACGAGCCGCAACCATCACCCGAGCGTTGGCTCGGGTTGATCGGCCTGTGCCTGGGCGTGTTCATGTTCACGCTCGACGCCAGCATCGTGAACGTTGCGCTGCCCACGCTGGTGGCCGCGTTCGGCACGACGTTCGCCACCGTGCAGTGGGTGGTGCTCGCTTATCTGCTGATCGCGACGGCGCTGGTGATGGCGGCCGCACGCATTGGCGATATCCACGGCAAGAAACGGGCTTATCTCGCCGGGCTGGCGATCTTCACCCTGGGATCGCTGCTGTGCGGCCTCTCGCCCTCGGCCGGCTGGCTGATCGCGTTCCGCGCGCTGCAGGGACTGGGCGCGGTGTTCGTCTCCGCGTTGGGCGCGGCGATCGTCGGTGAAATGTTCGCGGCCACAGAGCGGGGCCGGGCGCTGGGGATGATCGGCTCCGCAGTGCTGCTGGGGGTTGCGCTGGGACCGTCGGTGGGCGGGTTCATCATCCAACTGGTCGGGTGGCGCTGGATGTTTCTGGTGAACATTCCGGCGGGCATTGCGGCCATGGCGGTGGTCTACCGCTTCGTGCCCGACATCCCGGGACGGCCCGCAGCGGCCGGTCTGGACTGGCCCGGCACGTTGCTCGCCTGCGTGATGCTGGGTGGGCTTGCGCTCGGTCTCACGTGGGGTCAGCGCGACGGATTCGAGACGCCGCTCGTGGTTACGCTGCTGGCGGTGGCAGTTGTCGGGTTCGCAGCCTTCTTGTACGTCGAATCGCGCGTCGCCAGCCCTATCCTGGATCTGCGCGTGTTCCGCAACAAGCCTTTCGCCACCGGTCTGCTGATGGGCTACCTGGTGTTTCTCGTGCTCGGCGGCACGGGCTTTTTGCAGCCGTTCTTCCTCGAGGTCATGGCCCACTATCCCACCGCCAAGGTGGGGCTGCTGCTCGCCATCTCGCCTATTGTCGGCGGTGTGACCGCGCCGATGGGCGGTGCGCTGGCCGATCGTGTGGGACCGCGCTGGGTCGCACTGAGCGGCCTGTTGTTGGTCGCACTCGGATGCGTGCTATTCACGAGCATCGACGAGCACGTAACTGTCTGGGGATTCGCTTTCCGGGTCGCGCCGGTCGGCCTGGGCATGGGGTTGTTCAACGCCGCGAACAACAGCAGCGTGCTCAACGCGGTACCACGCGATCAGCTCGGCATCGCCTCCGCAATGTTGTCGCTCATGCGCACGCTGGGGCAGACCACGGGGGTGCCGGTCATCGCGTCGATTTTTTCCTTGGTGGCGATGGGTGAAACGACCGGCGGGCGTCACCACGCGCTGCTAACGTTACCGGCAGACTCGCTGCTGCGTGGACTGCACTGGGCCTTCATCGCGGCGGCGGTCCTGAGCCTGACGGCCTTCGCGGCCGGCGCGTGGGAGTTGAAGCGGCGGCGCACGGCGTCCGCGTCTCAGATCTAGTGTCCTGTCCCAGACCTAACTTGCCGTTCGTGGTGAGCTTGTCGAACCATGAAGAGCTTTGATTCCATCCGATCTTCGACAAGCTCAGACCGAACGGAGCCACGCAAGTTATCTCCGGGGCAGGACACTACGGGCGACTCGAATTGGCCGTGGCAACCACGCCCGCGCCTGCTATGGCTCACCGCTGCGTTCCCCGGGTCTCACCGCAGATCGAGCAGCATTTTGGTGGCGAGAGCGAACACGATCACTGCGAAGATTTTTTTCAGCCGTGATACCGGCATGCTGTGAGCCGCCATCGCGCCCCAAGGTACGGTGATCAGGGTCCCGACGACGATGCCTACCAAAGCCGGCAGATAAACATAGCCTAGGCTGTACGGCGGCAGGTGCTCCTTGCCCAGGCCGGTCCAGATATAACCGACCGCGCCGGCCCCTGCGATCGGTAGCAACAGCGCCGAAGACGTGCCGATGGCGCTGCGTACCGGCACGTTGCACATGATCATCAGTGGAATCGTCAGGATACCGCCGCCTGCGCCGGCTAGGCTCGAGATCAGGCCTATCGTGCCGGCCGCGACCCACATGCCGGGGCGTTTGGGCAGCGTGCGCGAAGGCTTTGGCTTCGCGTCCACGAAGAGCTGCACCGCGGCGTACGAGACGAACAGAACAAAGACGATTGCCAGGTATTGAGTCGGCAGTTTCTCTGCCACCAGCGTGCCAAACAAGGTGCCAAGCACCAAGCCTGGGGTGGCGTCGCGCACGATATCCCATCTCACCGCACCGCGCTTATGGTGTGCGCGCAGACCAGAGATGGAGGTGAAGATGATGCTGGTCAGAGAGGTGCCAAGCGCGAGCTGCAGGAGGTGGTCCCCGTGGAATTTCTGTGCACTGAACAGGAACACCATCAACGGCACCAGCACCACCCCGCCGCCAAGACCGAGCATGCCAGCAAAGAAACCCACGACCAGACCCGTCAGCAGGTAAATGAGCCACCAATCCATCATACAAGGCCGATCAGAAGATCTTCGTGATGATCCTCGGTTCGCAGAGAGGCGCCGCGAGGATCCAACGACGCCTTCCGCACTGGAGCCGCATCGATGCGAGTTCTGGATGTAAGCACGTCCGCAGTATTTAGGGCGCTTCAAGCATTGAACCACGGTTATGCCGCGCTGGACAGTCCCCGCCGCACAGCCCATGCGCGAAACAGTTTGACGGTCCAGCCCGCGGAGAATAGGCTGTCGCAAGCCGGTTCAGGGGATCCGGTCGCTTTCCGCAGAGGTGTCGGTTCAAGCCCTCGGCGGGAGATCTCATACCAGAAACCTTCAGGAGACTGAAATGGATGACGCGAAACTTCACGGTAACCGCCGCGATTTTCTGGGGCTGGCAGCCACCGCAGCCGCGGCGGGGCTTGGCGCGATGGTACCCGTTGCGGGCGCGGTGGCGGCATCGGACAACCCCAGCACTGACTTCACGCGCTGGCTCGACAGCATTTCCGGCACGCATAAGCAGCTCTACGACATGCCCGAACTCAACGGGGGATTTGGGCTCGTCTGGTCGTGGGCGTTCTTCACGACCGGTGCGCAAGCGTACGGGGTACCCGAGAGCCATCTTGGCGTGGTGATAGTGCTGCGCCATGACGCCCTGCCTTTGGCGTTCAACGATTCGGTATGGGCCAAGTATAAGCTGGGCGAGGTGTTCAAGATCGAAGACCCGGACACCAAGGCGCCCGCTGTGCGCAACCCGTACTACCTCAAGCCGGGTGGCATCCCGGTCCCGGATGCCTCTCTCCAGAAGCTCATGGCCCGTGGCGTGAAGGTCGCCGCTTGCAATCTGGCCATTACCTTCTACAGCAGCATGGTTGCCAAGAACATGGGCCTGAAGCACGATGACGTGAAAAAGGACTGGACCGAAGCGGTGTTTCCCGGAATACAGATCGTCCCGTCCGGCGTGGTAGCATGCAACGGCGCGGTGTCGCGCGGCTGCGTCTACGTCTTCGCGGGTTGATCAAGCGCGCCGATCGACTTTCCTTTGCGTTCGTACGGCGGTCTACGGGCCGCCGTACGCCGTCTCTGCACTGGCCCCGTGCTGACCTTTACTCCAGATCTGAATGAGCAGACTCGTATGTCGCGCGCTGCCCGCTTGGTCCTGTTCCTGTTCACCATGCTGCTCGTACCCTCGGCGCTGGCGGCGGGCTGGAACTACCGCATCGGCGAGCCCGCTCCGGAGTTCCAGCTCCAGGCGCTGGACGGCAACGTCTACCGCTCCACGGACCTCAAGGGGAAGTGGGTGGTCGTCAGCTTCATGACAACCTGGTGCCCGTTTTGCAACGCCGCTGCACCGCACTTCGAGAAGCTCAACCAGGAGTATGGCAAGCGCGGCGTCAAGGCGTTCATAGTCGACGTCTCGGAAAAAACCGACATCGTCTCCGGTTGGGTAGAGAAGCAGAGGCTTACCTGCCCGATTCTGCTCGATGACACCGGAGCGGTCACCAGCAGCTACGCTCCGCCGCCGGACTTCGTGCCCGACCTCAAGCGCCAAGAGGTGATGATCGCCTCGTTCATGATCATCGACCCCGAAGGCACGATCCGCTTTCTCAAGCTCAACGAGGATGTGGCCAGTTTCGATGCCAGGCTGATTAAACTGCGCGAGACGTTGGACGCATTGCTGCCTAAGCAATAGATGTCTTGGCGTCTCACGGCGCTCGCCGTCCTCGTAGCGCTGGGCGCCACGCCAGCGATCGCGCGCGCGATCGAGGTTGTGACTGTGGTGCCGCCTTCCAGCGTGGAAGTGAAGCCAGGCGCGGGCACGCGAATCGCCCTGCAGGTCGTGGTGAAGCCCGGCTACCACGTGCAGGCCAATCCGGTCGAAAACCCGAACCTGATCCCGATCACCCTCAAGATGGATGCGGCGAGAAGCATATCGGTGGGAGAACCGCTCTATCCGGCCCCCAAGCGCCTGCGGCTCCCGGGGGACAGTCAGGATTTGGTCGTCTACGACGGCACCTTTGTGATCGCCCTCCCGCTCCAGGTTGGGCGCAACGTCACGGCCGGCGCGACGGTCACGCTGACGGGGAGTTTGCGCTACCAGGCCTGTGATGACAGCCACTGCCTGTTCCCGGTCACGCTTCCCATAGCCCTCGCGGTCAGGGTCGGGGAACGTTGATCGGCATGCTTGCTGCCGCGCCGTGAACATGCAAGAGAACCTCTTGCACAAGCTAGGCATTGGTATCGCAGGGCTGCTGTGGCTCGTCACGACCGCCGACGGCTTAGCGGCCGATCCCCAAGATCAAGTGGTTCGGCTCAAGCATGAGCTTCTGGCGTTAGCGACGAGCGTGGGACCGCCGACGGAGAAAAACCCCGAGGCACCGCCCCAACCCGTTCAGACTATCCTCGCTTCCGGAGACTGGGACTTCAGCCTGGAGTTCGCAACGAAGATCGGCAACGAGCAAAGTAGAGCCAACGCGCTCATCGCGATCCTCAGCAAAGCAAGCGAGCTGCGGGATCAGAACCGGGCGCACACCGTCCTAGACCGGATAGCGAACGCTGCAGGCGAAATAGGCAATGACGCGGCTCGGGCACGGGTTCTTTCCGATTGCGCCGCGGCTGCTGCGAGGCTGGGCGATGCGGCCCGCGCGCGCGACCTGCTCACTCGGGCGCTGCATTCAGCAAGCGGGATTTCCGATGACGCATCGAAAGCGCGCGTCCTTGCCACCCTGGCCGAGACCGCGGCCAAGCTGGACGATGCGGAGCAGGCGCATGCCTTGCTGCGCCAGGCGTTGAATGCGGCAGACGGGATCGCCGACGATGCAACGAAAGCTATGGTCCTCACCCGTCTTGCGGCAGCCGCCGCCAAGCTCGGCGATGCAGCACAGGGGCGCGGTCTCCTGGTCCACGCGGTGCAGGCAGCCGACAAGATGGGAGACGACCTGGCCAGGGCCGCGGTCCTCGGTGTGGTGGCGCAGGGCGCCACGAAGCTAGGTGATCCCGCGCAAGGACGTGCCGTCCTCGAAAACATCATTGCGGCGACGGATAACATCGGAAGCGATCTCGGAAAGGCACGTGTGCTTGCCAGCGTCTCGGGAGCCGCGACCGAGCTCGGCGATCCTGCCCAAGGGCGCGCGGTGCTGGCGGAGGTCCTGAAGACAGCGAACCAGATCAGCACTGACTTCACCAAGGTCAGGTGGCTTCTGGTCTGGCTGGTCGAGGCCGAGGTCAAGGTGGGAAACGCCGTGCAGGCTAGAGATCTAGCGGAGCAGGCACTGCGCACGGCCGACATTGTAGGCACCGACTTTGCCAGAATCCGGGTCCTGGAGAGCGTCGCCGGAGCTGCCGCGAAGCTCGGCGATCCTGGCCAGGCGCGGGCTCTGTTGAGTCGCGTGCTGCAGGAAACGGACAAAGTCACGGATGCCTCGCTGAGACCGCGGGTCCTGATCAGCGTGGCGCAGGCGGCCGGGAAGCTCGGTGATCCCGCGCAGGGGCACGCGGTGTTGGAAGGCGTGATATCAGCCGCAGAAACGGGCCGCGGCGAAGCAGAGCTAGCCGCTCTTTTCCTTGCCCTCGCCGAGACTTCCGCGAAGCTGGGCGATCCGGCCCAGGCGCACACGCTGTTGAGCAGGGCGGCGCAGGAAACGGCCGGCATCGGCGCCGAGCCGGCGCGGGCCCACGCCGAGGTCGCGCTTGCGGAGACTGCTTTGCAGATGGGTGACCGCGCTCGAACGAAAGCATCGCTGGAGGCGGTGGCTGCGATGCGGCAACGCTCCGGCGCAAAGGTCGTTGCCGATCCCGATCTGGTGCGAGCTGTTGCAGTTGCGGCAGCGCTGGACCAATGGCAATGGGCCACATCCATGGCCGACACGCTGGGCACCGACAACGCGAAGCTCGACGCGTTGTCAGGTATTTTCGCCGCCTGGAATAGCCAAGCAGGGAACCGGTAGGCTCGCGGGCGAAGCGACTGCGATCAGAAGTAGCCCGGGTGAAGCGAACCGCAACCCGGGGCCAAGAAGACAGCTTCCCCGGATTGGCCGTGCCTCGAAACCTCTACGGCGGGCGCCGTACGGTTTTCGCCGCAAAGCGGCTTCATCCAGGCTACCGGCGCTGACAGACTGCTCATCGGATCACCTCGTCCGCGCGCAGCAGGATCGATTCAGGGATGGTGATGCCGAGCGCCTTCGCGGTCTTGAGGTTTACCACCAGCGTCAGCTTCGACAGTTGCTCGACTGGCAGTTCCGCCGCATTCGCGCCTTTGAGCAGCCGATCCACGAAATACGCCGCGCGCTCCCAGTTGTACGTGTTATCGGAGCCGTAAGCCAGCAGGCATCCGTTCTGCGCAAGTATCTGCACGTCGCTGATGGTCGGCATCCCTGTTTCGATCGCAGTTGCCGCGATCCGGGTTCGGTTTAGCCAAAACACCGGAGAGAACGGCATGATCACCGCCCCGTCCTTTCGCGCCTTGGCAGCCTTGAACGCCCCGTCCAGATCGTTCCCGTCCCGGATCTCGATCAGGTCGAGCCGAATGTTTAGTGCGCGAGCCGCGCCCTGCAGCTCGTCGAGCTGACGCTTGCCAAACGCATCCCAGAGGACCGCGGCTCGCGAGAGGTTCGGAAGCGTCTCCTTCAAGATCTCGAGGCGTTTGGCGCTCAGCGCCGCGTTGACGTTGAACACGCCGGTGATATTGCCGCCAGGGCGGCGGTAGCTTTCAATCCATCCCAAAGCGACGGGGTCATCGGTAAAGCCAACCATCACGATGGGAATCGTGCGAGTTGCCTGCCTGGAGGCGCGCAACGCCATTTCGTTCACGACGACGAGAACGTCAACCGGGAGCCGGACCAGCTCTTCGGCCAGCCCTGGGACGCGGTCGAGCTGACCCAGCGCGGTGCGCACCTCGAGCTTGACGGTCTTGCCGTCCTCGTAACCATACTTCCGCAGCCCCGCGCGGAACTGTTGGACGACGAAATCGTCGGCTGGAGGGTGCGTGATCAGCAGCCCTACGACTGGAACACGCTGGGCCAAGGCGGGAGCCAGAAACCCAGAGAGGGCAAGCGCGAGAACCCGCAATAGAAGGCGACGGTTCATTGGATCACCTCGTCTGCGCGCAGCAGAATCGACTGCGGGATCGTAATCCCGAGCGCATTGGCGGTCTTCAGGTTCACCACGAGGCTGAGCGTTGAAATCTGCTCGACGGGCAGATCGGATGCTTTGGCGCCCTTGAGCAAGCGGTCGACGAAGTACCCCGCGCGAACGAAGCTGTCATACGCGCCCGAGCCGTACGAGAGCAGGCACCCGGCCTCCGCTTCGACATCCAGGTCAGTGATGGTCGGCAGGCCGGAATCGAGAGCGAGCTTGGCGACCTGGGCTCGATGCACGTAGAACACCGGCGACCAAGTGAGGTACACGGCACCCGCTTTCTTGCGTCGGGCGCTCTTGAAGGCAGCCGCAAGATTGTCTGGGCCCTGAATCTGAATGGGCTCGAGCTGCACGTTGAGCAGCTCAGCCGCGCGCCGCAACTCCTGGAGCTGGCGCTGCCCGAAGTTGTCCCAAAGGACTGCCACGCGCGACACATTCGGGAGCGTTTCCTTGAGAATCTCGAGCCGCTTGGCCACAAGCGCCGAATTGACATTGAAAATCCCCGTCACGTTGCCACCGGGACGCCGATAGCTCTCGATCCATCCCACGTCCACGGGGTCGTCCGTGTAACCAACCATCACGATCGGGATCGTAGTGGTTGATTGCCTCACGGCGCGAAGCGCTACTTCGTTGACCAGCACGATCACGTCCACCCTGAGCCGCACAAGTTCCTCGGCCAGTGCGGGCACGCGATCGGCCCGCCCCAGTGCGCTGCGCACCTCCAGCTTGATGTTTCTCCCGTCCTCGTAGCCGTACTGCCGCAGCCCGCTGCGTACGCTCTCGACCACTGGATCATCGACCGGCGGATGCGTGATGAGCATCCCCACCACCGGCACCCGCCCCGGCTGTTGCGCGAGTGCGGTCCCCGCCACTGAAGACACAGCGACCGCGAAGGCGAACAGTAAAAAGCCGCGGTTCATCGGATCACCTTATCGGCGCGCAGCAGCAGGGTGTCGGGCACCTCGATGCCGAGCTGACGCGCCTCGCGCAAATCGATCACCAGCTCGAACTTCGAGATTTGCTCTATGGGTAACTCCGCCGGCTTTGCGCCCTTGAGCACCCGGTCGACGTAGTTGGCCAGCACGTGCCCGACGTTCTTCAGGCTCGGTCCATAAGTCATGAGGACGCCGGCATCGTGATACTCCGTAGCGGGAAAAACTGCAGGAAGTTTCGCCTTGCGCACCGCTTGCGCAATCTTGACCCTATTCACAAGGAAGACGACTCCCGCAGCAACGACCACTCCACCGGCTCTGCTGCGCGGTAGCCGGCTCAGGGCGGCGTCGATTCCGCCGGGCGCCTGCACGTCCAAGGACGCCAACTGCACGCCGAGCGTGCGGGCAGCTTCCTGCGCTTCTCTGAGCTGCCAGGCGCTGGCGGGGTTGGCAGATTCCATCATGAAGACGATCCGCCCGGCCTTTGGCGCAACGACTCGCAGCAGCTCCAGCCGCTTGCCGGCAAGCTCCGTGGTTAGCATCGACACACCTGTCGCTCTTCCACCCGGCCTAGCGAGACTGACCGCGAAACCGGATGCGATCGGGTCGCCCACGAGGAATACGATGGGTAGTGTAGTAGCCTCTAGTGCGGCGCGTGCGGCGGGCGTGCTGCCAGCGAGAATCAAGTCCGCCTTCGACCGCGCGAGGTCGATGGCGGCTGCCCGCAGCTCCTCGTCGGTTGCTCCGGTCACTCGCGAGTCGAGGACAATATTCTTGCCTTCGATGTACCCGAGCTCGCGCAGCCCGTCACGCAGCCCTTCGCCCGTCGGTGAGTCCAGCGAAAACATGAGCCCTCCAACCCGGGGGACTCTGAGCGGTTCGTCCGCGGCGCCCGCTGCCGTGGGGTGGGCCGCCGCGATCAAAACACCGAGGATGAGGCCGCGCAGGATCGTTGACGCCGCACTCACTGGATCACCTCGTCAGCGCGGACCAAAATCGACTGTGGGATCCTGATGCCGAGCGATCGCGCGGTCTTGAGGTTGACGACGAAGACGTACTGCGTGGGTTGCTCGATGGGGAGATCGGCGGGGTTGGCGCCTTTGAGGATCTTGTCCACGTATTCCGCAGCGCGCCTGTACAGGACAGGCAAATCGGGGCCATATGCCATCAGCCCGCCCGCGTCCACGAAATCGCGCAGCGTATACACAGCGGGTAGACGGTGCTTCGCGGCCAGTGCCGTAACTCGGCGCTGGTTTCCGACAGTGACGGGATCCTGAAGCACCAGGACGGCCTGAGCCTGTCGTCGTGCCTGCTCGAAGGCATGATCGAGCGCTTCTGGCTGGCGCACTTCGATAATCCGGACCTTCAGTCGCCGTGTCCGCGCGATGGCCGTGACGTCCTTCGCCAGATCTCGAAGCACCGGATTGTCCGGATTCGTGATCACGGCGACAGTGGACAAATGGGGGACTGTCTCCTGCAGACATTCCAACCATTTGCCCCCGATACCATCGGCCCACCCAACGGACAACCCCGTCAGGTTTCCGCCCGGACGCGCCAGGCTCGCGACCAGTCCAGTGCGGACGGGCTCGCCCATTGTCGCGCCGACGATCGGAATCGTTGTGGTCGCGTTCTTGGCTGCGAGGGCGGCGGGCGTGCTGTAGGTCACGAGCACGTCCACCTTGCGGCTGACCATTTCTGCCATCAGCGCGGGCAATCGGTCATACCGGCCTTCCGACCAGAGCCGCTCGACGACGAGGTTCTCGCCTTCGACGTAGCCTAGCTCGCGCAGGCGCTCCCAAAAAGCGGCGAGCGCGCGCGGAGCGGTGGAAGGCGTTGCTGGGCCGACGAAGCCTAGTCGTGCGACCTTTTGCCCCGGCTCGGCAGCGTTCGAAAGTAAAGACCCGAGCGCCGCGACAGCGGCGGCGCAAATCAGCGCAAAAGCGAGGGGAACAGAGCGCCCGCTCACCGGATCACCTCGTCCGCTCTGTACAACACCGATTCCGGAACTGTCAGGCCGAGCGCCTTCGCGGTCTTCAGGTTGACGACGAGTTGGACCTTTGTGGGCCGCTCCACTGGAAGCTCGCCCGGCTTGGTGCCGCTCAGGATCTTTGCCACGAAGATAGCGCTTCGCTCGGACGCCGATGCCAATTCGGGGCCATAGGACATGGTGCCGCCCGCCTCTGCAAACGCGCGGGCCATCGATGTCGCAGGCAGCCGGTGCTTCATCGCGAGCTTGGCGAGTCGTGCGCTCTGCACATAGTTCATCGGCGACGGCAGGATGATGAGGCCCTGGGGGCGCCCGCGCAGCGCAGAGAAAGCCCTGTCGATGTCCTCCGGCTTGCGCACTTCAACAACCTCGAGCTGGACACCGAAGGATCCAGCAAACTTTTGCACGGCCTGCAGGTGTGCGGTGCCTGGACTGGGGTCCCACAACACAACCACACGTGACAGACGGGGGACCATAGCCTTCAGCAGCTGGAACCACTTGCCCGCGAATTCGGGGGCGTCGAGGAAGACGCCAGTGAGGTTCCCACCGGGCCGGCCGTAGCTCTCGACATAACCCTCGGCGACCGGGTCGGTCGTAAAATCCTGCGCGACAATCGGAATTGCGCGGGTCGCTGCATAGGCTGCCCGAGCATACGGTGCGGCAGGGGCCCATATGACATCCACTTTGAGCCGAACGAGTTCAGCAGCTGCCTCGGCAAGCTGCGAAAGGTCGCCAGGGGGAGCGATCCGGTATTCGAACGATATGTTTTTGCCCTCGATCCAACCCTGGTCGGAGAGCGTACGGCGGAACGGCTCGAACCATTGCTTTAGCGTGGGGTCATCAGTGACCGGCCCAAATGATAGGATTCCGACCCGCGCCATCTTCGTCTGAGCGCAGGTCTCTCCAGACCATCCGAAGCTGGTCAGCAATGCAACCACAAGGAGCAGCTCCGCAGCACTTCGATGTTTCATACCCCCTCCTCAGCAGCGGGTTGACCACTATGGGCTGCTGTCATCGTTCGGTCCAGCTCAGGCGGTACGCTGCTCCTGTTCGGCGCTCTTGCACAAATCGGCTGTCAAAATAGTTCAGTGCAGGGATTCCAACATCTCGACGCCCACGACAGATGCTCGCGCGGGCTGCTGCGCCACGGCCACACTCCTCATGGCCGTGAGCCCGAACAGCACTACTAAAGGGTAAGCGGCTCACCGGATCACCTCGTCAGCGCGCAGCAGGATCGATTCGGGGATGGTGATGCCGAGCGCTTTAGCGGTTTTGAGGTTGACGCTGAGGACGTA
Source organism: Gammaproteobacteria bacterium (assembly GCA_041488255.1). Classification (GTDB taxonomy): domain Bacteria; phylum Pseudomonadota; class Gammaproteobacteria; order Burkholderiales; family SHXO01; genus SHXO01. The sequence goes on along the minus strand of JBGPOV010000056.1, from coordinate 6,333 downwards.
GCGGGTCGGCTGCTCGATCGGCAGGTCCTCAGGCCTGGCGCCTCTCAGTATCTTGTCGACGTACTCTGCTGCGCGTCCCCACATGGCGGCCAAGTCGGGCCCGTACGTCATCAGCCCACCCGCTTCCACGTAATGGCGGTCCAGGTAGATAGCGGGGAGCCGATGCTTGGCAGCAAGCGCTGTCACCCGTCCCTGGTGCTCTATGGTGATGGGCTCGCCAATCACCACGGCAGCGCGCGCCCGTCGTCGCGCCTGTGCGAAGACGCGATCTAGCTCCTCGGGTCCACGCAGCTCGATGATGTGAAGCTTCAGGCCGCGCGCAGACGCGAGGGCCTCGAGGTCTTTGGCCGTGTCTCTCGCCATCGGATTGTTCGGATTGACGATCACGGCGACGGTGGAGAGGCGCGGAACGGTTTCCTGGAGAAGCTCCAGCATCTTGCCGCTGATGGCGGGCTCCCATGCGGACAGCCCAGTCAGGTTGCCCCCAGGCCGGGCGAGGCTTGCGACGAGTCCGCTGCGAACGGGGTCATTCGTGATCGCATCGACGATTGGAATCGTGCTGGTAGCCTTCTTGGCTGCGATGCCGCCCGGGACGCCATAGGTGACAAGCACGTCGACCTTGCGGTCGATCACTTCAGCCATCAGGGCGGGCAGTTTCTCGAGTCGTCCTCCCGCCGACCGCTGTTCGATGACGAGGTTCCGGCCCTCGACCCAGCCAAGCTCGTGAAGCCGTTCCCAGAATGCCGCTTCAGCTGCCGACAAGGTGGAAGGCGATAGCGGCGCGACGAAGCCCACGCGCGCAACTCTCGGCGATGGGTCGTCGGCGCTCGCAACCGGAGGTGCGAGCAGAGCTGCCACCATGATCAACGTGAAAAGGATTGAGTAGCTGCTGCCCAGCCGACACGCGCGCATGAACGGCCCCCTGCGGTCGAACGGTTTGCGAGCGGAAGCCAGAAACTATGGAGACGCGTTGGCGGTCAGTCAACCCCCGGGAGCCTACCGTGAAGCAGCTCCAGCTAGGTTGGTCTTAGTTAGGCGGGTCGCCCGGAGCGATCATGCGGAGGTTTCGGGACCGCGAAAAGTCGCGATCGAAGCTGAGCAATGAGGACGCCCCGTGCTCTGCACATAGACCGGCGATCTGGGCGTCGAATACGAGATTACCGCGTGCGTCGGCGGCGATGTCCCGCAGGGCGCTCTCGGCTACCGTTGCTTCACGTTTGAAGCCTTGCAGATTAGAAGTTGTGCTTCTAAAATGCAAGGCATGTACCAACGCCTCGCAGCCCTGCGACTGACCCAGCTCGCACGACGCTTCCCCGCGGTCGTCATCCTTGGCGCGCGGCAGGTTGGCAAGACCACCCTGGCTCGCCACGTCTTCTCCCGTCTTCCGTACCTCGACTGCGAGGATCCGGCCACCGCAGCGGCAATGCGCGATGACGCTCGGTTTGTGTTAGCCGGCAGGGAGCGCGAGGGGCTCATCGTGGACGAAGCGCAGTCCGTGAGCGGCGCACTTGCGGCGATCCGTGGGTTGATCGACGAGGCTCGCTCGCGAACCGGACGCTTCGTCATCCTGGGCTCGGCACAGCCCGCGTTAATACGCGGAGCTGCCGAGTCACTGGCGGGTCGCGCTGCGGTGGTAGAGCTGGCTCCCCTGACCGCATGCGAGGCGGCAACGGGCGAGGATGCCACCGATTGGCGCTCCGTATGGCTCAAGGGCGGCTTCCCGGACGCCTTGCGGGGAGATTTCCGCGAGTGGTGGGAGGCGTATCTACGCTTGTTTCTAGAGCGCGATCTGCCGCAGTACGGTGTCCCGGGCGATCCCGTATTCGTGCGCCGACTGTTGACGATGCTGGCCCATTCCCAGGGTGGCCTGCTGAACGCGTCTCACCTCGGCGCATCTCTCGGCGTGTCGTATCACACCGTCCAGCGCTATCTAAGCGTCCTGGAACGGACCTTTCTGATCCGGCCGCTGCAGCCCTACTTCCGCAACGTTGGCAAGCGGTTGATCAAGGCCCCGAAGATCTACCTACGAGATACCGGACTGCTTCACCATCTGCTGAACATCTCGACGCACGACCAGCTTGATGCGCACCCGATTCGCGGCGCGAGCTGGGAGACGTTCGTGATCGAGGACGTGCTCAGACGAGAACAACTGGTTCATCCGGAGTCACAGGCGTTCTTCTGGCGCACGGCGGCGGGGGCCGAGATCGATCTGCTCATAGAACGCGCGGACCGGCGCATCGCGTTGGAGGTCAAGACGGCGCGCGGTGATCAACTGCGCGCCGTTCGCTCGCTGAGCGAGGCGCTGGTCGACGTCGATGCACAAAGGGGCTGGATCGTCGACCAGACAGCGGGCATCGACCGCGTGGCGGATCGCATCGCCCGGGCAGGCTTCGCCGAAATCCAGGCAGGTACCCCGGAGTAAGCGGCGGGCATGCGGACGCCAAGTCACCGGATCACCTCGTCCGCGAAGGCGCGCACGACATACACTGACACTTCGATGGCTCGCGGGGAGTTGAGCACCGTAGCGGTCATGATGGCGCCATGCTCGGTGAAGGCGTAGGGCCCAGCGCGCCGTCCACCCCAAGCAAGCCGCCGAGTCTGCGAAACTTGAGGTCGCAATTTGCGACCCCAAGATTACAACCTCCTGATTGGTCATCGGGCGCGTTCACCGGCTTGCCGCCTCGCCGCCGAGTATGCCGCCGATTGCGACCCAGCTGGTCCCGTCGAAGCGCACGATCTGCATCTGTTTAAGCGGGTAATAGTCCGTCGGGCTGGTGTTGATCCGGATGCCGGGCAGGAGGAGGGGCAGCTCTAGGTCCTTGAGGTTGGTGGCCTGGCGCATCACGTTCTCGCGCGTTAGATCGTCGCCGCATTGCTTGAGCACCTGCACCATGGTCTGCGCCTGCGCGTAGCCTTGTGCGAACTTCTCGTCGTGCGCGTCGGCCTCCGGCAGATACTTTTGCATGAGGGCGAAGTACGCCCGCACCCCGGCGTCGTTTGCCAGCCTGGGATCATTCGGGTCCTTAACGAAAGTCGCAGTCATGGCTCCGATCGACTTCTCGACCCCGGCGACCTTCAGGGTCTGAGCTATCGACGCAGCCGGGTAGGCGAGGATGTGCAATGGCTTCCATCCGATATCGTGAGCCTTGCGCAGGGCCTGGGCTGCGAACCGGCTCAAAGAGATATCGACCAGGGTGTCGGCGCCCGAGGCCTTGAGGCTGATGATCTGCTGGTCGATGGTCGGGTCCGTGACCTCGTAGCTTGCTTCGGCCACGATCATGCTCTTGGCTTTCTCACCCAAGCCCTGCTTCAGTCCCGCGAGGAGGTCTTTACCGTAATCGTCGTTTTGATACAGCACGGCGATTCGAGCATCGGGACGATTGGTCGAGAGGTAGCGAGCGTAGATCCGGCCCTCGATCTGCCGCGTGGGCTCCCAGCCCATGGTCCATGGGTAGTTCCCTGGATCGCCCCACCTCGACAGTCCGGTGGTGATGAATATTTGTGGAACCTTCATGGTGTTGAGGTACTTGTGAATGGCGAGGTTGGCTGCGGTGCCCAGCGAACCGAAGATCAGCAGCACCTCCTCCTGCTCGACCAGCTTGCGGGTCTGTTCGACGGTCTTCGGCGGCGTGTAGGCGTCGTCCAGGCTGATCAGCCTGATCTTGCGGCCATTTACGCCTCCCTCGTCGTTGACCTTGGCGAAGTAGGCGGCCATGCCTCGGCCGACATTGCCGTTGGCCGATGCGGGCCCGCTGTACGGCATGGTCTGGCCGATCTTGATCTCGGTGTCGGTGACGCCGGGGCCGTACTTCTTGTCGGCAGCGGCCAGCCCAGCGGCGCTCAGCAATCCGGCGAGCAGGGAAACGATCCCCAATCGACCCGTCGCGATCATCTCTTCTTCCCCTCTATCGGTTAGGTTTGGAACGATGCCCAGCGGCCGGTGGTGTCGACCTTTGACTCATTTTTGCCCGGACTGCTGGCCCCGTGCGCGCCAAGCTTACCGAGCGCTTACAGATCGCGAAGCAGAATCACCAGATTCGAACAGTCCAGCGGAGATCGGTAACTCATTTGTAAGTCCAGCGGTAGTATCCTGACGTTGTGGGAGTTGCTCCAACCCGTCAAGGAAGCCGCCATGCCAGCATCGAGCCGCATCAAGCACGTTGTCATCATCGTCAAGGAAAATTATACCTTCGACAACTACTTCGGTCGCTTTCCCGGGGTGAAGGGCGTGAAACTGCCCGACGCCGCGAATCCTCCTCCGGATGACCCGGATCACAAGCACCAGACATGGATGAAGCGCGCACACGAGAGCCGCTACAAGCTCCAGTATGGTGAGCACGACATCTCGACATATTATTCCTACGCTCACCACTTCACGCTGTGCGACAACTACTTCTCGGAAGTAGCCGGGCCATCGACGCCAAACCACCTGATGTTGATCTGCGCCGATGCGCCGATCATCAATAACCCGGCGCATCACTATCGGCCGACGCCCAGCGATGTGTACGACTTGCCGTCTCTGCCCATCCGTCTCGAGAAAGCTGGGCACACCTGGGGCAACTACGGCGGCTACGCGTTTCACTACGTCAAAGAGCTGGCGGGTCACCACAGCAACTACTCGGCCGACCTGTTCATACACCACGCTGCCGCCGGAAAACTGCCCGCGGTGTCTTGGGTCTACGGGGAAGGGCGGCCATCGATGACTGAGCACCCGCCGCAGAACATCACCGAGGGCATGGACTGGACCGCCAAACAGATTCAGGCCATCGTCGCGGGCGGACTCTGGGCGCATACAGCGATCATTCTCACCTATGACGATTGGGGCGGTTGGTACGATCACGTAGACCCGCCGGTGGTGGAAAAATGGGATAGCGCACATGCGCAGCGGCCGGTCGATCAATACCCGGAGTTCAACGGTCAGCCGTTCCGCTATGGGTCCCGAGTGCCTTGCCTTGTGATCAGTCCCTACGCCAAGGCAGGACACATCTCTCATCAGTTGAACTCCCACGTCAGCGCGGTGAAGCTCTGTACCACTATCTTCGGGTTGCAGCCGATCACGCACCGCGATCGTGACGCTAATGGCCTATCGGATTGCTTTGATTTCAATCAGCGGCCGCTCAAGGCGCCGCAGTAGGAAAAATCAAGTCGTACCGACCTCCTGCACGATCTTGCCCCGCTCGATCGTGTAGGTCCGCTCCACGAACCCGACGCGCTTCACGTCGGATTCCGCCACCAGGATGGATAACCCGGTCCGTTGCACCTCGCGGATCGTCGCTGCCAGCTTCTCGCCCATTCCGGGGGACAGGCCTTCGAAGGGCTCATCGAGCAGCAGCAACTTGCTAGCGCTCATCAACGCACGCGCGAGCGCGGCCATCTTCTGCTGCCCGCCGCTCAATTGCGCGGCCCGCCGACTGGCTAGAGCCGCAAGGTCGGGCATGAGCCCGTAGACGTATTCGAGGCGACCCGACGCGTTCGCAGCGCCGCCCGACCACGCCGGCAGCAAGAGATTGTCGGCGACGGTGAGCCGACCGATGAGCCGCCGGTCCTCGGGCATATAACCGATGCCCAGCTGCGCGCGCCGGAACGCCGCGATCTGCGCGAGGTCGACGCCGTCCAGGCTGATCCGCCCCGCTATGAGCGCGAGGAGCCCCATCACGCTCCTGAGCGTGGTGGTCTTGCCCGCGCCGTTGCGACCCACGAGCGCGACCAGGCCACCGCGTGGAACGACGAGCGAGACGCCCCGCAGCACGTCAGCGCCTTGGATGGCCACCCTGACATCCTCGAGATTCAACACGGAGTCAGACATGGCCCAGCACCGCTCTCCGCACCTCGGGATCGGCCAGCACGGCGGCTGGCTCGCCTTCGGCGATGACCAGACCCTGGTCGAAAACCAAAACGCGTTGGCTGTAGCGGAGCACGACGTCCATATCGTGCTCGACGAAGATGGTCGTGATTCCGCTGCCGCTGATCACGCCGACGAGCGTATCCATCACCTCGAACTTGTCCTCGGTGCTGACACCCGCTGTCGGTTCATCCATGAGGAGCAGGCGCGGCCGCAAAGCCACCGCCAGCGCGATGTCGAGCAACTTCCGGCTGCCTTCGGGTAGCTCGCCGACGAGGCGCTCGGCGTGCGGGTCGAGGCCGAACTGCGCTAAAACCTGCAGACCCTCGTCGGCCCCTCCCGCGCGCTTGAGCGGCGCCCACACACCGGTCCGCCCAGCACGCGCCGCGAGGGACAGCAGCACCGTCTCGAGAACTGTCATGCCCAGGTACAGCTGCGGGATCTGGAATGAGCGGGCCACGCCGAGCCGGGTGATGGCGCGCGGTGGCAGT
>JBGPOV010000055.1:0-23199 GCA_041488255.1 Gammaproteobacteria bacterium | reverse complement strand
GGCTACGCGCTTGCCGGCCTTGGACACCAGCGAGCGCAGCTGATCCACGCTGTGGATCGAGGTGCCGTTGACTGACAGGATCACATCGCCCGGCTGGATGCCGGCGCGTGCCGCCGGTCCCGTCGCGTTTTCAACCAGCAGCCCATCCTTGACGCCGGCCTGCCGTTGCTCCTCGGGGTTGAGCGGACGCACCGCCACGCCGAGCCGACCCGGCTTCTGAGCGCCATCGGCATTGGCGGCGAGCTTGCCATCCTTGAGCTCGCCCACCGTGACGTTGATCTCCTTGGTCGTGCCCTTGCGGATGATCTCCAGCTTGGCGGCGGCGCCCGGTTTCATCTCGGCCACTCGCGCGGGTAGCTGAGCGGAGTCGCTGACTTCCTTGCCATCGAACTTAACGATCACGTCGCCGGGCTCCACACCGGCTTGCTCGGCGGGGCTGCCTTTCTCGACCGAACTGACCAGCGCGCCCGTGGGCTTGCTCAAGCCGAAGGACTCGGCCAGCGCCTGGTTGACGTTCTGGATGGTGATGCCCAGCCGGCCGCGGATGACCTTGCCGTGCGCGACGAGCTGATCCTGCACCTTGGCCGCCACCTCGCTGGGCACGGCAAAGGACAGGCCTTGGTAGCCGCCGGTCTCGCTGACGATCTGCGAGTTGATGCCGATGACCTCGCCCTTCATGTTAAACAGCGGGCCGCCGGAGTTGCCGGGGTTGACCGCGACGTCAGTCTGGATGAACGACACAAGACTCTCATCGGGCAGCGCACGCGCCTTTGCGCTGACGATGCCGGCAGTTACCGAGTTCTCGAAACCGAAGGGCGAGCCGATCGCCAGCACCCACTCTCCTACCTTGGTTTCGGCGGAGTTGCCCATCTGGACGGTGGGCAGATTGGTAGCATCGATCTTGAGCACCGCCACATCGGTTTGCCGGTCCACCCCCAGCACCTTGGCCTTGAACTCGCGCTTGTCGATGAGCTTGACGGTGACTTCCTGTGCTCCGTCGACTACGTGGGCATTGGTCAGGATCCGCCCGTCGGCGCTGACGATGAAGCCGGAGCCCTGCCCGTGCATCGGCATCCGGCCGTGCGGCATGGGCCCCTGGAAGCGCTTGAAGAACTCGTAGAAAGGATCGTTGGGATCCATGCCCGGCAGGTCGGGCATCGTAGTCGCGCCCTTGCCCTCGGTGCTGACGCTGACGTTGACCACCGCCGGGCCGTACTTCTCCACGATCCAGGTAAAGCCCGGCAACTGCGCCGTCGCCGCGGGTGCTGCGATGGCTGCCGGCGCCGCCGTGGCCTTGGGCTGAGCGGCGGGCGGTGTGCCGGCGCGAACATAGCCAGCCACGCTCGCCGCGACTAGGCCGGCGGCGATCAGGCTGCGAATCAGAAGCTTCTGCTGCATGGGTGCACTCCTATGTTGGTGGGACGTGTCGCCGGACGAACCGCCCCGCGACGGGTTCCAACGTAGACGTGCTGACTTAACGCAACCTTAAGGAAGCTCGGTAATCGCGTGTCACCGGACGAGTGACCGACCTCCCGTTGCCGCCCCGGTCATGGCTGCACCGTCTCATAGACCAGGTTGTTTCCCCGAATCACCGCGCGGTAGAAGTTGCCGCCGCAGTAGAAGTACGCCACACCGCCGACCGGCGTCGATACGCATCCTGCGGGTAGCGCAGGCACGACGGTTCCAAGAGGCAACGGCTTGGCGGTGGCAGGCGGCGGGGCAGGCGAAGCGACCGGCGGTGACGCCGACGTGGCCGTTGCGGGTTGCGGCTGGGGCGGTGGCGGCGGCTTGGCGGCTGCGGGTTCAGGCCGGGCCGGCGGTGCGGGCTTAGCGGCTTCCGTCGATATCGGTACCGTCGAGCTGTAGTCGAAGTCCTGCACCTGGATGCTGAGCTGCTTAGCTGGCACCGTCACTTCGGCGTAGTTCATGTAGGCCAGACCGCTGGAAAGTGTGGTGAAAGTAGCATCGACGCTCACCGCGTTGCCCTCATAAAGGGTCTGAACCTTGATGCGGCGCGTTTGCCAGGTGCGCTCGTCGGTCCAGACCGTGAAAGTGTCGCCTGGAACCACGACGCTTTGCCCTGTCATTTCAAGCAGGCCCTTGGCATTCGGTCCCGTGACGGTCGCCTGGTTCATGAAGTCGAGGACCTTGCCCTCCGTGGGCAACGTGTACTGGTCCAGCAGATGACGTAACGCGGTCAGATATTTCTCGAGCTCCGCCTTCCTGTCTTCGGCGATTGCCCGGCGCAGAAAGCCGAACGGCAGCGGCGCGCTCTGATCGTTCAGAAGGCTGCGTTGCAGGTGCCCATCTGGCCCGTACTTGACGAGGTCGATACGAGTGTCCTTGACCTGGCCTGCCTCGAGCAATTCGGTGCGACAGTTCCAGCTGTATTCTTGCATCAGCTTGGCGTTGGCCTTGCGGGCGTTGGTGATCTCCACCGTCATATTCACATTGCTTTGGGCCGCGAACGCCTGCGGCACGCCAACGGCGATCGTTACCGCCGCCAGGATGACAACAGGGTATCTCATGGTGCTTCTCCTTCTCGGTAGCGCCGCTTCTGCTGATGGCTAGCGCTCGAACGTCAGCGACGAGTTGCTGTCCTCGGTCTCCAAGATGAGCTGCGAGCCGCTGATGCGGTAGCGGTAGATTTGCCCCAGGATCTGGAAGAACATGTCTTCTCTTTCCATCGCCTCGGGCGGGCCGGCCATCATAGTAGACTGCAGGCCGGCGTCGCTCCATGAGATCCGCCCATCGGCTGTCGCCTCGTAGCGGCCGGAAAAATGGTTGATCGGCCCGCGACCGGAGACATTTCCTGATGGCTCGAAGCGGATGGTGACGGGCGAGTCCGGGTTGAACTCCAGGCTCGTTGCCGCGCCGTCGAACATGACCTGGGTTAGATGCCAATGGACACCCGTTAACCCGGTTGCAGCGCCGGCTTCGGACTTGCGCTGCGACACTTTGCGCGCAAGCGGCGTACGCAGCTCATCGGCACGCGCGCGGTCCATCCGGATCTCGCAGTCCAGCTTGACGTCGCTCGACCCGGTCCCGGGCGCCAGGATCGCGGCGACCCAAGCACAGTTGCGGTCGCGGAAATCGCGGAAGGCGCGCTCACTGGCCTCCAATGCAGTGGACGCAGTCGCGCGTCCGGTCGCGCGGTCGAGCCTTTCCATCTCGCTGCGCGCGGCGAAGAATGCTTCCGCCAGCGCATCCGAGGCTTCTTTTGTCGTCCGTTCCAGGCAGGCGCGCACCTGAGGGCGGCCGGCGGCCGATTGGTAGCATTCCTCGAGCGGCGTGAGCGCGCGCGCATCGAGGCACAGCAGCAGCAGGACCGCAGCAGCGGCCGTGGGTAGCGTTCTGAATCGCATTGCTTTGTCCTTTCTTGGTTGCATGAGCCTCTCGCGCTGCAATACCTTCTCGGCACGATGACAGCGCAGCGGTTCCATCGCCGGGGTTCGATTATAATCACGCGGCCTCCAAAAAATCTCGACGCCGCTGCGGCAAGTCGCGCGGCGATCGCGGCAGTGGAGGCGTTGGCGGGCAGAACAGGAGACCGGAATGACAAGAACAGGCCGGACGGCGCGCGTGCGTGCAGAGCTCAGAGTTTGGTCCGCCATCGTGTCAGCAGCTGCCGCGTTGTCGGGGTGTCAGACCCCGTCGCCAGCAGTCGCTCCCCCGGAGCCGCCCAAGGCGGAGCTGTCGTATCTCAACATCCCAGTCAGTATCCCGCTAGCGCCGATCGAGAAGGCGGCCGAGGAAGAAGTGCCGCGCGCGGTCGGCGTGGACCCATTCAAATACCACATGGACGGCGGTGCAGCACCGCCCGCTTGCGGGATCGATGGGGGCTACTCGATTACACGCGCGCCTCTGGCGATGTCCGGTTCCGGCGACGCGATCACCACTAGCGTGGATCTCAGCTACTGGCTGAAAGGCCGCAAGCAGGTTCCATGTCCCGGGCCCGTGACCATGGCCTCGTGCGGCACGGATGGGGAGCCGCCGCGGACCGCAAACGTGTCCATCAGCACCGAGATCACCATCCTTCCGAACCTCACGGCCAGCGTCCATTCGACTCTGGGACAGGTCGTCCCCGCAAACAGGTGTGTGCTGCACCCGCTCGAGACGGATGTGACGGACCCCGTCGTCGCCGGGTTCGACGGCGCGCTGAGAAAGATGCTGCCCGCGCTGGATAAGCGCGTTGCCGCCGGGCTGGATCTGCACAAACGCGTCGAAGCCGCATGGGCGAGGATGAGCGAGCCGACCGAGCTGCGCCCGAACGTATGGCTCGCCCTCAACCCGGAAGGAATCGGCGTGGTGCCCGTTACCGTTGCCGAGGGCCAGCTCCGCACCGGGGTCCAGCTGCGGTTGCGGCCGGTGGTAACGGCAGGCAAGAAGCCCCAATCCAGCCCGAAGCCATTGCCGCCAGCGGACATCGCCGCGCCCGCCGACACTTTCAAGCTGCAGATACCGGTGGACGCGCAACAGGCGTTCGTCCAAGCGAGGCTCGACAAGTCACTCGAGCTCGATAAGGGCGGGAAGACGTTTGCTATGGATGGCCATACCGTGACCGTCACAGGCGCGGACGTCTACGGGGAGGGGTCGAAGGTCGTCATCAAACTGACTTTCAGCGGCGACCTGAGTGGCATCGCTTACCTCACCGGCACGCCCTACTACAATTCAGACACGCGCGAGCTGAGCTTTCCGGACCTCGACTACACGCTCGACACCAGTCAAGCTCTGCTCTCGGCAGCGAGCTGGTTCGCTCATTCGGAGATCCGCGATCGCCTGCGAGCCCAATTCACCATCGATATGGCACAGTCCATAGGCCAGATGAAGCAAGGACTCGAATCCGTGCTGAATAAACGCCGGGGCAATATGCAGCTGCATGGCACGGTAGAGGAGCTCAACTTGGTGGGCGTGTACAGGTTGCCCAACGGCGACGTGTTCACCGCCTTTCTTGAAGCCAAGGGAAAGATCTGGGCCGAGGTCGAGGCGCAGTAAGAGGGAGCATCGAGCGGGTGTGATTAGGCAGCGATAGTCTCACGCTTCGCGGGTCCAACTTTGAGCCGGGTCATGCAGCTGGTCGGGATGAAGCTGGCGCAAGCCGTGGGTCCGGACGGCCGCGGCTCGCAGTGACCGCGAAGTTGTCCTGGTCCCCACCCGTATGATCCGGAAGAGGTGGCTGCGCTGGATCATCGCCGCGTGCTTGACGCCGATCCTGCTCGTGTTGGTGGTCTTGCTGTCTTCCCCGCTGTGGCTCAACCAGGATCTGGTCAAGCGCGAGGTCACGAAGATCATCTTGAACGCGACCGGTGGGAAAGCGCAGTTCGAGCGGATCAACCTGCACCTGCTGCCGTTTCCCGGCGTCGTGGTGTCTCGGTTGCGTTTCTCGCTTCCCGGCGTGGTCGAGCTCGAGACGCAGTCGGTTGGCGTCGACATCCGCCTTTTGCCTCTGCTTTTCGGGAACGTCTACCCGCACAGGGTGCAGATCCTCGCTCCCCAGGTCCGGGTTCAGCTCGAAGAGCCCAAGCCCAGCCCACAACCGCAACCTCCTGCCAAGCCCTTTTCGCTGAAGGACACCGAGGCAAGCGTGCGCGGCGTGCTCGAGCAGATCGAGAAAGCCGTGCCCGGCCTGGCAGCCGAAATAGAGGCGGGACGGGTGGAGTTGCGCATCGGCCAGAGGCCGCCGTTGCTGGTGGAGCAAGTGAACGTGCGCGCCGACGTGACGGCGAGCGCCGTCTCGGCGAAGGTGTCGTGCAAGTCCAATCTGTTGGAGCGACTCGCTGCCGAGTTGCGCCTCACGTCCAAGGACCTGAGCGGAGAAGGGCATGTAGAAATCTCCGGCCTGCAGGTGGCGCAGCTCGGCCCAATCCTCGGCATGCAGGAGGGCTGGCCGGTGCACGAGGCAGTCGTGAACGCCAAGCTCAAGTGGCGCCTGCGCGGGTTGAGCGACGCGCAGGCCGATGCCAGCATCGACGCACCGAAGGTCGCGCTGCAATTCGGGAAGGCGCATCTGGAGTTGGTTGGCCCCGCCATCGAAGCAGCCGCACAGACCAAGGGTGCGAGCGTGGAGTTGATGCTGCGGCGGGCGGCTCTCGACTCGCCGCGGATTGCCGCGAGCGCAAGGTTAGCCATCAGTGAGACCGGCGGCTACGCGCTGGAGGCCGAATCCAGCGACGTGGACCTGCCCACGTTGCAAGCGACAGCGGACCAGTTGGCCCCAGCGGTGGACTTCCTGCAGGACTTCCCGGTGCGCTTCGCACGAGGAACGGTCACGACCGTCAAGTTCAGCACCCAGTCCGCAACGCTGGGGGATCTGTTCGACCTCAAGGCACTGCGCATCAACGGCGTGGTGGACAACATCGATCTGTCCCTGCCCGTTCTCTACAATCTCAAGGTGTACCAGGCGAGTGCCGTCGGCTCGCTGGAGCAGGGAGTGGTGCGTGCGCAGAATGTGCAAGGACGGCTCGAAAAGTCCACGGGGCGCGAGGGGAGCTTCGAGATGGACCTGAACCCCGATGTCCCCCCGCTGCGTGCCGACCTTACCGTTGCCGTGGATTTGCCAGAAGCGCTAGCCGTGGCGAAGCGCGTGCTGCCTGATCGGCAGTCGCAGCGGCTGCTCAACCAGGTGAAGCAGCTCGAGGGCAGTGCCGTGGCGCATGCTGTCCTCGGAGGAGACGTGAACAATGTCGTACCACACGTCGAGGTCTCCGCAATCAAGGCATCGGCGCGATACGAAATAGTGCCGTTCCCGATTCGCATCGCGGGCGGTGAGCTAACGTATACGAATGAGGCTCTGTCCGTGCGAGCGTTGGACGGAGCCATTGGTCAATCCACCTTCAGCGGGGTAAACGCTCGGCTGGGCCTGAGCACACCGAACGTACTGACCGCTCAGCAAGGATCGGCGCTGCTCGCGCTGGAGGAGCTGTTCCGCTGGGCGGCTGCGCAGCAGCAGTTCGCAAAGCAGCTCGAAGGTGTGAAGACAGTGTCGGGCAGCCTCGCCGTATCGGTTACGCGGCTGGAGCTTCCCCTGAACAAGCCCGATCAAGCGCGGTTCCAGGTGTCGGCTACGCCGAAGAACATCTCGATCGACGCGCCGCGCTATGGTCCGCAGGTACAACTGAACGGCGGCATCATCGACGTTTCGGAGCAAAGCGTGAGCGCGAAGGGCGTCAAGGCATCAGCGCTGGACGCGGCGCTTGCAGTTTCGGGGCGCACGGACGACTATCGCCGAGGCATCGATAGCGTTCTAGCCAGCGCCACCGGCACTGTGGGGTTCGAGGCGCAGAAATGGATCTACGCCCGAGCGGATATTCCGCGTGACCTCCGGTTGCGGGGGGCGCTGACGGTGTCCGATTTCAGCGTGGGTTGGCGCCGGGGCGCCGGCGTCGCAGCGCGCGGTAGCGTCAACGTGGCCGGCGGGCCGGTTATCGGATTCTCCGTGCGCAGCATACCCAAGCGGCTCGAGGTCGAGAAGTTCACCGTGCGCGACGATGCCTCCGACGCGATCGTCGACGCCAGCGTCGAGGGCACGCATGTTCGGGCCCACTTCAAGGGGCGGCTGGCCGGCACCAGCATCCAGCACACGTTTGTCGAGCAACCGTTTTCTGTGGGTCGGTTGCAGGGCGATTTCAGCGTCGATGGCGACTGGAAACATCTGCGAGACAGCACGCGCTTTGGGTTTCTGCAGGCCACGAATATCCGGCTTCCGCCCGAGCTGCCCGTCCCCCTCACCATCGAGCAGCTATCGATCGAGGGGAAGAAGACGGAACTGCTGGTCAAGTCCGCCACCGTGTCCAGCGGGGAGAGCCGTGTGCAGATCAGCGGCAGCATCAGCTTCGCGGGCGATAACCTCGTCATCGACGCAGACGTGCATGGGGACACAGTGGTCGTGCCGGTTGCGGTCGCGCCCCCGCAGGTCGAGACGAAGGCCGCCCCGAAGCCCGACACCCAATCTGCCGACACCAGTATCAGCGCCAAGCTGGCCCGTCTCCTCAGGCAACTTTGGGAGCTGCCGGTATCGGGCCAGATCCGCGTCGATATCGGCCGCCTCCGCGTGGGAGCGCTGGAGGTCTCGCCCTTGGTGGCGACCGGATATTTGCAGGAAACCGTTCGCGATCTGCGCTTCCAGCGCGCCGCCCTGTGCGGAATCACACTCTCGGGGAACTTGGCAGCGCGGCGGGACAGCGTTGAGACCCGGCTCAAGCTGAGCGCGCGCGGCGCGCAGCTCGAGCAGTCGATCGCCTGTCTGACAAACCAGCGTGTGCAGGCGACAGGTCAAGTGGATCTGGATGGCGAGTTTTCCGGCAGTGGGGAGCCAAGCACACTCCTGGATAACATGCGGGGAACGTTCGCTGCGACAGCCAGAGACGGCCACATCAACAAGGCCGACGCGCTGGACCGGGTGCTCAAGCTGGTGAACCTCAGCGAGGCCGTGCGCGGCGCGCTGCCGGACCTCACAAAGGCCGGCATGGACTACAAGTCCGCGCGGGTGCAGGGGCGGCTCGAGGGCCGCAAGATCTCTTTACACGAGGTTGCACTGGATGCGTCGGCAGTGACGGTCGCGGCCCATGGCAACATCGACCTTGCGACCGGCAGCGTCGATTTCGATGTACTGGTCGCGCCGTTCAAGGTCGAGACCTCGGTGCTGAGCTACATTCCCATTATTCGGAAGATCTTCGGGGGGATGCTGCTCGCCATCCCGGTGCACATCGGCGGAACCCTCGACAGACCCATCGTGGTGCCGCTGGGCGCTCAGGCGGTCGCCTCGCGCTTGGTGAACATCATGGGCAACACGCTGAGGCTTCCCGTCGACGCGATCAACCTCACCTCTCCGAAGGCTAGCGGGACAGGGCAGCCGTCCACGGCAAGTCCGAGCAGCCGCTGAATCTGGTCTGCGCGGTGCCAAGCCCTCGGCACTCCGTTAAGCTCGCGTAAAGGCCTAACAACGGGCAGTTCAATGAACGTCATTCCGGCGAAAACCGTGTGGCTTAAGCCGCGGAGGTCACCATCGTGGCTCGCTGTCGGTTCGTCGGCAAAGCTACTCTGCTCAAACCAAAAGTCACTGCGCCGGAGAGCAGGCTGACCGGGAACTGGAAGACAATGTCGGGGAAAGGGACCAACTTTCCATGCTGTCGCAAGCACACGCAGGTCAGTCAAGGCAAACGCCACAGATCGAATTACTCGGCGGTGTCGAGGTTCGGGGTAAAATTGCGGTCCTCAGACCGAGGCCGCGCCTGTAACCCAGGCTGCGGATCTCTGCCAAGGGAGGAGACCTCGTCGAGATTGCAAACCCTAACAGGAGGACTACATCCATGAGATTCCACGCGCTTCTTACAGCAAGCACTCTGATCCTGGCGTTCGCGACCGGTCATGCGTTGGCCGAAACCGACAAACAGGCAAAACAGGCCGAGCTACGCAAAGTGGCAGCAGCAAGTCTGCAGGACTTCTACAAAGCTCAGCCGAGCCTCGAAGCCGACGTCGCGAAAGCCCCCGGCTACGCGCTCTTCACCACCTACGGCCTGAGCTTCATCATCGGTGGGCAAGGAGGAAAGGGGTTGGTCCATGACAACAAGACCAAGAAGGACACCTTCATGGAGATGGCTCAGGCGAGCGCTGGCCTCCAGATCGGCGCCGCCGAGTCCAAGATTCTGATCGTCTTCGTCAGCGTGAAGGCAATGAACGACTTCGTAAACAAGGGCTGGGTGGGGAGCGGTACCGCCGCCGCGGGCGCAGGCACCGGCAAGGAGAACGCCAGCGCCAGTGGGGGCGCCACCATCAACCAAAGCCCGTACTACACCCTCACCAGCACGGGCCTCCAGGCTGGCGTCGCGCTGGGCGGTACGAAGTTCTGGAAGGACAAAGCCCTGAACTAAGCGGGTGTTGTCGCACGCGGCGGCCGGCCCACTTCTTCGCGGGACCCAGCGGAATGCTCGGTGTCGCGAACACGGCATAGCCCTCGACCCGGTTCGCTGTAGCCGCGCACGGACCGCATCAACCTTACGGCATTACTGTATTTCTGCTATACTGCGTTGATGAAAACCACCCTTACTGTCACCCGACGCGGCGTCGTGACGCTGCCGGCCAAGCTGCGCCAAGCCCTCGGTATCAAGGCTGAGGACCAGCTCATCGCGGAGACGACGCCGGAAGGACTGCTGCTACGTCCCGCCGTAACTTTGCCGATCGAGATCTACAGCGACAAGCGGATCCGCGAATTCGACGAAGCTGAGGCCGAGCTCGAGAAGGTCCTCCGCCGAAAGAAGAAGCCGAAATCTGGCGGTTGACAGACCGCGGATGCGGATCTTCCTGGACGCCAACGTTCTGTTTTCCGCCTCCAAGTCCAACGGTGCCGTGCGACGGCTGGTGGCATTGCTGGTCGAAGCGGGCCACGAGTGTTGGGTGGATGGATACGTTGTGGAGGAGGCGCGGCGAAACCTCGCGGCGAAGGCACCCGAAGGAGTACCCGTTCTGAACGCCTTGCTCACGCGTATGCATCTCGCCGCTGCGCACCCTCCCGCGGGGACCTCGGAGGCGGCGCTTGCGCTCCCGGAGAAAGACCGACCCGTGCTCGCTGCTGCAATTCGGTTGGAGTGCGGGGCGCTGGTCACCGGCGATCGGACCCACTTCGGAGCCTTCTATGGCAAGACGCTCGGCGGCGTGACGATCTTTTCTCCGAGCTTGGCTGCGAAAGCGCTCGTCGCCTAGTGGACTGAAACGGACACTTCGGAAGTGCGGCGCGCCAGATTACATTCTGAGCCTAGGCTAGATCAGCTTCTGCTTCTTCAGCGTCGGGATGACGGTGTAGGCCAGGCCGGCGGCCACCTGTTTCACGTCGGTGGACGGGAAGGTGGCCGCGTCGCCGCTCCACGCCAGTCGCGAGCCCGCCACGCTGTACAGGTCGAAGCGGATTGTGATGGCGTTGTACTCGCCTCCAAGACTCGGATCGAAGGACCCGGCCGACCCTGAGGAATAGTAGCCATAGAAGCCCGCGGACCGGTCCTCGAAGTTGAGCATTTCCGCCGCGGTTTCCTGCTGTTCGACTTTCACCAGCCGCGCCGCTAGAACCCCGTCTACGCCGGCAGTTTCCACTACTTTCTGCAATTCTGCTTGATCGATAAATCCGCTCTCCGGGAGCAGAGGGTAGCTCGGAACGGCGGCCAAGCCGGCGGCCTTGAGCTTTGCGACGAACTCATCCTCGAACGCTTTCCTTACGCGGGGATCGGCGGTCTCGCCCAAGACCATGAGGCGCTTGAGCGCCGGTCCCTTGTAGGCCGGATTCCTCTGGGACGATATCAGGGTGGTAGAGGCGCAGGACCCGAGCAGCAGCAGAGCGAAACCGACTACGCACGCGATCGCGCCTGGACGGACACAGTGCCCCATACGGTCTCTCCTTCTGGTTACGAATGATTGTGGCCGGCTATTGCTCCGGGGGCAACGTTCTTCATCCTAGCCGGCAGCCGCTGGCCCATCGGCTGGAGTGACGGTGGAGGCTAAGCGCCGGGCTCGTCGCGCGGGACTCGACACCTATTGGACCAAAGTCCCATATCCGCCATCCTGGAAACGCGTGAGAATCCCCACACCTTCTACGTCTGTGGGCATTTTTTCGGCAAAGCAGTACACTTCGCCGCAAGCGGGTCAGATTCAGCCGAGGGTTGGCCTAGGGAAAATCAATAACCTAACGGACTTAGGAGACCGTCATGTCTTTCAAGAGAATCCTCGCTGGGGCGGTGGCCGCAAGTTTATGCTTGCTTGCGCTGATCGCGCCGGCGGCGGCCGACATCCCCACGGGGCCGTATCTCGGGCTCGATGGCGGCCTGGCTTGGACCGCCAACCTGACCTATACGACCAGCTACGGTGGATGTGTCCCTCCTTACTATTGCAGCTACCCTACCTACTACAACGCCGTCACATACAACCTGGGGTATTCGGCGGGCGTGCAGCTCGGCTATGCCTTTGGGGGGCCTCGCGTCGAGTTCGAGTACAACTACCGTAACAACGCTGCCAGTACGATAGCGACTACGGCCGGGACCCAGTCCGCCACCGGCAGCTTGACGTCCAACAACTTCATGGTGAATGCTCTGTACGACTTCGACACCGGCTCGGAGTGGGTTCCGTATATCGGCTTGGGGCTGGGCGTTGCCGATGTGTCAGCCAACACCATCAAACCCGGCAGCGGCACCGGCACGAGTGGTTACCTGGACGGGTCGAGCAACAAATTCGCTGCGCAGTTCATCTTCGGGGTCGAGTACCTGGCGTCGGACAAGTTCGGCGTGTTCATAGACTGGCGCGGGCTGTGGGCGAGCAATGTGAACTTCACCTATGGAATCGGATGCACGGGCGGCAGCACTACGAACTGCATCCAAACCGGAACCACCAGCTACGACTATTGGAGCGGGGCGCTGAACGTCGGAGCGCACATCAAATTCTAGTGGACGAATGCCCTACCGTGGCGCATTCGTTTTCTTGACCGGAGAGGAGGCAAAAGTGGGAGCAAAGTCCGTATATGTCGTTGTCCTCGCATTGGTTGGCGCCATCTGGGCTGTACCTGCCGGCGCAGCAGGATGGGATCCGGGAGAGCAGACGCAGCAACTGGAAGCGGCTCAGCAAACGATCGCGACGTTCAAGTCGACCGACCCCGGGCTCCAAGTGTTCTTCGGCAAGGCCTATGGCTATGCGGTGTTTCCGACCGTCGGATCCGGAGGCTTCTGGATTGGCGGCGCCCACGGCCAGGGGATCGTGTACGAGAAGGGTACTCCCATTGGCAGAACGAGCCTCTCCCAAGTCAGCTTCGGGTTCGTCTTCGGCGGCCAAGCCTATAGTGAGCTGCTGTTCTTCCGGGACAAGGCCGTGTTGGATAATTTCAAAGCCGGAAACTCGGAATTCTCGGCCCAGGCTTCCGCAGTCATAGCGACCGCAGGCGCCGCAGCAAAGACGTCTTACGACAACACCGGCGTCGCTGTCTTCGTGAACGTCAAGGGCGGCGTGATGGTGGATGCCTCCATCGGCGGGCAGAAGTTCGACTATGAGCCGGGGCTCGGCGACTGAGGCGAGGGCGGTAGCGGCGCGCGATCGGTGTCCAGGGCATCGATCATGATTGAGCGTCTTGCGACCGCTACGCTTCTCGGGGCACTCGTTTGCCTGTCGTTCAGCGCAACAGCCCAGGACAGTGGCACCGCTGCACCGTCGTCCGACGACAGCGGTTCGAAGACGTCCACCAAGGCCGCGATTCGCCATCCGGGTAGCGCCACCGTTGGCCAAGGAGGGGTGGGACCGCAGTCGACGCCTTCCCTGCCTCCCGAGGCTGGAGTTGTTCGCTCGCCTGGCACCAGCAAGGCCATCCAACCGGGCACGACTAAGGGCGATGGCGGATCACGAATTCAGCTTGACCCCATGCAGGCCCCGGTGCTGGAGCGCGTCAACTACCACCGCGCGTTAGCCGGTGTGGCTCCAGTCGTGGCAGAGCCCAGGCTCCTGAGAGCTGCGCAGTCACACACCGGCTACCTCGACAGCGCGAACCAGATGGGGCATTACGAGGACAAGAAGACGAATCCCTACTACACGGGAAACAGTCCGTTCGACCGGATCGATGCTGTGCACTATGACTATTCTGAGGCTGGCGAGGTCGTTGCGCGGCAGCCCTCGTCGCACCCCGCCGCTGCCGTCGACGCGCTCGTGACGGCCATCTATCACCGCTTCATCATCCTGTCGAGCGACTTCGTACACGCAGGCCCCGGGGTAACCCTCAAGACCCACCAGGGCGCCGAGGTGCTGAACGTCACGGTCGACTTCGGCGCGGAGATACTTCCGCCGGCCCCTTCGCCCACGGCGCTGACGGTATACCCGGCAGACGGCCAGTCGGGGATCCCGACCGATTTCGACCCGATGGAAGAGTTCCCCAACCCGATGCCAGGCCACACTCTGGTCGGCTACCCGGTGTCGATTCAAGTCGATGCGCGCTATGCGTTCGCGGTGAAGTCGTTCCAGCTGTACGAGATAGCTCCATACACCCCTCGGCGTGTGCTCGATGCGAGACTGCTCACGCATGCGGCGGATGCCGAAACGCCTGCCCATGCTGCGGCGCTGATCCCGGTTTCGCCCTTGGCGCCATCGACGACGTACCAACTGGCCTTCTCGGGATCCGTCAACGGCGTGCCGGTGTCAAAGGCTTGGCAGTTCACAACTGCCCCGCAGACCGCAGTCACCATGAGCTTTGCATCGCCCACGGTGGCGCCGGGAGGCATCCAGAAGGTCACGCTCAACGGTCTCGACACCGAGAAGGGCCCTTACTACTTGTGCTACGCGCCGGCGCGGCTCGTGAAGTCGCTGGTGCACGAGACCGAAACTCAGATTGCCATCACGACTGGCACCGACTGCGACCCCGGTGATTCCTGCCAGGTCACGATCTCGGCCTCGTACCGGTCGTGCGCAAAGCCATTTGCAGGCGGTGCGTTCACCATAGCCCAATAGGAGAAATGATGCGGCGGTCAAAGTTTTCTCGAATGGCTCTCAGAACATTGCTGACGGCGACGATGCTCCTGTTCGGCGGCGTGCTCACCGGATGCAAGACCAATCCCGCCGATCTCTATCGTACCGGTTACGACAAGATGCTCACGCCCCAGAACTGGGCCGCCCGGGAATCGGACGATGCCGTGGTGATCATCGGCGGGCATCCCTCCGTCTGGCAGAAGGCCGGCGAGCCGAGCTACGCGTTCGAAGCGCGGCAGCGGTTCTCGATCGACTGGACCCGTAAGTACGACGTCGCGCTGGTGAAAGCTGGCACATACCAGTTGCAGACGATCGTCCTGGGCGCCGGCGATTTCGCCGCGTTCGGCGGGTTCCAGGGGCTGGGAGCCGCTTCCGGCCCGGTGATCGCGAGTTTCGAAGTCGGCGCGGGTGAGGTGGTCTACGTAGGCGACCTGGACGCCGAAGTCTTGTCGGAGGGAATAGCAAATTGTGCGGCCACCCTTACGGAGAGGGATTCTTCCAAATCAGTGGCCGCCGCATTCAGCAAGCAGGTTCCCTACGTCCAGCGTGAACCCAAGACAAGCCTGATGACCATCCAGGAGAGTCTGATTCGATTCCCCTGCGGCCAGGCCTACTGACCCGTTGTGTTCAGTGGTGAGTGGCGGTCACAGTGAACAGTGAGTGCGCAGTTACCAAACTCTGTGTGAGGTCCGACATGAGCACGTACCGTCAGGGCAGCGTCTTGAAAGCTGTTCTGGCCATTATCGTCCTGGCGGTCGCTGCCTGCGCCGCGACCAAGTTGACCAACTCTTGGAGCGACCCCAATTACAAGGGCCCGGCATTGAAGAAGCTCCTGGTGGTCGGTGTGTCGAGCCAGCCCGCGGTGCGTCGCACGTTCGAGGACGAGTTCGTCAAAGAACTCAAGGCGGCGGGTGTGGACGCCGTTGCGAGCTATACCTTCATCCCGGAAGGGGGCAGGGCCGAAGAGGCCCGGCTGACGCAGGCCCTCAAGGAATCCAGCGCCGACGGAGCGTTGATCACCCGCCTGATCCGGGTCGATGTGCAGACCCAGGTCAGCCCGGCCTTTCGTGCGCCTGGAATGGGCTTCTACGGTGGCTACTCAGGGGCCTGGGCTGGGTACTACGACCCGCCCATGGTGTCTCAGACCGACACGTTGGTCGTGGAAACCAACCTGTACGGCGTCAACGATTCCCAACTTCTCTGGTCCGGTACCACGCAGACTTTCGCTCCGACCGACATAAAACAGGACATTCAGGGCTTCGCCAAGCTCATCATCGGGACGTTGAAGAAGCAGAAGCTCATCTAACCCGGATCCCCACCCTGTTAGTCACGCGGCCCTGACGGTCTAGCCAGACGCCGCGGGCGCCTTCGCGGCTTCTGTCTCTACCCAGGGCACCAAGGCATCGAGCGCCTCGGTGACGGCGTGGTCGAATGCGTCCACCGCCCCTTGAGCGTTGTCTGTTTGCACCGAGGACGACAAGGTGAAAGTATGTTGTGCGAGCAGCGATCGGCTGCGCCAGTCGATGAGTTCTCCGATAAGCGCGACGCGCACCACCGCAGGTTTGGCCGCAACGTCGTGGTAGAACTCCATCACCATGATGTTGAGGAGAAGATCAGCCCGCACGCCCGCGGTCAGACGGGTCACCGACGCGAACCGGCCGCGCGCATCGAGGCGACGCTCCGCAAGGCGCGCCACGAGACGCGCGGGCCGGTCTGTCCAGCTCGCAAACTGGTAATACGCCCGCTGCCCGGACTGGCGGCTGAACACGAGGCTTTCTGCGTCGTAGAACACATCGACCGCGCTACCGGCGACGACCAGCGACTGCCGACCGGTCGGACCCGTACTTGCCGCGTCGATCGGTGCCCGGTCCTGGAGAACATAATGGGTGCGCGGTGGGCCTCCGCCGAGGCAGCTCGCCAGGCCAGCCGTGGCGAGGAGAGCCAGCGCCAGTCCCTTCATTTGGCTTGCTCCCCTGGGCCGAGCTGCGCGGGGCTTGGACCAAAGATCAGGGCCCTCGGATCGCGATAACGACTGAGCGTGCGGTCGAGGACCTCGGCCGTCACGCGCAGTTCCCGCGACGTGGCATGCAGGTCGAGCGCTGCGGTTTGACTGACGGTCTCGAGCTGTTGCGCCAACGCGGATGCCTGTGCCTGAATCGTCTTCGCCGCCTCGGCAACTTGTCGGAGCGTCTCGTCCGTCTGCTTCGCCACCGGCTCGACGTTGTGGCCGACTCGGTCGACAGCAGCAGCGATGTTCGTGCTCGCGCGGCCGAACGCGTCGACACCGCGATTCACCGTGGCCAGCGTCTGATCGATGCGGTCCAGTCGCGCGTTGAGCCCAGCGGTTAGGTCGCGAATGTTCACGAGCACGTCCCGGACGGCCTCGCGGTTCTGCTTGTCGAGCAGGTCGTTCAGACGGTCGAGCGCCTCGGTGCCGCTCTCCGCGATGTGGCTCGCGACGTCCTCGATCTTGTCTTCTATCGAGGTCCCTTCCTTGATCACCGGGTAATCCTGGCCCGACTGCGCTGTCAGGGGCGGGCCGGGCGGGTCGGGCGTCCTCAGGTTGATCCGGGCAATGCCCGTCACGAAGGTGCGCGAGACCACGGCCACCGTATTCTCCGCGATCGGCGAATCCGGCTGAACGCCGATTATGACGGTGACGCGATTGACCTCCTTGGGAGACAGCGAGTAGGACACGACCTGGCCGATCTTGATGCCACGCATGGCAACATCGCCGCCGACCTGCAGGCCTTCGAGCGATTGCCGCACGAATACGATCTCATATTTGCTGGAGGCGTTGCGCGAACCCGCTTGCGTGAGCCAGAGGATCGCGAGCACTGCCCCGGCCACCAATGCGATGAGCGCGGCACCGATGAAGGTGTAGCGGACGTCAGGTTCCATAGGTTTCCTTACCTCCACCGATCATAGTACGCACCGAGAAATACGACTGTACCCAGGCGTCGCTGGTCTGCATCACCTCGCTGACAGAACCGTCTGCCAGGACCTTGCCCTTGGCGAGCACGATCACGCGGTCGACCACGGTCAGCAGCGTGTCGAGATCGTGCGTGACCAGGAAAACCGTGACGCCGAGGTCATCGACCAGAAAGCGCACGAGTTTGTCGAACGCGCGTGCCGTGATCGGGTCGAGTCCCGAGGTGGGTTCGTCGAGGAAGATCACTTCCGGCTCCAGGGCGAGCGCGCGGGCGATGGCGGCGCGCTTGCGCATGCCGCCTGAGAGCTCGCTGGGCATCTTGGCCCCCGTTTCCGGCCCCAGACCCGCGAGCCCGATCCTGAGCTGAACCAGCGGCCAGAGCACTTCGGGCGGCAGCTCGGTGTGTTCGACCAGAGGCACGGCCACATTGTGCGCGACGTCCAGCGACGAGAACAAGGCGCCGTCCTGGAACATCATCCCGAACCGGCGGCGCACCGCAGCGACCTCGTCCGCGGAAGCCTTCCAGATGTCCGTTCCCAGCAGGCGGACCGTGCCGGCCGTGGGCCGCATCAAGCCGATGATCTCGCGCAAGAGCACCGACTTGCCGGTGCCGCTGCCGCCGATCAGGGCTACGAGCTGGCCCCGGTGCACGCTGAAGCTGACGCCGTCGTGAATGGTCTGTGTGCCGAAGCGGGTGACGATGCCGTCGACCTCCAGCACGACCTCGTTGTTCGTTGCTGCAGCGCCCGGTTGCAACTAGATTCCCAGCTTTTGAAAGACGACTGCGAACATCGCGTCGAGCAGGATGACCGACACGATGCCCTGGACCACTGTCGACGTCGTGTTGATGCCTATGGAGCGGGTATCGCTACTGACCGTCATTCCCATGCGGATACCGATGATGGCGATGAAGAGCGCGAATACCGGAGCCTTCACCAGGCCGACGATGACGTCCTTCAGGCGCAGCGCCTTGTGCAGTCGATCGACATAGGTGGCCGGCACGATCCCGAGCGCTTGGTCTGCCATCACCATGCCGCCGAGGTTGGAGACCACATCTCCGACGAAGACCAGCAGCGGCAAGGCAACAACGAGGGCGAACAGGCGCGGCAAGACCAGCACGTCCATGGGCGACAGGCCGAGCACGCGGATCGCGTCCGTCTCTTCGGTGAGACGCATCGTGCCGAGCTGCGCGGTGAACGCGGCGCCAGATCGGCCCGCGATGATAACGGCCACGAGCAGAGGAGAGAACTCCCGGGCCATGCCGATGGCCACGCCGTCGACCACGAAGATACTCGCGCCATATTTCTCCGCCTGGACCCCCAGCAGATAGGCGAATACGATGCCAATCAGGAAAGTCACCAGCAAAACCACCGGTATGGCCGTAATCCCCACTTGCTCGAACTGTGCAGCGAGCTCTTTCAGACGCAGTCGCCTCGGATGCGTGAGCAGTGCGCCGACGCCTGCAGCCGTGTAGCCGAGGAACTGGATGTGGCCGACGATCAGATCCCCGAGCGCGGCGACATTCCGGCCTATCGTTTGGAAGAACCCACGCGGCGGTGTCTGCGTTGCACCTTTGACGTTGGCGAGTTGGCCGGCGACGACCTGCAGAATGCGCCCGTGGTGTGGCGCAAAATTCTGCGCTGCGAGTGATTTGGCGTCCGCGCCGAGATCCCGGAGGTAGCTAAGCACCACAAGGGCGCCCGCGGTATCGAACCCCGTGAGTCCACGGCCGTCCAGGGCAGCGACTCGCGGCGTTCTCGGCAGTGCGGACAGCGCGGCGGCCGCGGCGTCGACGTGAGGCAGGCGCCAGTCGCCAGCAAGGCGCAGCATAGCGCCCGTGGGACTCGGCTCCAGCGAGGCCAACGGTAGTTGGGTATGACCGCTGCGGACAATGGTTTTCATTCGGGATGACGCCCCGTGGGGCCGGAAGCAGTCCCCGCGGCCCGCGGCGGAACGCCGCTATTATGGCGATTAAGCCGCCGACAGGCTGTCGGACCCATCGAGCTGCGCGTGCTGGTGGAGAATTACAAGTATCAGGTCTTGTGCCGCGCGGACTTCGAACCCGACCGAGCCTACCTGGTTGCGGAAGCGGTCATGAAGGACCCGGAGCCTCTGAAACTGACGGTGCCGGACCGGCGGGCGACGGCGAGCGGCGACAGCATCCCGACACATCCCGAGATGTCAGCGGTTGCGCGGTGCGTTCCTGCCAGCTCGGAGATCAAAGCGGCGTGCACGATCCAAAGAACACGAACACCCCTTCGCGGTCCGCCAGGGTGGCCGCCATGTCTCCGCTTTCCTGGTCGAGCGCGAGAGTCCAGCCGAAACCAAGCTCCACTCCCATCAGCAGAAGCTGCGTGTCGCTCGTCTCCATGAGCTGAATGGCTGCGGTACGCTTCGGCCCGATTACAGCCTTGCGCTGGAAGTCGATGCGGATGAAGGTGGGTGCTCCGGCCTCTCGCGGTGTCGTCCGCTGGCATGCGTCGCCGGCAACGCACTCGTTGACCTCCACCGGCGCACAGATCAGGGGTTTGGAACCGTCGAAGTCAGCACCCCAGGCGGCTGCGCCCGTCAGCAGGCAGGCAACCGCGGCGATATTCATCGTAAGCTTCACGCTGGTCTCCCGATCACTTGACCACATACCCGTGCCCCTCCATGCATGCACTGAAGGCCTTGTTGTAATTGGCCAACGCCTGCTGCGTTTGCTGCTGCGCCTGCTGTTGATTCTGCTGCTGACCTTTCGCCTGGCGCCGCTGCCTGGCGCCGCCAGCCACGGTCCCGGTAACCGCACCGATCGCCGCACCTTTGCCCGCATCGCCGGCGATCGCGCCGACCGCTGTGCCGACCACCGCCCCGCCCGCCGCGCCCTTCAAGCGCTGGCCTTGCGGCCCGGTGGGCGCGGGCTGGTTGGCGCTCTGCTGCGCCAGTGCGACTGGATCGACGCCCGTCTGCTGCTTGGCCCAGCTGTAGCACTCACCTTGATCTTTGTTCTGTTGCTCCGGGGTCTGTCCTTTGGACGGATAGATCACCGGCTGCTGCGCGTAGGCAAGTGGGCCCGAAAGCAAGACCGCAGCGGCCAGTGGTATGAGCTTGCCCGTTAGCTTCATGGGCCTCTCCTGCTGAGTTGAAGGGCGAATTGTTGCATGAATTCCCGCGGCCTAGTGTGTCGAAGAATCCGGGTCGTGTCTCCCTCGCGCCGGTGATTGGCGAGGTGGCCTGCGACGACCTTTAAAATGCGCCGGTGGCATACCTTCCCCCCCACGGCGCGCCCGGGTAGCATGACGGCTGCACGGGTAGCGCATCTTGATTACTGTGAGAATGAATAGACGGTATCGCACCATCCCTTCGGATGACTGAGGCCCAGAAGGCAACCGCTGCCCCGTCCGCAGAGCACGCGCGCCTCGCTCAAGCTCCAGCGGGCCGGCCGGGCGACTGGAAGGCGATTGGCCCGTATGTTAGCGAGCGCGCCTGGGGCACGGTGCGCGAGGACTACAGCGCGGATGGCAAGGCCTGGGAGTACTTCCCGCATGATCATGCCCGCTCGCGTGCCTATCGCTGGAGCGAGGACGGTCTTGCGGGCGTGTGCGACATGGAGCAGCGCATGTGCTTCGCGCTCGTCTTCTGGAACGGGCGCGACCCAATCTTGAAGGAACGCATCTTCGGTCTGACCGGCCACGAGGGCAATCACGCGGAGGATGCCAAGGAATACTGGTGGTACGTCGACGGGACGCCGACTTCCTCGTGGCTACGCTGGCGCTACCACTATCCACAAGCCGAGTTTCCCTACGCGCGCTTGCGCGAGGAGAACGCCAAGCGCGGGAAGACGGACCGCGAGTTCGAGCTCCTCGATACCGGCATCTTCGACGGGGACCGCTACTGGCAGATCACGGCGGACTACGCGAAAGCGGCGCCGCGCGACCTCTGCCTGCGCATCCGCATCCGCAACGCCGGTCCCGAGCTTGCGGAGTTGCACGTGCTGCCGACGCTGTGGTTCCGCAACCGGTGGTCGTGGGAGGAGGGCAGTCCGAAGCCCACGATCCGCGCCGCCGAAAGCGATGGAGCTGGCGTAGCTAAGGCGATCGCCGAAGAGGCGAGCCTCGGCCGCTGGCGGCTTGCCGCCGGCCCCGACGGCGCCGGCCGCGCGCCGGCGCTGCTCTTCTGCGAGAACGAAACCAACGCCGCGCGCCTCTTCGGCGTCCCCGCGCAGACGCCGTTTCCTAAGGACGGCATCAACGACCACGTCGTCAGCGGTGCGGCGACCGTCAATCCGGCGCAGCGCGGCACGAAGCTCGCGTGCTGGTATCGCGTTACCGTCGCACCCGGTGACACCGCCGAGCTCCGGCTTCGCTTGGCGCGGGACGACTCCGACGCGGCGCTTGACCTCGGCGCGGGCTTCGAGCAAACGCTCGCCGACCGCGAGCGCGAGGCCGACGCGTATTACCAGACACTGAGGCCCGTGGACGCGAGCGACGACGAGGCCGCCGTCATGCGCCAGGCCTTCGCGGGGATGGTATGGAGCCAGCAGTTCTACCACTACGATGTCGAACGCTGGCTCGACGGGGACCCTGCAGAGCCGCCGCCTGCGGCGCGCAAGTCCGGACGCAATGCCGATTGGCGTCACCTCAACAACCGCGACGTCATCGCCATGCCCGACAAGTGGGAGTACCCGTGGTACGCAGCCTGGGACCTCGCGTTCCACTGCGTAGTCCTCGCGCACATCGACCCGGCGGCCGCGAAGCACCAGCTTCTGCTCATGTGCCGCGAGTGGTACATGCACCCGAACGGCCAGCTGCCAGCCTACGAATGGAAGTTCGGCGACGTGAACCCTCCGGTTCATGCCTGGGCGGCGCTCGCAGTCTTCCGGATCGACGGCGCCAAAGACTTCAACTTCCTGGCGCGCACCTTCCACAAGCTGTTGATCAACTTCACGTGGTGGGTCAATCGCAAGGACGCGCTCGGCGACAACATCTTCGAGGGCGGCTTCCTCGGGCTCGACAACATCGGCCCCTTCGACCGCTCCGCCATGCTTCCAAGCGGGGAGTTGCTGGAGCAGTCCGACGGCACCGCCTGGATGGCGAAGTTCTGCCTCAACATGCTGGAGATGGCGCTGCGGCTCGCCAACCACGACCGTTCCTACGAGGAGGTCGCGCTCAAGTTCTTCGAGCACTTCGCCTCCATCGCCACGGCGATGAGCGAGCTATGGGACGAGCAGGACGGCTTCTTCTACGACCGCCTGCGTCACCCGGACGGTTCCATCGTGCCGATGCGGGTACGTTCGATGGTGGGGCTGCTCCCGCTGTTCGCCGCAGTGGAGCTCAGCGCGTCGTTGTGGGAGCGGCTGTCCGACTTCCGCGCGCGGGCCAACTGGTTCATCGTCCATAAGCCGCAGCTCTCCGCTTTCCTGCGATACTTCGCGAAGGACGATCGTCCTGAGCTCATTGCGCTCGTAGACGAGACGCGGCTGCGGCGCGTGCTCGCCCGTATGCTGGACGAGACCGAATTCCTCTCGCCCTACGGATTACGCTCCTTGTCTCGCTATCACCGCGAGCATCCGCTCGTCGTAACAGTGCCGGGCGGCGAGGCCCGCCTCGACTACGAGCCGGCGGAGTCGGCGTGCGGATTGTTCGGCGGCAACTCGAACTGGCGTGGGCCGATCTGGTTTCCGCTCAATTTCCTCGCGCTCGAATCGTTGCGGCATCTGCATGCGGCGCTCGGCGACGGCTTCACCGTGGAACTGCCGACCGGTTCCGGCCGGCAGGCCAACCTCGGCGAAGTGGCCGACGACATCGAGG
>JBGPOV010000054.1:0-23330 GCA_041488255.1 Gammaproteobacteria bacterium | reverse complement strand
GGCGGATCGCCACTCGATCACCACATCGCGCCCCTCGGCGTAGCCCGCGTCCAGTAGCCCCTGTCGAAACTGTTGCGCCTCCTTGCGCTCGGGTGAGACATTCACGAGGAGGACCCCGATCCGTCGCGGCGCTACCGGCTGTTACAGTGATTTCAGTCAAGGCCGGATTGCAGCGCCGTCTGGTAGAGTTTCCGCCGTGGTTAAGACGTTCCTATTCCTCGCCTCGGTACTCATCCTTACCACCCTGAGCAGCCCGTGCTGCGTGGCGGACATGGACCCAGCCCCCATGGCTATCGCCAGCTCGACGGAAACGACGATGGTCGACGTGCCGCTCGAGCTGGCTTTGAAAGAGGTCAGGGGCGAAGGAAAGCGACGGATGATTGTGTTCGAGGACCCTTACTGCCCTTACTGTAGGCGTCTGGAGATGACGTTGGAGCAGGTCGACAATGTAACCGTATACGTGTTCCTTTATCCGGTCCTGACTGCCGACTCGGTGGTGAAAGCAAAATCGATCTGGTGCTCGACCGACCGCACAGTCGCGTGGCGCGAGTGGATGCTCGATGGAAAGGCTCCGACGGCAGCAGGCACTTGCGCCACCCCAATCGCAAGGGTCCTAGAGTTCGGTAAGCGTCTTCGGGTTAGCGGGACTCCTACGATCTTTTTCGCCGATGGCAGGCGCGTGTCCGGTGCGATTCCTGCAGACGAAATCGAGCGTTATTTAGCCGAGGCAGACAAGCAATAACTCCGAGGTCTTCTTCCAGTTCCGCGCTGTGTAACCACGCCTGACATGCCGAGCCCGGCGATGGGCGCAACCTCGCCTTGACAAATGACGGGCATCGGCCACAAGCAGTCGGTCGAGCGCGTCGCCCAATTCGGGGAATCGTGCACAGCCGCTTCGAAGACAGGCCACCGGCTGCGGCGCTACATTTGGAGTGAGCACGCCGCCGCAATGTGCGACGTGGCACCCCCCCGGCCACTATTTGTC
Source organism: Gammaproteobacteria bacterium (assembly GCA_041488255.1). GTDB lineage: Bacteria > Pseudomonadota > Gammaproteobacteria > Burkholderiales > SHXO01 > SHXO01. The sequence continues at coordinate 22,345 of JBGPOV010000054.1, read as the reverse complement.
TAGCGGTTGCTCAAGTTGATGGTGCCGCTACGCGCGGATCAGAGCCCACACCCATGCGCCAACAATCGCCGCCAGCGCCGAGGCACCGGCCAGCAGTTGCGGCAGCGCACGACCGGATCGGGGCACGGCCAGGCTTCCATGTACAACACCGAACACTGTGCCCGCAAAGAATCCCGTGAGATGCGAGAGCACATCGGTGTGCTCCCCTCCAGCACCGAGGAGCGCAAGCAGAGCAACGGCGGCGATCAATGGCGCCCACCGATAGGGCCAGCGTGCACTGCGTCCGGAGCGCCGACGCCACGAGTACGCGGCAAGAAGACCAAGGGTGGCGAATACTGCAGTCGATGCGCCGATCGCGCGATGGGTTGCCGGCATGAGCAGCGCGTCGAAAAGATTCCCAAATGCGCCGGCCGCGACAATGCTTGCCCAGGCGATCCCCGGCCCGAGCAATTGGCCCGCGAGATAACCGAACAACATGCCGAAGCCCAAATTTGTGATCAGATGGCCGAAATCGGCGTGCAGCGTAAGCGCGGTGACCACGCGCCACAACTCCCCGCTTCTTAGAAGCCCCGAGACAAGCTCACCCGACGAAAACCAATCGAAGCCAAGAAGACTGCCTGCGGCGCAGTGTGCGACGCTTACGAGGACCACCGCGTATCCCGCTGAACCAAGCCACGCGTCGGGGTGCGGACTCATCGGGCCGGGCTCCGGCGGGCGAGATGAGCTCTCCTTGCCGTAGTCGTTGAGGTGAGTCGCCGCCGTGGTGACCAACTCCTCTGGCACGAGCAACGCGAAGCTGTCGCCGAGCGATACAAGCTCAGACGCAAGACCGACGGCGGCAAGGACTAAGGCGCGTTCGTCGCAGTCGGCGCGACGATAAGATCGATAGACTTCGACGAGCGCCATGGGTGTGCCTGGCGAAATACTACCTCGCCGTAGACCGCTAGTGGGAGAATAATCGCTGAGCGACCGCTACGCCAGTGTGGCAGGCAGCTCATTTTGCCTACCTCGCAAGCCGCTGTACTCATGGCAGGCAGACTATCGATCCCCAGCCGGCGAGGGGTTAAGAAGCGGCGCTGCGCCTACGCGTTGAGATCCAGACAAGACGGAAGGTTTGCTGCATCGGGTCGCATCGCACTCTGCAGTCGACAGGCGCCTCGCGGGCCAGAAGCTGCCGGTCGAGCTGACGATTGAAATTGCCCCATAGCGGACGCCGAGAGACGGCGAAGCACAATGAAAGGCTTGGCCTCGTCGCTATAACTTCTATGAAAGGTCTGACTCACATCCCCAATACTCGGGGTATTCGGCGCGCACTGCTATGACAGCACTTCGTCCCAATCGCGAAGAGTCCAGCTCGAGACTACACCACCGGTAACGAAGGGGTCGCCCCGAATAAATTCCTCCGCGGCCTCGCGGGTGGTGAACACACCCATGTAGCCCTCTGCTGGATTTGCGAACGGGCCAGCCATGAGCAGTAGACCACGTGAGTAGAATTCGTCGAGCCAAGCGCTGCGGCTGTCGTCATGAAGGTGCACCTTCCGCAAGCCATCCTGGGCAAGGTCATAGACCAAAACCGTTTTCATATCTCATCCTTAGTGGCAACGGGCGAACTCATCTTACCGCAGCCCTGTGCTGAGGGATGACCTGGCCGCGGAGCAAAGCCCGGAGACGGGAAGCGCCTGTACGCGGAATTTGCCCGCAAGCGATCGAAGCCCCTGAAGCAGGAGCGTCGAAGTTGCCTTCGTAGGTTTGATTGATCGATCAGCAGTCATACAAGAGTCACTCGGGCCAACGGGGACTAGTCAGCTCAATCTGCCAGACTGGCCGCGTTGGGTTTAGCGCTCCTTCGAACTTAACGAACGCCGGGGCCCCGTCGGTCAGGACCCAGACATGGTAGTCCTACGGCATGCGCCCGAACAGCTTAGCGAAGAACTCGAGCCAGGGGCCGGGGTGGGGTTTGAATACATAATGGGTCGCATTCTTCGCGAGGTCACCGAGATCGCCCGATGCAATGAGCCCTCCGTCGACTGTGCGCAGCAGGAGGAAACCGCGGGTGATTCCCTCGGTGAAGTGCACCGCGACCGGGGCTGCCGCGAGGGGGCGCGGCCACAGAAGCACCGTTACTAGGATCAGGAGGCTGAGCATCCCGGCCCTCGCAACCGAGATCATCGCGGGGCGTGCGACGGCACTTTGCACTTTTTGGAGACTGTGAATCATTGAGCAGGGCAAGTCGGAGACAAGCAGGGACGTGCACAATTCCTCCAGGCCGCAACGTCCGGGATCTCGCCTGGTTAGGTGCCCTCTGAAGCCGCTTCATAGCGGATCTGTTCTGGCGCAAAGTGAACCCTCAAATAACGCGCAGCAGGAGCCCGAGATGTCGCTGAAGGACAACCCATCGCGTCTGGCGTTGGTTGCAATCGTGACGCTTCTCTCCCTGCAAGAAGACGGGAACACGGCAGTCTATCAAGCGATTGAAGCCGACGGCCGCTGCTGACTGTTTCCTGATGGTCGGTAATTCCACGGCGCCGCTGCTCAATCGCGGTCGTTCGACCCCTATTCGGTGAATAGGGAGGTATAGTCGGGTCTTTCGTGAGAGGGAAAAATCATGGAATTCATCTGGTTTATCTTGATCGGGTTGGTGGCAGGGTGGCTAGCGGGGCAACTCATGAAGGGTGGCGGCTTCGGCGTCATTGGTGACATCATCGTGGGTGTGCTGGGCGCATTGCTTGGAGGCTTTCTGTTTCGCTCCCTTGGTGTGTCCTTGGGTGGGGGTCTGCTCGGCGCCATTATCGTTGCAACCATTGGCGCAATACTGCTCATTTTCATCTTGCGCCTCATCAAGCGAGCATAGGGGTCTAACCCGTATCGCTTTCGGGTTTCTCGACCGACTGCAGCGGGTCGCATCGTGCCCTCCGGTCAACCGGCGCTGACCGGCCATCAACCGACATTCGCTCTGAGTTCCACAGATGTGGGCTAAGATTACATATCCCTTGTTGCTGGACCGTACTGAAGGTCGATATGAGCTGGGCGAGTCCGTCCATACCAGAAAAGGAAGATTGCTGTGGCGAACGTCATCAGCATTTGCGGTAGCCTGAGGAAAGGCTCGTACAATCGAATGGTCATGACGGTTCTACCGGAGCTCGCTCCGGTGGGCATGTCCATCAAGGAGGCGCCGTCTTTCGCGGGATTTCCCCTATACAACGCGGATATCCAGAACTCTGCTGGCTTTCCGTCGGCAGTGGTTGCGCTAGGGGACGCGATCCGCGCCGCCGACGGGATCATATTGTGCACGCCGGAATACAATTTCTCTCTGCCCGGTGGACTAAAGAACGCAATCGACTGGGTCTCGCGTCTGCAGAACCAGCCGTTTGCCGGCAAGCCGATCGCCATCCAGTCAGCTTCCCCAGGGCCCCTCGGCGGGGCGCGCGTTCAATACGACTTGCGCAGGGCGATGGTGTTCCTCGACGCGCTGACCATGAACAAGCCGGAAATCTTCGTCGGCAACTGCGCTTCCAAATTCGACGAGAAGAACGGGGAGTTGAAGGACGACACTACGCGTAGTCTCATCAAGCAGCAGCTCGACACTTTCGCCAAATTTATCGAACGCCATGGCCGCAAGGGGTGACGCAGGGTAACGGGATTTGCCGCCGCTTTGCGGGTTGCGTCTGATACCCAATGCGGAGCGGTTGCGACATCGAATGAGCGTTTGGTACGATGGAGCCGCTGGCTTCCGATGCTGTTTCCTGATGGGGAACAGTGGATGCCACTCGAAAGAGCCTCGTGCTTCACTTGCCCCATACCACGTGGGTTCGACATCGATGAGTGCCGGCGCGATGAGCGAAAAGAGGCGCATCGTCACCGGGATCCGGCCGACTGGGCCACTGCACCTCGGGCACTATGCGGGCGCGCTCGAAAACTGGGTCAAACTGCAGAGCGAATACGACTGCTACTTCCTCATCGCCGACTACCAGGTCTCGGACTACGCGGACGACCTTCCGCGCGTGCGGAACGCCGTCTGGGAAGTGGCGCTCGACTGGCTGGCAGTTGGGCTCGATCCCGAAAGCGGCAGCTTCGTCATCGAAAGTCTAGTACCGGAGCATGCAGAGTTGACGACGTGGCTCGCGTGGTTCCTGTCCGTCGGTATGCTCGAACGCAACCCGACGCTCAAGGCGGAGATGGAGGCGATCGAGAAGCCCGAGGATGCGAAGACAAAAGGGAAGTCGGTACCCGTGGCGTTCTACATCTACCCGGTGATGCAGGTCGCGAACATCCTCTTGCCCCGCGCGCATCTCGTGCCGGTGGGCGAGGACCAACTACCCCACATCGAACTGACGCGGGAGACGGCGAGGCGCTTCAACCGCGAGTTCAAGCCGATCTTTCCCGAACCGGAGGCGCTCGTGGGGCGCGTACCGCGTCTCGTGGGCACCGATGGCAATGCCAAGATGAGCAAGTCGCGCGGCAACACGATCGACCTCAAGGACAGCGCCGAAATCGTGGCGAAGAAGGTGCGCCGCATGTACGGCGGCCCTCCGCGTGGCGCGAACGAGCCGGGCAAGGTGGAGGAGAACCCCGTCTTTCTCTACCTCGATACGTTTGATCACGACGCCGCGCAGGTGCGGGACCTGAAGGAGCGCTACGAGCGCAGGGGCGTGAGTAACCAGGAGTTAAAGGACCGGCTGACGACGGTTCTGAATGAACTGCTGGAGCCCATGCGTCAACGGCGCGCGAAGTACCAACGGAACATGTCGCTGGTGCGGGAAGCGCTCGAACACGGCACAAAACGCGGTCGCGCCATTGCCAGGGAGACGATGGAAATGGTGCGCGACGCGCTCGACCTCAACTACCTGGGGAAGTACTGATGCTGCGCCCGATGCTAGACGAAGTCCGGGAGATCGCCAAGAGCCGTCCAGGCATTTCACAGACGACTTCGCCGCCCTTCAGTCGACGCCCTCGCAGACATTCTGTAGCGCAAAGAGGCCAACCACCTCCACGGACGTTGGCCTCCCACGCTGCGTCGCTTTATCTTCTATAGCGACTTCAAGTACTCGATCAGGTCGTTCTTTTCCCGGTCCGTCAAACCGGGGCTGCCCGCGAGGGCAGAACCCGGAAAACGCGGCGCAGAAGCGTTTCGAGGTACGGCCATCTAGATTTCTCGATCCCGATTTCTGGATTCCGGGTTCCGCTACGCGGCCCCGGAATGACGAGCTGAGGTTTGTCACTAATCAGGTCCATTCATGGTCGTCCTATGACGGAGCTAAGCGATCAACTCCCAAACGTCAGCCATGGTGGCCCGAGATCCTCCAGCCGGCTCCAAAACCATCGGCGCGTCGCGGATCTTCTCCATGTGCCCCTATTCTCCGCTTCATATGCGCAGCGTGCCTTCGACACAAGTCACCGCGTGCCCGCCCAGCCAGATCGTCTCGTCCTCGCCGAACCGCACTTCGACGCGGCCGTCGCGACCGACGGAGCCACCTTGGCCTGCGACATAGCTCGGTCGCGCGATGAGCCGCTCGCGTCTGACGAGCGCCGCGACGCAGCCGTTGCCGCTTCCGCACACCGGGTCTTCCGGCACGCCTTCGGCGGGCGCGAACGAGCGCACTTCGATGTCCGGGTGCATTCCAGCCGGAGCGAGTCCGAACACCGTCATACCTACTACGCCGGGCGGGGTCAGCGCACGGATCCGAGCCTGATCGGGCCGCAGCTGGCGCACCACCCCGGCGTCTGCCAGTTGCAGGGTGATCCACGTCACTCCGACGTCGACGGCCGCGTTGGAGCGCAGGCTTTCCGATGCGATGCCCAGCGCGGCAGCCAGTTCGCTCAGCTCTGCAGCCCGGACGGCGCGCAGGGCCGGCGTGGGCAACGCGAGAAACAGGCGTTCGCCGTCGATTTTGAGGGTCAGCAATCCCTTACCGCACTCCTGAACCAGGAGCCCCGCGGTCTTGGGCTTCAATCCGTGCCGCAATACCGCATGCGCAGAGCCGATGGTCGGATGGCCTGCGAAGCGCAACTCGCTCTTGGGTGTGAAGATGCGTAGGCGGTAGTCGGCACGCACGTCCCCTGGCGTGCAGACGAAGGTGGTTTCCGACAGGTTGGTCCAGTTCGCGATGGTCTGCATCTGTTCGGTCGACAGGCGGTCGGCATCGAGAACGACCGCAACCGGGTTTCCCTTGAATGGGACCGCCGAAAACACATCAACTTGCTGAAACGGGAGACCGGGAACGCTCAATTCGTGGGCCCGCCAAACGTCCAGTCTCCGAGGCCCGACTCTAGTCGGCGCTCCGTCACCCCCGCAGGGCGGCTGGGGGCCTCTCCTGGATATCGCATTGTCGGGACCAACTTCAGGCGCCCGTGGCGGCGTGATTAGTATTTCGCTACGGCAGGTTGCTGAGACAGCTGCGTCTCGCCGGCGGGCGAACCGACATCGGTCAGGATTGCGGCACCACCGTCCGCGGGCTCCGGATCGCGGCGGTTGCCCCGGCGCTGCCCCCGTTCCTTGAATTCGCGCATCATCGGGTGCGGCTCGGTCGTCGGCTTACCCTTGAAGTTCAACCAGCGGTGGTGGTCGTAGTCGTACAACTTGCAGCGCGCCAGCGTCTTGCCCAAGGCCGTGAAGCTCCAAGGCTCGATGATGATCTTATCGGGGTAGGCCCACTCGAGATAGCGCTGCGATTCGGACAGCCGGTAGAGCGGAATGCGCGTGTTCACGTGATGGGCCGTGTGCTGCATGATGAACGCCGAGATCCACTCGATCCACCGCGGCATCTGCGCGTGCACCGTGCTCTCGACTTGGCCGGCGAAGAAGTCCCGTTCCTCCCGGACTGCGTACCAGACGGCACGCGGATGAGTGTGGTGCTGGAAAATGGCAAAGGCCATGCCCCAGTTCCAGACGAGGAACGGCAGCACGATCACGGTGAGCAGCAAAGCCGGCACGGACGTGAACGGCCCCCACAAACTCTCGCTCGGCGCCAGCGACTCGCACCACGCGTAAAGGCCCCATATCTGAGCCGTCACGAACACCGACACCAGAACAAGATCGACCGCGAACGTGACCGGCCGCTTCATCTCCTGTCTTTCCTTCCTCGACGGGAACATGAGGTGCCTTAGCCAATACTCGATCAGGTAGTAAGAGCCGAGGCCCCAGATGGAACGATAGTGGCGTTCCAGCCCGCGGCGCGCCCGCGTCAGGCGGTCGTACTCGTCCTTGGAAAGGGGCGCCCAGGCATAATCCCTTCCGCGCAGATTGGTGTAGGAGTGATGCACGCGATTATGGGCGAGCTCCCACGAAACATACGGGGTCCACGACGGCAGGAACGCGATGCGGCCAAGTACTTTGTTCAGGGGATCGTAGGGCGTGAGGCTGCCGTGGCAGGCGTCGTGGCCGACGACGAAGACCGTGGCGATGAACAGTCCGGCAAGGATCGCGCAGGCGATCTGCAACGGCCACCACGGCGCGAGCAGCACCGCCGCTACCGCCGCGCAGTACACAGTGATGGCGGCGAAGAAGACCGTCAGGCCCAGCGGGAGCGACCGCGCACTGACTTCTGCGGGAATTTGGCCGCGCACCTCGGGGACTGTCGGCCGCGCGGGCCACGTGGCTCGCGCTGAGTTGGTGTCGCGCACGGGCGCCAGCGCCGCGCACGAGGCCTCGATTGCAGATGAATCCCGGTGTGGTTCCATAAGGCTGAGCGCCCCCTCGGCTCGCTCCTATCGATGCATTCCAGCGCGCGCGTGCGGCGCTGCGTCACCACTACGAACGTGCTGAAACGGCAGACCAGGACGGGTCAATTAGTTAGTGGGCCCGCCCAACGTCCACTCACCGTCGGCGGCCTTGCACAGCTGGTAGTCGCCCCGGGCGGTGAGGCCTTGGGCACTGTTGATGATGCGCGTGTTGCGGCAAGTCATTCCGTTGAGCTGGCGCGTATCCAGGGGCGTAACCTCTCCGCTGCTGCCGCTGGAAGGATTGTCCCAACGGGCGGTGGCGCCGTCGGCTCCGCCGTTCAGGGCGCGATCCAGGGTGTCTTTGAACAGGCTCCAGTCCTTGTCAGTGAAGTAGGCCAGCGGGGCGTCGCGCAGAAAGCTGGTGTTGAATGCCCACGCCGAAGCGGCCCCGACGGCAGCGCTCGCCAGAAAAACCACTGCGATCATTTTCCTCATCGGCATGCTGGCTCCTAGGGTGGAGACCGTCCGCGAGCGGGCCACGCTCCGGCGGTCGGGATCGGATCGGGCCGCGCGCTGCGGCTGAATGATTCTAGCACCCGATCGTGCTGTCCTTTGCTCGTCGCGGGCAGGCTGCGATGGGCGGACCCAGCGTCGGTCGCAAAGCGCAGCGCAATTCAGCGGCAGGCAAACTCGAGCAGCCCGGCGTCCGCGTCGTCGGCGCGGTGTCCAAGGCTGATGTGGCCGTGGGCATACAGGATCAGCTCCTCGTGACGCAGGGCGATCTCGTCTTCGCCGGCGATCCTGACATAGGTCCCGTTGACGCTCTGATCGATCAGCACGAACTTCTCGCGTCGAGCCTCGATGCGCGCGTGCCGACGCGAGGCTTTCGGATCCGAGATCACCAGATCGCACCCGGCGTCGCGTCCAAGCATGAGCGCCGGACGGTCCCCGCTGTTCAGGCAAAGCTCGTTGCCTGCGTACTTCAGCACCAGCCGGGTCGACGGTCCGAGCCCGCCACCGGTACGCGTTCCCGTGGCAGTGGTCGCCTCCTCGCTGTCCTGCCAGACGAACTCATACATCGTGAGGTCCTGCCGCTTGCCCTTGACCGCAAAACGGCCGAGGGGACGAACGCCATCTCGTAGCACGGCGGACAACTTGACCACGGTCTGCTCGGTGGTGATCACTTGACCGGCCTCCGCGAACGCGGCGGCGCGTGCGGCCACGTTGACGCAGTCGCCGAACAGGTCGCCGGCCCGCTCGATCACGGGGCCGAAGTGGCAGCCGACTCGGATCGCAAGCGCCGGCTGATCGAGCCCCTCCTGCCTGGCAACCCACTCTTGCATGACGCGCGCGGCATCCAGCGCCGAGTCTGCCGTGTCGAACAGGCACATCAGTTCGTCGCCCACCCGCTGGATCACCCGCCCGGAGGACTCTTCCACGCGAGCCCGCAGCGTCTCCAAGCAGCGCATCACCCGCTTGGACGCCAGCTCATCGCCGAGGGTCTCGTACAGCTGAGTGCTGCCGCAGATATCGACGAACAGGACGACGCGCGATTCGTACGACGAGGACATGGGGCGTTGCAGCCAGCAACCAACGAGTCAGAGTATACACAATGGAGTGCCGAGCAGCATGCGGTGCAGAACCCGCAAACCCTTGATTGACAGGGTTTCGCCGGCGGGCCTAGCATTGTCCGGTAGGCTGACGGTAAGCTGTTGACCTTGCATAGTTGGGGGTGCCTGTTGAGACTTGCCGCCGTAAACCGCCTCATCCTGGCGTGTCTATTGTTCCCGATCGCCGCGTCAGCGGCTGAGGTGATCGGAACGGTGACCCTCCTGGAAGGCGGCGCGTCGCTGCTGCGCGGGGCCTCGCGCTACGTCGTGTCCGAGGGCGTGAGGCTGGTGCCGGGAGACATCCTGGAACTGGGGGACAAGGCGCTTTGCCAGGTCGAGTTCACCGACGGCACCATCGTCGACCTCGGCCCGCAGAGCCGCTTTCTGGCGTTATCCTACCCGACGCGCGGCGCCAAGTTTGCGGGCGGCGGCGAGCTTTTCCTGCTGCGCGGATGGATGAAGCTCGCCAGCGCACGGCAGCAAGGCCGCGCCATCGACCGCTACGGCAGCCCGCTGATGGAGCTGAGCGCCGCCGATGGGACAGCGGTGGTGCAGGTGTCCGGCTCGGAGGCCGCGGTGTTCATGGAAAGCGGCGAGGCCCGCGTCGCGCAGCTGTCGGGCTCCGGGAGGGGTGACGATGCGGTCCGGCTCAAGGCCTCACAGTTCTTCAGTTGCAAGCAGGAGCAACGCTGCGCGGTATCGGCACGTCCCTCGCAGGCGTTCCTGGCAGGGCTGCCGCGCAGCTTCATGGACACCCTGCCTTCGCGCCTGGCCAAGTTCAAGGAGCGCGGCGTCACGCCGAAGCGCTCCGGCGACTTCACCTATGCGGAGGTGCAGGACTGGGTGAACAGCGTGCCCGCGGTGCGCAAAACGCTGGTGAGCCACTGGCAGGCCAAGCTCGCCGACCCGGCGTTTCGCAGCGCGATCGCGGCCGGGCTCAAGGACCATCCCGAGTGGGACCGGGTGCTCAACCCCGAGAAGTACGAGCACCCGCCGCTCACCAAGAGCGCTCAGCCGCAGGTTCCGGAGACCAAATGACGCCGGCCAGTGCTGGCAGGGGGGCATTGCAATGAAGCTGGTGGTCAAGTTCAACCTCGTCTTCATCGGCGTATTCCTGGTCGGCCTGGTCGTGGCCGGCATGGTGTCCTACACGCTGCTCCAGAACAACGCCCGCGATGAGATCGTCCAGAACGCGCGCATCATGATGGAAGCGGCGCTGTCCACGCGCAGCTATACCAGCACCCAGATCAAGCCGCTGCTCGATACCCAGATGAAGTACGTGTTCCTGCCGCAGTCGGTCCCGGCCTACGCCGCCGCCGAGTACTTTAGCGATCTGCGCCAGAAATACCCCGAGTACAGTTACAAGGAGGCCACGCTCAATCCGACCAACCCGCGCGACCGCGCCAGCGACTGGGAGGCGGACCTGGTAGGCAAGTTCCGGCAGGATACCGCGCAGAAGGAGGTCCTGGGCGAACGCGAAACCCCCACCGGCCGGGTGTTGTACCTCGCCCGTCCGATCCAGGTCAAGAGCGAGTCCTGCCTGTCCTGCCACAGCACGGTGGACTCGGCGCCCAAGACCATGCTCGACCACTATGGCAACGCCAACGGCTTCGGCTGGAAGCTCAACGAGATCGTCGGCGCCCAGATCATGTCGGTGCCCACCGCGGTGCCGATCCAGCGTGCCAACGACGCCTTCAAGGTGTCCATGCTCTCGCTCACCGGGATCTTCGCCTTCATCTTCATCGCGCTGAATCTGATGCTCCAGTACATCGTCATCCGCCCGGTGACGCAGCTGTCCCACCTCGCCGACCGCGTCAGCCTCGGCGAGCTGGACGTACCCGAGTTCGGCGTACGCAGCCACGACGAGATCGGCCTGCTGGCCGAGTCCTTCGGCCGCCTGCGCAAGAGCCTGAACAAGGCGATGAAGATGCTGGAAGACTGACGCTGCCCGCCGGCCCGCCACGGACTGCCCCCACCCATACCGATGCCCCTGCCCGAACGCCTAGGCAAGTATTCCATCGTGGAGGTGCTCGGCAAGGGCGCGATGGGGGTCGTCTATAAAGCCTTCGATCCGCACATCCGCCGCACCGTGGCTCTCAAGGCCATCCGCAAGGAGATCATCGACGACGACCATGCGGCAATGCTGATCGGGCGCTTCAAAAACGAGGCACAGGCCGCCGGCCGGCTGACGCATCCTGGTATCGTCTCGGTCTACGAATATGGCGAAGACGAAGCGACCGCCTACATCGCCATGGAGTATGTCCAGGGCAAGGGCCTGCGCGAGTATTTCCAGCGCGGGATGCGCTTTGCAATGGGCGATGTTGTCAGCATCATGACGCAGCTGCTCGATGCGCTCGAGTACGCGCACGAGCAGGGTGTGATACACCGCGACATCAAGCCGGCCAATATCATCATCATGAGCAATGGCAAGCTGAAGGTCGCCGACTTCGGCATCGCCCATCTCGATTCCTCCAAGCTCACCCACGTCGGCGCCATCATGGGCACACCCGGGTACATGGCACCCGAGCAGTACGGTACCTCGGCGGTGGATCAGCGCGCCGACATGTTCTCCGCCGGCGTCGTGCTCTACCAGCTACTGACCGGCAGCAAGCCGTTCACCGGGGCCACCGAAACGGTCGCCTACAAGACTTGCTACGAGGCCCACCGCGACCCGTCCAAGGTGGCCCCAGAGCTCGCATCGACGCGGTTCGATGCCGTGGTGGCCAGGGCGCTGGCGAAGAAGCCCGAAGAGCGCTTCCGCGGCGCACAGGAGTTTCGCGCCGCCATCCGGGAAGCCTACGCGGCGCCGGTGAGTCCGGTCGTGTCTGAACAGACCATCATCGACGAAGCCAGCCCGCCGCAGCCGCAGGCTTCGCGCCCGACACAGTCCAGTACCGACTCCGCCCCCGGCGCGAGCACGGTCCCGCCCGCGGGATGGGACGCCGCGGTGCTCAAGCAGATCGAGCTGCAGCTCATGCGCTACCTCGGTCCGGTGGCGAAGGTCATCGTCAGACGGGGCGCGCGGAGCACCAGGGAACTCGACACCCTCTATGCGCTGCTCGCCGAAAGCCTTGGGAGCGCGGAGGAAAGGAGCGAGTTTCTGAGGAGCAGGCAAGGGCTCTTAGGCGTTTCCCCTGCCCAACCGGAACAGCCCGCGGGCGCGTCGGCGCAGGACGAAAGGGCCTCGCAGCCGCCGACCCCGCAGGAGATCGACAATGCCTCGCGCCGGCTGGCTCCGTACCTCGGGCCGATTGCCCGGGTCGTGGTCAAGAGGGCCGCGGAGCAGGGCACGAGCCGGCGGCAGTTCTATCTGCTGCTCGCTGAGCACCTGAGCGGCGAGGACGAGAAGAAGCGTTTTCTGCGCGATGTCGGTCAGGCTTCTTAGCCCGACTCCGGTCCGCATCGTTTCGAGCGCTAGATCCGGGGTGGCCTGGCTTCTGCTTCGCCTGGCCACGGCTGTGTCGCGGCAGCCCTCAAGGGGAGGAAAGATCTGCCATGCATGCGAGTTTGAAGCGCCAGGCGAGGCTGCTCGCCCTGTTGCTGGTGTGCGCAATGCCTTTCTACGCTCGCGGGGGGGACAGTGTTCAACCGCCCGCCATCGCCCTCACGGTGCTGGGGACTGACCCGGCTACCGACGCCCAGCTCCATTACCAGGAGCCGTTCTACCTGCGCTTCCAGGTGGAAAGCCACGCACCGGTGCGCGTTCTCGCCGAAGCCTACTACCAGGGCGAAGAAGTGCCGGTGGCTACCATCGACGAGCGCAAGCTGCGGTCGGGCGGCGGCACCGACGCAACGCTGATCTTCCACTGGCCCGAGCAGCTGACGCCGATCGACGAGATCCGTCTGGTCGTGACGCGGATCGGTCAGCGGCAGCCGGCCAAAACCGTCTCCGTGCCCGTCAACCTCACCTGGGGCACCGAGCCCGCCGCCGCGCCGCGCGCGGTCCCCCAGTGGGTGCGCGACTTCGAGGCTCAGCGCGAACGCGAGCGCGCGCTCGATCCCGAGTATCGGGCCTACCGCCAGCGGACCTCCGCGCCGGGCCGGGGTTGGATCGTCGTGTGCCTGATCGGGTTGGTGGGCCTTGCTGTCGCAGGCGGCGTCTGGGCGGCGCGCTGGCGCCGCACCACTCTACCCGACAAGGCGGACTGACCGACCGGGCTCCGGCCACGTCGCTAGGTCGGATGCCCCTCGTCCGCTGACGCGCAATTCCGTGTCGCAAGAGGAGCGGAGCACTTGGGTCAGGTCGCGCGCGGCTCGCTCGAGCCGGCTCCTGCGCGCCGCGGTCTCCTGAGGCTACTGCCCCGTTTTCGACTCACGCGCCTGCTTGAAGCGTATGGCGCCTGGATGGAGCGGCACTTTGGACTGCGGCCCCGCTCCCCGCGTGGGGACGGAGCCGTCCTGCCAGCGGAAGCCGGATAGCGCCGCGGCGATCCGCGCGGCTTTGTCGGTGGAGTAGCCGTCCAGGGCGACCAGCAGGTGAGGGCCGAACGGGGCCACGGTTCGAAGAGGGACGGGGCCGTCAGGAAAAGAGGCACCGGTCCCCGACAGGGCGTCGTTGGCGGCGTTGATGCTCACGATCGCCAGTTCGACCTGATGCGTCCGCAGCAGCTGCATCACGTCGCGCTGGTTCTCGGCCTCCGCGGGCATCGCCTGGCTTCCCGGCACGCGCGCGGCCAGCAGGGCCGACACCGCGTCGGCCAGGCGAGAGGCCTCCGTGTCGCCGTGGACGGCGACGATGAGCCAATGCTTCGGTCCAAACGCGTACCATTGACGGTAGGGCGAGTTCCCGGTGAGCAGGGCTGCACCGGCCATCGCCAACCCCGCCTGCAGCAGGCTGCGGCGTTTCATCTTCTCGCCCTCCTCCTCCCTGTCGGCTCTAGTGGCCGACTCTTATTGGTCGCGCCAAGACGGTCTGGTTGCGGCGTTGAATCCTGCATGTCTCCACACCACACGGGCGCTCTTAGTATACGCCGGGACGCGCCGCAAGCCCGGCCCCGCGCGAGCTTTGGCTACTGCCTGGCCCGGCTGGCGAGAAAGGCGCGCCAACCACCGAAACGCGAGATATCCTCGGCGTCGCTCACAGCCCAGCCCTCGCACAGAAAGCCCTGCACCAACTCGCCGTCCTCCAGCTCGATCCGGCCGACGCCCAGCGGGGAGGGAATGCCCGCTACGAACGAGCCGAACGCATGCGCCGGCATGCGCCAGACCTCCAGCTCGATGGCCTGACCCGTGCCGGAGCCCTCCCGCACCATACCCGGCTTGGGCGGCAGCGTACCCGGCAGCGCGAACAAGCGGTACCGGGCCGCGGTGCGCGTGGTGCGGTCCAGTCGCGCTCCGCGCTGTGTGAGCTCATGATTCAGCGGGAGCCCGGACAGATGGGCGCCGACCACCGCCATCTTGACGCTGTCATCGCCTAGGGCGATCGGCGCCGGCGCTGGCAGCCCCTCGTCGAGAGCGCCCAGTTTCAACCCCGTGCGCTGATGGAAGCGCTGCGCCAAATCCGCCAGCATGAGGTCGCTGCCGGCCGGGCCGATCAAGGTGATGCCGCAAGGCAAGCCGTCGGGGCGGATCGAGGCCGGCACGGCGACCGCGGCAAAGTCGAGCAAGTTCACGAAATTGGTGTAGTGGCCCAGCCGCCGGTTGGTTTGGAATGGCTCGGCCAGCACCGATTCAATGGTGTAGACGGTGGGCGCAGTGGGCACGACCAGGACATCGGCATAATCCCAGAGCCGTGCCACCATCTTTCTCAGCGCGTGCATGCGCGTTATGCCCCGAAACAGATCGGTGGCAGAATACTTGACCGCGCCGCCGATGATCTCGCGCACCGCCGGGTGGATCTGGTCCGCATGCCGCTCGAAAAACGGCCTGATCGCCGCCATGCGCTCGGCCACCCAGGGGCCTTCGTAGAGCAGAGAGGCGGCCTCGAGAAACAGCGAGAAGTCGGTCTTCGACTGCTGCCCGCCCAAGGCTTGGAGCATGCGCGCAGCATCGTCGAAGGCGCGGCTGGCCTGCTGGTCCCCGTAGAACTCCAGCGCGTCGGGCACCGCGAAGCGGAACTCCGTGCCGCAGGACACCGGCCACAGGCTGAGCTCGCGCGAGTAGGGATCGGTTGCGTCGTAGCCGCGTGCCGCGTCGAACACCGCGATCGCGTCCGGGCTGGTCAGTGCGAACACCGAGACGCAATCCAGCGACTGGCACGCCGGCACCACGCCGCGCGCGCTGATCACCCCGCGGCTCGGCTTCAGGCCGACGATATTGTTCAACCCGGCCGGTACGCGCCCCGATCCCGCGGTGTCGGTGCCAAGAGCGAAGCTCGCCAGGCCGCGCGCCACCACCACGGCCGACCCCGAGCTGGAGCCGCCGGAGATGTACTCCGGGCGGAAGGCGTTGGGCACCGCGCCGAACGGCGAGCGCGTGCCCACGAGCCCGGTGGCGAACTGGTCCAAGTTGGTCTTGCCCACCAGGATTGCGCCAGCGGCTTCCAGTCTGTCGATCACCGCGGCGGAGCGCTGGGGCACGTAGGAGAAGGCCGGGCAGGCGGCCGTGGTCGGGAGCCCCGCCACGTCGATGTTGTCCTTGACCGCGTAGGGGATGCCGTACAGAGGCATGCGGTCGATCGCACGCGGGTCGCTGCGCGCCTGGCTCTCCAGCTCTTTCGCCCGGCGGGTCAGGGCGGCCGCGTCGGCCCGGTGGATCCAGGCGCACGCGTAGCCGCTGTCGTCACCGCGAGCCAGCAACGCCTCGACGACTCCCGAGGGCGCGCGCTTCCCGCTCCGGTAGTCGGCGAGAAGAGAGGCAATTGTCATCGACACCGCTTTCGCCTCCTCGGCAGCTTGTATACCATTTAGTATACATACCGCCTGCCGGAGCGGAAAGCCGCTGCCGGCGCAGCCAGTCGCGGAGTCGACCCGCGGAGCCTGGCGCGCCGCCTTCCGATCGACCGATCGCGAGGGCGCGGAGGGAGCCACAGAATCTTGTCCGGCGCTGGCAGCCGGGTCACAGGCAAAGGAGGAAAAGCCATGGAACACAAGACAATGGATGCCGAGCCCTATGAGCTGGAGTTCGATCCGAAGAAGACGGCGCTGCTGATCATCGACATGCAGCGCGATTTCGTCCTGCCCGGAGGCTTCGGCGAAGCGCTGGGCAACGACGTGACGCCGCTGCAAGCCACGATCGCACCGACGCGGCGCGTGCTGGAGTCCGCGCGCAAGCTCGGGATGATGGTCATCCACACCCGCGAGGGGCACCGGCCCGATTTGAACGACTGCCCGCCCACCAAACTCGTCCGGGGCCGGGGCAAGACGCGCATCGGCGACCCCGGGCCGATGGGCCGGATCCTGGTGCGCGGCGAGCTCGGGCACGACATCGTGCCGGAGCTCTACCCCAAGCCGGGCGAGACCGTCATCGACAAGCCGGGAAAGGGTGCGTTCTACGCCACGGACCTGGAGCTGGTCCTGCGCAATCACGACATCGACACGCTGATCGTCTGCGGCGTGACCACCGAGGTGTGCGTCAACACCACGGTGCGGGAGGCCAACGACCGCGGCTTCGAGTGCGTAGTGCTGTCCGACTGCGTAGGCTCCTACTTCCCCGAGTTTCAGAAGGCGGCGCTGGCCATGGTCAAGGCGCAGGGCGGCATCTTCGGCTGGGTGTCGGACTCCAAGCGTGCGCTGGCGGCGCTGGGCGCCTGAGCGGCGCGAACCCCTGGCGACACTCTTCGCTCCGATAGCAATGGACAGCGACGTCGGCGGTCTGCCGCCTTCAGCGGATATCGCGAGATATCGGGCAGTGGTCCCGGCGCGCAGTATCGGCAGCCGCGTGGCATCCCAACCTTTCCGGGGCAGCGTGCACAGCGTCTACCGCCAGGCTTGCAACATCGAGCTGGGCGGCGGCGCGCTCTTGACCCTGCTGGCCCCGGGGCTGGGCAATCTCCCGCACGGCATTCGCTGCGCGCTGCCCGATCCCGCGGACTTCCAAGTGTGGCTCCGTCCAGGCCAGGCGGTCGAAGCCGGCGGCCTGTTGCTGCGCGTCCCGCAGGCCGGGGTCGCGGTCGACCTCTCCGGCGCTGCGCGCTGGCGTTGCAAGCTTGACGCCTGTGGCCTCGACCCATACGCGGGGCCGACCGTGCGAGCGATGCTCGCCGTGCGCCTGCTGCTGCGAGAGCAGGCGCCGTGCAGCGGTTTCGCTCCGCTCGTGCTGGACGACGCGCCGCCCGGCTCACCGCTGGAGCGGGCGATGCAAAGGCGGCTCAGGCAAACGCTGCCCGCATTGGGCCGCGCCAGCATGAGCCTCGATTCGGCGCTCGCGGTCAAGGCGCTCGAGCAACTCGCCGGCCTCGGTCCGGGGCTCACGCCCGCCGGCGACGATTTCATCGTCGGCTACCTGGCCGGCCTCTACAGCCGCTGCTCGCGAGAGCCCATGCTGCGGCCATTCCTGGACGGGCTGGTCGCCACGCTGGCGCGGCTCGCGGCCGCGGCCAATTTGATCAGCCGCCAGTTCATTCTGAATGCGCTGGAAGGCGAATTCTCCGAATGGCTCGCGGAGCTCGCCTTGGCGATCGCGGTGCAGGACGATAGGCGCTTACGCGAGAGCGCGGCCAGGGTCGTGCGCATCGGACACAGCTCCGGCGCCGATTCGCTGGTAGGCCTGCTGTTCGGGCTGCGCCCCTCGCTCGTGCTCGGGTACGTGCCCGCGGCGGCGCGGTTCTGCGCTGCGCCGGCTAGCCAGCGTCACCCTGGCGCGTCGTTCCCGCGCTGACATAACCGCAGAAGATGAGCGGCGTGGCCACCGCGTTCAAAGTCGTTCCCAAAGAGTACCGGGACTCGGTGTCCCTGATGCAACTGTCCGCGCTGCTGGCCAAGCTTCCCGGGGTGGAGGAGGCCTCCGCCGTGATGGGCACGGAAAACAATCTGGCGCTGTTGACAGAGGCCGGCTTCGGGGTCAGCGCCACTGGCGCCAGCGCCGCCGACCTGCTGATCGTGGTGCGCGGATCGGAGTCGGCTCTGGCGGGCGCCATCGAGGAGGCGCTGAAGCACCTGTCACGCCAGCCGGACAGCGGCCCAGGGCAGCCCGCGGCCGCGCCGAAGCCGCGCAGCATCGAGATGGCGCTGAACGCCGCCGGTGCTTCGAATATGGCGTTGATCTCCACGCCCGGCGAATACGCGGCGGCCGAAGCGATGAAGGCGCTGCGCCTGGGGCTCAACGTCATGCTGTTCAGCGACAACGTGTCGGAGGAAGAGGAGCTGCTTCTCAAGCGCTTCGCCAGCCACCAGGACCTGATCGTCATGGGCCCGGACTGCGGGACCGCCATCATCAACGGCGTCCCATTGGCGTTCGCCAATGTGGTCAAACGCGGACCGATCGGTGCGGTCGGGGCGTCGGGCACCGGCCTGCAGCAGGTCACGGTGCTCATCGACCGGCTAGGACTGGGAGTGTCCCAGGCGATCGGGACCGGCGGGCGCGACCTGCACCGCAAGATCGGCGGGATCGCGATGTCGAAGGGCCTCAAGGATCTGGCGGCCGACCCCGCCACCAGGGTGATCGTGCTGATTTCCAAGCCGCCCGCGGCGGAAGTCGCCGAGCGCATCCTGAGCGAGGCGCGCAAGGCGGGCAAACCGGTGGTGGTCAACTTCCTGGGCGCGGACCCGTCCAAGATCTCGGGCGGCGGAGTCCACGGGGCCAGGACGCTGGAGGACGCGGCGCGCGCCGCCGTCGCCATTGTCAGAGGCGAGATACCGCGCCAGTCGTACGGCGACGCGCAGCCGCCGCCGGTCGGGTTGCCGCCGCTCGGGCCTGGCCAGCGCTATATCCGCGGTTTGTATAGCGGCGGGACCTTCTGCTACGAGGCGGCCCTGCTGCTCGACGAGCGCCTGGCCGACGTCTACTCGAACACACCGGCGCGGCCTCAAGGCGGGCTGACCGACCTCTGGCGCAGCCACCATCACACGCTGATCGACCTCGGCGACGACGTGTTCACCCGCGGCCGTCCCCATCCGATGATCGATTATCGGCTGCGCAACGAGCGCATCGCCAAAGAGGCAGAGGACCCCGAGACCGCCGTGATTCTGCTCGACGTGGTGCTCGGGTATGGCAGCAACGCCAACCCGGCCGGCGAGCTGGTCCCCGTCCTGCGACGTGCGCGCGAACTCGCGGCGCGGCAGGGCAGGAACCTCGTCTTCGTGGGACACGTCTGCGGCACCGACGCCGACCCACAGGGCTTCGATGCTCAGACCAACGCTCTGACGCAGGCGGGCATGTTGCTGACTCAGAGCAATGCGCAGGCGGTCAGGCTTGCCGCGAGCATGGTCTGCGGCCGCGCGCCGGCGCGCGACTAGCGAGGCAAGCCGGCGATGAGCCATCAGTCACAGAATGCGAATTCAGTGAGCGCGCTGTTTCAAGACGGCCAGAGCATCATCAACGTCGGGCTCGCGTCTTTCGCCGAGTCCATCGCGCAGGCCGGCGGGAAGGCGGTGCAGGTGGATTGGACGCCGCCTGCGGGCGGCGATCGCGCAGCGGGATGGGCATTGGCCGAACTGGTACAGCACCCCGCCGTTGAAACCGGCAACCAGACCGCTTATGCGAACTATCTCGCCGCTCAGCCTGTGCTCGCAGGGATCGGCGTCGCGCGCGAGGACGTGCCCGGGCTGGGCGAGCGCATGATTCTGCATGCCGGCCCGCCCATCTCCTGGGGTCAGATGTGCGGGCCGATGCAAGGCGCGGTGATCGGCGCGATCTTGTACGAAGGCTGGGCCGCGGACGCGGGGGCCGCGCGCCGCCTCGCGGACAGCGGCGCCATCGCCTTCGAGGCGACTCATCACCACGCAGTGGTGGGCCCGATGGCCGGCATCATCAGCCCGTCGATGCCGGTGTGGATCGTCGAGAACGCGGCGGGACGCAATCGCGCCTATTGCAACATGAACGAGGGCCTGGGCAAGGCGCTGCGCTTCGGCGCCAATTCGCCGGAGGTGATCAAGCGCCTGCATTGGATGGCCGGGGTCATGGCGCCGGCGCTCCGCGCCGCGCTCGCCAAGCTCGGGCCGTTGGAGCTGAAGCCGCTGATGGCGCAGGCGCTGCAGATGGGCGACGAGGGGCACAACCGTAACGTAGCCGCCTCCTCGCTGTTTCTCAAGAAGCTGGTGCCTGCCGCGTTGGGCTGCGGATTCGACCAGGCCGGCATGGCCGAGACCATCACCTTCATCGCCGGCAACGACCACTTCTTCCTCAATCTTTCGATGGCGGCGTGCAAGGTCATGCTGGATGCGGCGCACGGCGTGACCAACAGCAGCATGGTCACCGCCATGTCGCGCAACGGTGTGCGTTTCGGCATCCGTCTATCCGGCACCGGCGAGCGCTGGTTCGAGGCGCAGGCGCCGGTGGTGCATGGGCTGTACTTCCCCAGCTATGGACCCGAGCATGCAGCCCCGGACATGGGCGACAGCTCCATCACCGAGACTGCGGGCCTGGGCGGTTTCGCCATGGCCGCGGCCCCGGCCATCGTCCAGTTCGTCGGGGGCACTCCGCAGGATGCCATCGCCAACACGCGTGAGATGACGCACATCACCCTGGGCCGCAACAACGGATTCACCTTGCCGGCGATGAACTTTACCGGCACCCCGGCCGGCATCGATGCGCGCAAGGTGCTCGACACCAACATCGCGCCGATCATCAACACTGGAATCGCCCACCGCGAGGCGGGCGTGGGCCAGATCGGCGCCGGCATCACACGCGCCCCGCTCGAGTGCTTCACGCAGGCCATCGTCACGCTCGCTGCGCGCGTCGGGACGCCGCGTGAACCGTAGCGGTTGACTCAACGATGACGAGACGTGTTCCCCCACCCCAACCCCCGGATCAAGTCCGGGGCAGGCTCTCCCCCGCGTGCGGGGGAGGGAGAGGGAGGGGGCGGCCGCAGGAGGGGGCATGACGGATGCAAGCCGGACCGCGATCGTAGCGGTGGGCGGCAACTCGCTCATCGTCGACGAACAGCATCAATCGATCCTCGACCAATTCAATGCCGCGGCCACCACCTCGCACTACGTCGCGGACATGGTGGAGGCGGGATGGACCGTGGTGCTGACCCACGGCAACGGCCCGCAGGTCGGGTTCATCCTGCGCCGCTCGGGCATCGCCAAGGGCGAGGTGCCGGAGGTGCCGATCGACTACGCCGACGCGGACACGCAGGGCGCCATCGGCTACATGTTCCAGCGTTCCCTGTACAACGAGTTCCGCCGCCGCCGCCTCGCGCGCAAGGTGGCGACGCTGGTCACTCAGGTGCTGGTGGACCCCAAGGACCCCGCGTTCCGCGACCCAACCAAGCCCATCGGCGCGCAGATGGAGGAGGCGAGGGCCAAGGAGCTCGCCGCCAGTCTCGGCTGGACGGTCAGGGAGGACGCTGGCCGCGGCTGGCGCAGGGTGGTGCCCTCGCCGCAGCCGAAGCGGATCGTCGAGCTGGACGTGATCAAGTCGATGATCGAGCTGGGCTACATCGTCGTGGCCTGCGGCGGGGGCGGCATTCCGGTGCTGGAAGACAAACAAGGCGAGCTGCAGGGACTCGAAGCGGTGATCGACAAGGACCTCGCTTCCAGCCTGCTCGCCCGCGACCTGCAGGCCGAGCTGTTCGTCATCTCCACCGGAGTGGAGAAGGTCGCGATCAATTTCAACCAGCCGGACCAGAAGTGGCTGGAGCGCGTGACGCTGCCGGAGCTGCGCCGATACGTCGCCGAGGGGCACTTCGCGAAGGGCAGCATGGCGCCCAAGATCGACGCGGTGATTTCCTTCCTCGAAGGCATGCCGCACGGACGCGCCATCATCACCGACCCGCCGAACCTAGGCCGCGCCCTGTCGGGCGCGGCCGGGACACACATCGTGGCCGATGGGTAATCACCCTCACCCTCTCCCGTCAAGGGAGAGGGAGTTCAGGTTCCCTCTCCCCTTGCGGGAGAGGGATAGGGTGAGGGGTAGGGGGTAGGGTGAGGGGGAAGGGAAAAACTCAGCTCTTCGCGGGAGACGCTGCGAGTTGCCTCGACAGCACCAGGCACACCACGCCGAACATAACGTAGCCCAGCGCCACCAGCGGAGAT